>NZ_BAABIA010000005.1:0-300000 GCF_039542385.1 Prosthecobacter algae | reverse complement strand
TCAGGGACTGAGCGGGCTACTCTTCAGCGAAACAGCCCTCAAGCCCGCCCTTACCCTTTCCAGGGCATCTTTTCTTTGCCTGCGGGCCGGGGGGCGTTCATGGGTGGGGGGCAATGCCGAAACCCAAATCCATCGCGGGCACCCGCATCCGGGCGGAGGTGATCCGGCTCGTCGGGCTCATCCCGGCGGGGAAGTTCACGACCTATGGCTCCCTGGCCGTGCACATGAATGTGGCGGCGCTGCACGTGGCCTCGGTCATGAGTCGGCTGACGCCCGAGGAGTCCCAGAGGCTGCCGTGGCACCGGGTGCTGAGCGCGGATGCACGCATCAGCCCGAACATGGAGGCCAGCCTGGCGGCCACGCAGCGGCAGCGGCTGGAGGGCGAGGGCATGCGGGTGGATGCGCAGGGCTACCTCCAGGATTCCGACGCGCATTTCCACGTCGTCGGCCTGCGGCGAAACATCCGCTGGAGCGATCCCGCGAGCGGGGGCTAGGGCCACGCTGCTCCCTGTCGGTTTTTAAACCCTGATCAGTTCTGGAGTCGCTGCTGCACTCTACATCCGCAGGACGACTCAAGCCCAAGGTTGCAAGAGGCCGCATCCCAGATTTCGGGAGGCGGTTCATCATCAAAACAAAAAGGCCAAGGGCGAAAATCAGCGCCGCCTGTTGCCAGGAATGCAGCCCGATCTTCGCCCTTGGCGGAGGTCACTTCACCCGGCTCACGCAGGCGTGATGGCGGATGAAGCCAAGTCCAGGGAGCTTACTTCTTTTCAGCTTCCTTGACGGTTTCCTTCACTTCCTTTTCAGTTTCCTTGGCGGCTTTCTCAGCCTTCTTTTCCTTGTGCTTTTCGAGGTCCTTCATGACCTTGTCATGATCGGTGACCTTGCCCTTCCAGGTGATGGCTTCACCTTCCTTGAGCATCTTCTTTTCGGTCTCGCCTTTGGCCAGGTAAGAGCCGTCTTTCATGACCTGGGTGCCGTCCATCAGGGTGGCGGTTTCGGTCAGCTCAGTGGTCTTGCCGTCCTTCATGACCCACATCTTGCCATCCTTCATGGCGATGTGGTTCAGCTCGGCTTTTTTCTCGGCCATCTTCTCGGCCTTCTTGGCGTCTTTTTCCTTTTCGTCAGCGCCGAGGCTGTTGTTCACGAGGCAGAGGCTGAGGCACGCAAAGGCGAGGGATTGGAACAGTGTTTTCATGATGATAATATTGGTTAGGGGATTGGGCGGCAGCGGTTGGGTGGGCCCGTATTGACGGGGCTCCGGCTGCGCACACTGGTATTCGCCCCCGCTCAAAAAGGCGGTTGTATGCGTTTGCAAATACTGCTCCGAATTGCCTAACCAAAGATGGCATCAAGGTGGTGGCACGGATGGCCGGGAAAGGGCCCTCAATGAACCGGAAGCCGGGCGTAGCTGACCACGAGGAAGACGCGGGCGCAGAGCCAGATGAGCATGCCCAGGCTGAGGAACTTTAAGCCCCAGCGGACATGCCCCAGTTTGGCCTCCAATACGCGGCCCTTGGCATGGATTTGCTTCAGCACATTCTCGCGCACGTCGGAATTGAGCTGGGCACCGAACAACTGCACGTAGGTCTCCGGGTGAAGGGTCACGATGTCGGCGGTGAAGTAGAGATTGGCGTTTTCAGGCTTCTTTTTGGATTTGCCAATCGAGCGTGGAAAAGCGGCCAGCAGGGCATGGGCGATGGCGCTGCAGATGAAGGCAATGAACAGGGTGTAAATGCCTAGCAGGGTCCATTCGGTAGCAGTCCAGAGATGCATGTCAGGCGATTTCAGCCCCAGGCCCATGTTTGAAACCATGGCCGCGAGGATGGCGGAGGTGCTGAGGGTGATCTGGGCCTTGAGATCGGCCCGGTTGATCTGGCTTTCGACATCCTGATACAGCATGTACAGCAGCCGGGTGACATCCACCGCAGTGGAGCTGATGAGGGTGCTGGCGGTGACCGGAGCAGGGGCGCTGGAATGCAGGGGAGAGGGAGCGGAAGCTTCGGCCATGGTGAACGGGAATCACCCTCTACCAGTCACGGAGGATGGCTGCAATCATGTGACGATATTGTCACGTTGGGGGCACCTTCGCCTGGGTTTATAAAACGCCTGCATCCTCCAGGGCGCGCAGCAGCAGGGCCTTGCCGTGGCTTTCGATGACACGACCATGACCGACGATGATGCGGTCGAAATCCTGCTCCAGAATGCGCCGCAGGGAGGCCTGAAAGGCGGGGCGGTCCGCAAGGCAGAGTTTGAAGATGCGGCTCATGCCGGGGTAGCGCTTGAAGCCCGCGATGTAGCGGTGGAAGAAGCGATCCCAGCCGTGTTCATTGGGATCAAAGTTAAAGACGAGATCCGCCACGATGAGCGTGCGCGTGGGCACATGGAGAAAGGCGTGCTCCTTCAGCTTCGGCGTGCCCTCGATGGGGAAGACCTCCAGCTCGCCCGCCCATTCCGCAGGTGCAGGCAGCAGCGGCAGAGTGGGGAATTTCACCACGTTTGAAAAACCCGGCGGACCGAGGAAGGGCAGGGCGGGGAAGGCGGCGTGGCCTTCTTTAGCATAGGTGTCATGCAGCAGCATGGCCTCCACCAGCCAGCCGGGCGTGCCTAACGACTGAAGCGCGGCCAAATCTGCCGGAGTAAAAGGGGCCATGGAGTGCAGCACCGTCTGGGCGGAGCGCAGGCGGATGACGGTGACATTCCGCCCATGCTGCGTGCCCAGCACGGTGAGCGGGTATTGCAGGAGCCAGAGATTTTCGGCGAGTTGTTTCATGAGGGGGTGGGATGAGTCTTGTCACGCCAAGGGCCGAAGCGTCAGCCCAGCTCCCTGGAATACGCAGGGCCTGGCATACCCGGCCCTGTGGAATCCTGCGGTCGCGTGAAAGGCTGCCCATCGAGGACCCCAGCCGCCCGTCGCGCCGGAAGCTTTAGACACCCAAAAAAAAGAGCCGGCGGGTGGCCGGCTCTTCCTGTCAATGAGTCTCTGGCCTGCGGTCACTCCAGCGGAATGACTCGGCTGAAGAAGAGGGTCTCACCCTGCTTGATGGCGACTTCCTGGCCCAGCACATCGAAGTTCAACAGGACCTCTTCCTTTTTTGGAGTGTCGTCGAATTCGATCTCTCCTTCGGTCACGCTGTCGTCTTCCTCCACGACCAGCACACCGCGGGCCAGACCACCGATGACCACATCGTAGGAACCTTGCGAGAGGCCGCGTGCTTGCAGCTTGAAGCTGGCTCCTCCGTCTTCGTCCTTCTGAAAGGAGAAGCTGACGAGGCCCGATGCGCCTGAAGAGGCAAACAAGGAACCCTGAACCAGAAGGGGGGTGCTGACACTCCCACCGCCACCACCGACGGCAGAACCCGAGCCCAGGATGTGGGAGAACAGCACTTCTTTGCTGCTGTTGGCTATTTCAATGAGCTGACCGCGTGGATCGAATTTCAGCGAAACCTTTCCTGGTTCCGTCTTGGTACCAAACTCCACTTCCCCCTCAGGGCCATCGACGGTCTGCACCACACGGATGGAGGCGCGGTGCACTCCGCCGACCAGCAGGCTGTAAACACCCACCGGACTGTCTTCCATCTCCACCTTGAACCGGTGATAGCCCTTATTGTCCACCTCATAGCGAGCCTTGGCACTGGCGGCTGGCACCAGACCCGTGGACGTCAGATTTTCGTCCAGACGCGACTCGGTTTCCGGGGCGGGTCTTGTGGCCAGCACGGAGGGGTCAAACACCCCGGAGAAGAGGACGGTTTCATCCTGGCTGATGCTGAGGGTGGCCAAGAGGGGATCGAAATCCAGCAGCAGGGCTTCGCCGTCCGGTTGATTGCTGTATTCCAGTTCGCCAGATTCGCCAGTCACCACGATGACGCCTTTGCTAGCGCCATTGACGCTGAATTCATAACTGCCGGCAGGCACGCCTTCCACCTCCACAGAGAATTTCCGGACCGCTTTTTCGCTGACGGTCCATTTCGCCTTGGCCTGGCCGACAGTCTCATCGGAGGCCGGAGGGATCGGCAGCAGGTAGGCCGCTTTCTTGTCCGTGTTGGCGCCGAAGGATTGGGCCTTCATGGTGCCGGTGAAGAGGCTCGTTTCCCCCTGAACCAGATCCACGGTGGCCCCCCGAGGATCGAAGGTGAGGGGAATGGCTTTGGAGCCCGTCCTACCCGCTTCAAAAAATAGCTTCCCCCGTTTTTTAGCGATCGTCATTTCCGCCACTTCTTGTCCGCCCACCAAAAGCTTGCACAGGCCGTCCGGGGCATTGGACACATCCACCGTGAAACGTTTCACGCCCTTGGTATCCTGAGTGAAGCGGACCGAGGCCCGCGCTTTCGGGTTCTGGGTCAGATTGGTTAGGTAGGCCTGTTCGTTGACGGTGGAGCCAGCGCTTTCTCCCGCACCCGAAAAGATGCCTTCCAAGTGAGGCACTCCTTCTTTGACGATGGAAACCAAGGCACCACGAGGATCAAAATCCAGGGCGTCCTGACCCGATTTGGCCGGTGCACGGAATTCAATCCGGGCAGTCCCTTTGGAGGTGGTGGTGAAGGTGGCCTGCACCAGGTCATTCACCTTGAGGTCATAACTGCTGCTCGGAGCCAGCTTGGCGAGCTCAACTTTGAAAAGGGACTTTTTGACTCCAAAGGAGCCGCTCATTTTACCACTGGCATCCGCGTCTGCGGTGGTGGGAGACAGGGAAAAGCGCAGAGACGCAGAATCAGCCCAGAGGTTGCTGGGGGCTGAAACAGTCTGCATCACAATGAGGCAGGCGATGGCTAAACGAATTTGGCGCGAAGAGTGGATTTGCATGAATAAACACCACGATTTCATATTTATTTTGAAATCGAAATAAATAAGGTGGCGCGTATTTTGTCACGCTTTATGCGATGATTGCGATGCAGCACTGGGGGGCTCAAAGCTGCGAGCGGATGGGAATCATGATCCATTCCAGGAAACGATCCTTCCAGGACCGGGCTTCGAAATCGGCCATGAGATAGGGCTTCGACTTTTGCAGGTCGTCCCGGAAGATCTGGTCCATGGCGGCTCCAAAGCCGGTATCGTAAATGCTGATGTCGATCTCCTCATTGATCTGGGAGGACCGAGGATCAAGATTCGAAGTGCCAAACATGGAGAAGTGGCCATCCACGACCATGGTCTTGGAGTGGACCATGGTGGGGCTGTATTGGTAGATCTTCACGCCCGCCTCCAGCAGTTTGCCATAACTTTCGCTGCCGGCGGATTTCGTCGCTGGCTGGTCATTGTGCTTACCGGGAATGAGCAGCTTCACCTCCACACCGCGCTGGGTGGCCTCCGCCAGCAGATGCACGAAGTCGTCGCTGGGCGTGCAGTAGGGGTTGGTGATGTAGATGCTCTTTTTCGCAGCGGCGATGGCCACGGCCTGGAGTACGGGCATGGGGGCCACGGTGAAAGCGCGGGAGGTGACGACCTGGGCCATGAGCGTGCCGACTGGGGGAAGTGCAGGGAAATGATCTGGCCCGCTGAGGAGTTCCTCCGTAGCCTCTAACCAATGTTGCTGAAAGGCGGTCTGTAGCTTGGCCACGATGGGGCCTTCGAGTTGGCCATGCACCTCCCGCCAGTGATCCGCCGCATCGGCATTGCCCTGCCATTCATCGGCAAACCCGACGCCACCCGTGAAGCCGATTTTCCCATCCACCACCATCACGCGGCGGTGGGTGCGGCGGTTGATGCGGTCAAAGCGCAGGCCTTTGGCCGGGTGGTAGTAGGCCACCTGGCAGCCCGCGTGGCGCAGGCGGTCAATCTCTTCATTCTTGAGGCCGATGCCGGAGCCGATGCCATCCAGGAGGATGCGCACCTTCACGCCTTTGGCGGCCTGTTCGCAAAAGGCGTCCATGAACTGGGTGCCCACCTTGCCAGAGTGGAAGATGAAGGCCTCGAAGTTCAGGGTCTTCTTCGCACTGCGGATGGCCTGCAGCATGGCGGGGAAAATGCCGATGCCATTGTGCAGGAGGGTGATCTTGTTGCCGCCGATGGGCACGGGATCGGCGATGGCGTGGGCGGAGCCAAAGAAGGCGGGATCAGCCACGGCAAAGGTGTGCGGCGGGCGGTAGTCCATGACCTGCCGCCTCACAAAGAGGATGCTGTAGATGACGAAGCCGACGAGGAGAACGGCCAGCAGCTCCAGCCAGCCACGCACGGAGAGCCTGCCCCAGCGCCGCAGCAGCAGGTTGAAATAGCCTTCCTTCAGGCGGGTGCGCCGGTTTTTCTTCGGCGGGTCTGCGCTGGCGGCAGGCGGTTGGTCGCTCATGCCCTTACATCGTGTGGGGCATCCGCCTTGGCCGTGAGGTCAGCACAGGTAAAGACGGCCCCGCAGGGTTTCGAGGAAGAAGGCCGGTTTCATGAAACCAAACGTAATCTGTCAGCGGAGATTCAGGGCCGACCCCCGGCCTCTCTCCTCACCCTGGATTATGAACCGACCGCTTCTGAAGCTTTTATTCCGTCTTTTGTTAGGCCTGTTTTTCGTCGTTGCCGGGGTGAATCATTTTTTGAATCCGCAGGTGTACGTGGGGATGATCCCGCCCTATCTGCCCTATCCAGAAATGCTGAACTGGGTGAGCGGCGCGGCGGAGGTGGCGGGCGGTGTGGGCATCCTCATTCCACGCCTGCGCTGGCTGGCCGCGTGGGGCCTGGTGGCCCTGCTCATCGCCATTTTCCCGGCCAATGTGCACCTGGCCCTGAATGGCTGGGCGGCCCATGACATCCCGCGCTGGGTGCTGTGGGCGCGGCTGCCGCTGCAGGCCGTCTTCATCGCCTGGGTGTATTGGACTTGTTTGGCCAAACCTGCGCCGGGCAAGCTACGGTGAACGTGGCTTGGCCTAACCAAGGATCAAGGACTGGCGGGCACCAGCCCATGCTTGGCGGCAAAGGGGTCCCAGGCGGGGTCGCGATGCCATTCATGCTCGATTTGATCTGCCATCTTTTCCGCCAGACGACGGGTGTAAAGACGGCTGATGACGTGCAGCGTCATGTCAATACCGGCGGAAACACCGGAGGAAGTGACGATGTCCCCATCATCCACCCAGCGGGCCTGGGGCACCCACTTCACCTTCGGGCCCGGGCGCGTGGCGGCTTTCCAGTAGGCCTTGTTGGTGGTGGCCGGGCGTCCGTCCAGCAGACCGGCGGCTGCCAGGATGGAGGCTCCGTTGCAGACGGACATGGTGACCCGTGCGTTGCGGGAACGCCCGCGCAACCAAGCGAGGAGGGGCTCATCCTTCAGGGCCTTAAAGGCACCGAAGCCCCCAGGAACCAGCAGGAGATCCAGGGCCGGTGCATCCTGCAAGCCATGGGTGGCTACCGTTTCAGGACCCTGCGCACTCGCCACGGGCCCAGCCGTGACGGCGATGGTGACGATGCGGACCTGCGGCTTCAGGTTTCCCCAGAGCTCCAGCGGGCCGTAGGCGTCCAGCAGCTCAAAGCCGGGAAACAGCAGCACGCCTAACGTCAAGGGTGGCATGTCTTTGACCGGGGCCTGGCCAGAAGCTGGGTGGAACGAAACCAGGAGGAAGGCAAGGAGGGAAAGGAAGCGCACGCGCATGGGTGGCTTGGCGGCGGTCCTTGTATGACAGGACTGAATCTGCCTGCGGTGGCGCTTGCATCCCAGGCGGTCACCATGATAAAACCGCGCCATGAAGCTTTGGGCGATACTTCTCTTCGGCGGCTGGATGCTGGGCACGGCCTGGGCGGCAGAAACCCAGGAGCGCCCGGTCATCCGCGTGCTGCTGGAGACACTGCACCATCAGTCGCGCCTGATCCCCGGCAGGAATTTCAGCCAGACCATCATGGCCCAGGTGCTGAAGGAGCAGGGCGCGGAAGTGGAGGAATCTCACCGCGTGCTAGAGCGCGCGGAGGAGCTGACCGAGGCGGAGTTCTCAGCCTATGATTTGGTGGTCATGAACGGGCGTTACTCGGGCAAGCGGCAGCCGGACGTCTTTTCACCCGAAGTGATGAAGGCGCTGGATAACTACGTGATCAGCGGCGGTTACCTGCTGGTCATTTCCGGCGGCAGCGGCCTGGGGGCAGGGGTGAGCCTGCCATTCTACAATCCCCTCATGAGCCGCTACGGGGTGGAGGTGCTGCCGGGGCCAGGACGCACAGGCCCCGCCCTCACGCCCACATTGCGCGATCAGGAGCATCCCCTGGTGCGGGGCATCGAGGTGCTGTACCCCTGCCATGGCACGACGCTAAAACTGACCAATCGCGAGGCCGTGCCGCTGGCCTTTCTGGACAAGGAACCGTGCCTGGCCGTGGTGCCGCGCGGCTTTGGCTGGGTGATCATCCTGGGCGGTGGCAGCGGCTGGATGAACCAGGGCATGGACCCGGCGATTTCCACCAACAAGGGCCAGACGGAACGCATCGAGGCGAACCAGAAACTCATCCGCAATCTGGTGGACTGGCTGCAATTGCTGAAGCAGTCGCAGATGCGGGGGCGCTGATCGGGACGAAGGATCGCGCGCAACTTTCCTGACGGTGCCCAGTTTCAAATCGTTCCTTTAGCATCATGAATCCGCGCCTTCTCTGTCTGCTCGTCGCCTGTTTGGCGACCCTGGGTCATGCCCAGATCACCTCTGAAAACAATGACCGACTGCGGCAGGGGCTGAAGCGTTATCCGGCAGCCGATACGAACAAGGACGGCATTCTTTCTCTGGAGGAGGCGAAGGCCTATCTGGCAAAAAACAAACCCGGCCCTACACCGACGGAAAACAAACCTGGGGCGCTGAAGCCGGACGTGGCCGATGTGGCCTATGGCCCGCATGCGCGGCACAGGTTGGATCTTTACCTAACTAAAAAGGCGACCACGCCTGCGCCTCTGGTGCTGCTGATCCATGGTGGCGGTTTTCGCGCTGGTGACAAAAGCCGCTGGGCCAGTGACAAGACGGTGCAGGCCCTGCTGAATCGGGGCATCTCCTGTGCGGCCATCAACTACCCCTTCCTCACGGACAAGCCCATCCAGGACATTCTGCGCGACTGCGCCCGGTCCGTGCAGTTTCTGCGCGCGCATGCTGGAGATTGGAATTTGGACAAGACACGCTTTGCCTCCATGGGCAGCTCCGCAGGTGCAGGCACATCTCTCTGGCTGGCCACCCGCGATGACCTGGCTGACCCGAAAGCGGAGGACCCGGTGCTGCGTGAATCCACCCGCCTCGTCTGCGCCGTGTGCAATGCCACGCAGGCGACTTACGATGTCTCGCGCTGGGAGTCCTTCATGGGCCCGGCGAAGCCTGAATTCGGCACCAGCCCGCTGGAGGCCGCCCTCTTTTACCACCTGCCCTCCATCGAGGCGATGACCACGGAATCTGGCAAGGCCATCCGGCGTGAGTGCGACATGCTGGCCTGGATCACCCGTGATGATCCGCCCCTGCTCGTGAACAACTCCCAGGTGGTGGCGGCCCCGACGAACCGGGGCGAGTGGCTGCACTGCATTCACCATGCCCGGGCCGTGCATCAGCAATGCGTCACCGCCCAGGTGCCCTGCATCGTCCTTCAGGATCAAGAAGGGCCCAAGACGAACATCACCGCCTTCCTTGTCCAGCATCTGCTGGCGGAGGCGGAGTGAGCGAGACTTCGATGAGGTCTGATCTCAGAGGTGCTGGCCGCCGCCAGAGCCGCCGACATCCTTGCCCATGTGCTGGCGGTAGGCCGCGCGATCCTTGGCCAAGGTGAGGGCTTCTTTGACGGAGATATGGGGCTTATCCACGTCCTTATTGTCGCCTTCACCTCTGAGGAGGCGCATGGCACGTTTATGGTCGGCGAATCCATCAATCGTGTCTTGCCTCACGCCTGCATCTGCGAGCTTTTGCTTCCTGTCCTGACCATGCTGCAGCAGCTTGTCGAGGGAGGCTTGCGCGCTTTGATTGACGGTGTTTACAAAGTCAGCCTTCTGAGCATCGGTGAGGGTGATGGGCGGTCTTCCCTGGGCTGTTGCGGCCTTGTTACCCTCCTGGATCATGCGGTCTAAGACTGCCGCCACTTCCTTCTCAAACTCTTCGGGTTTCATCGCAGCCAGACTGCTATGCTGCCAATCATCCGTCTTCATGCCAAAGAGCTTGCTGCTGCTCGCATTCAACCCAGCCACCAATTCATTATCAATGGGTGTCACCACCAAATCCGGGCCGGTGCCATCAATGATCAGGTTTCCTGGATTGTACCAGCCCTCCAGCTTACCTCTTTTTTCCACGGCGAAGGCGCGGTCTGGATTGGCCATGAAGGCATCGGCTGCGAGGATCTTGCCGAGCTGTTCCTGAAACTCAGGCTGGGTCAGCATGGCTGCGGCTCCAGGGGAATCCAGGCGGTCTTGCAAGGACTCTCCTTTGGCGAAAGCCATCTCCACCACATGCGGGCGGATGTTGGCTCTCAACCCCTCGGCTAGTTTCTGCGCCGCTGGGTTGATGTGTGAGATGGAATCGGCTTGGTCTGCCAAGCTATTCCTGGCAGGATTGTCATAGGCGGCGATGGCGGGTGCGTTGACTTGGGCCTCTGCGAGGATCTGCGCCGCAGCGACGTTGGCCGCAGGATTTTCGTTCTGCAATTTGACCACGGTGGAGGCCCCATCGCCATAGGTCACCTTAAAGACCTCTCCACGTTTGCCCGCCTGGAGCTCGTTCACGTCCGTGACACTCTTGGCCAGGAGGCTCACCTTGAGGGCGGCGGAGTCAAAAGCTTGCTTGGTAGCGTCTTTGATTTGGTTGTCGCTGAGGGTGATCCCTTGGGCCTTGGCATGGGAGATTTGTTCGGCGATGGCGGCGCGCACCTCGTTTGCCACCATCTGCTTGCCTTCCGGGCGTAGGGCGAGGGCGGCGACCCGTGAAAAGTGGGTATCGAGGGCAGCCGGGGAGGTGTGTTTTTGCGTGGCCTCCTGGTGCCAGGAGTCGCGGATTTGCCCCAGCATTTGGTCCACGGGGAGACCCGTCTTGCCGGCCACTCCTGCGCGGATCTGCCGTTGCAGTTCTGGGCTGACGGGCTGCCCCGTCGCGCGCTGGAGAGCATCCTGCACTTCCTGAGCGGCCCTGTCGAACTTGTCGTTGCGGCCTAGAAAGCGACCAAAGAAACCTTCGGAGTGGTCCTTGGTCCGCACCTGACCTGCCTGATCCGAGCGAATTTGATGGTCGGTGCTTCCAGTGAGGCTCTGTTGCAACTGGTCAAAGCTGAGGTTTTGGGTGTTGAGGGAAGGCATGGAGGAAAGTGCTAACCAGAAATCTTCCGTTTGTGACAGGCGCTAACCTGCGTGCCTGCTGTCGGTCTCAAAAGACGGAATCGAGGGAGCGGGGCGAGGCTTTAGGTGCTGGTATCGTTTTGTGAATAAACAGGATGATGCCCAAGCACCCAATGCAAGGCTTTGCGCCGTTCCTCCATGATCCCGCCCGTACGCCGGAAAGACTCGGGGGAGCTATCGGCGATGGCTTGGCCATGCAGTTCCAGGTCGTTGTTCTTTAAACGTGCGAGAGACAGATCCATGGGCCCGCACCACGCTGTGGGGGCAAAGGCGACAAAGTCCATGGCCTTGCCATCCAGCGAGAACTGCCGGATGCGCCAGTGAATGGCGAGCATCTGAAACGACAATTCTTCCAGCTCCTCAAGACTCCGCAGTACAGGGGTGAGTTGCCCATTTTCGGCTTTATGGGCGACTTCATAGAGCCCGTCCACCTGGACTTCCTGGTCATAGGCAGGCAGTTCCGCTAGCTTCAGTGCCCACGCGAGGATGATGGCCCCTTCAGATTGCCAAGGAAGCTTCCATTTCAATTTTTCAGGCAGAGCATCCACTGGGGTTTCCAGGGCCTCAGCCTCCGACGGTTCGGCCTCCTCCCACACACCGTTGCTTTTCAAATGAGCGATCATCTCCTGACGGTATTCTTCAGCCTCGGCAGCCCCTTCCATGAAGCCGCGCTGAGTTAAACTGCACATCAGCAAAAAGCGTTTGAAGATCTGGTCCTGAGTCGGGGGATCGGAGAGCTCCTCTTCATCGTAACCCGCTGCTGCTAGAATGTTTTTAACACGTTCATCCACACTCAGGGAGTGGTTCTCAGGCAACTGAGCTTCCGGATCATGCTCGCCATCTGCATCCAAGATGACACGGCCTGACGAGTCTAGCAGGCGGCCAGGAAGAAAGACGACTCCATGGACTTGGCTCGCCATTTCATACACCAAGGCCAGCCGGGGATCGCCCTCTTCAGGCTCCCCATCCAGCATGAAATTGAAGGCAAAACGTAGGCCCGGTAGGTATTCAAACAGGTCTGCTCGATCCATCGCATTGGGGAAAGTCTGAAAGTAACCCTGCATGCCTAACAACTGCCGCGACCAATCCTCGCCTCCATAATAATCGGGATCATGACGTGCCTTCATGGTCAGCGCTTTTTTCAGCCAGCCCCGTTTAAACGTCAGATGAACTTCCGACCATGTGCCATCGGCAAGACGGGTGACTTTGGCATCGGGCACCCGTTCCAGAAGCTTGGCCAGGGTGCCTTCTGGGTCCAGGTGTTGGCTGAAAATATTGATGGGAGGAAAGGGCATATTTCCCCCCAACCTGCAAAAAGAACCTATCGCGCGTCAAGCCAAGATCACTTCACCAAGTGGAAAGCCTCGGCGGCATTGTCGGGCTGGTGGAAGCTGGACCAGGTGTAGTCGAAGACATACTCCGTCTTTTGCTCGGCAGACCAGGTGATGCGCAACTTGTTGTTAGCCAGGGTTTCCCAGGTGGGGGCGCCCTCCAGGCCGGGGCCGGTGAGGGTGCTGCTGGCGTGGAACTGGATCTCGCCCTTTTCACCTTTCCAGCGGGTGGCCAGGAGCCAGGTGCGTAGCTCGCTCAGGTCCTGGGGGCCGTAAAAGCTCTCGGGTAGCACGTGCTCGTTTTCGCCGCGATGTTGCTCACGGCGCACGCCGTCCTTCATGTACACGATGTGCAGCGCCTTGTTCCAGTAGGGGTTCGGGTCGTTGCCGAGATCGGGAGGGGTCACGGCAAACAGGCGCCGTTTCACCTCCACATGCTCTTTCACCGCAGCGGTGACATCGGCGTTTTTACCGCCGGTACCGTAGATGGCGGAGAGGATCTGCACGGGCCAGCGTGTGGGCGCAAGCATGGGCGGGGCAGGAGGTGTTGAAACAGGTTTGGTTAGGCGGGGCTGGCTTTGGAGGTCTTCCAAAACGACTTCCATGGGGCGGCAAGCGCCTGGGGTAGGTGTGAGTGCAGCGAGGGCCACAGGAGGCGGGGTGCTTTCTGCCGCCACATACTTGATCCACGTGGAGGAGCTGCCGCCCCAGAGAGCTTTGCCAGGGAAGCTGGGGCCGGCGAATTTCTGCATGAAGCCGTCGCCCTCCTTCCAGGGTTTGGCGATGCTGCTGGCCCGCTGCGAGGTGCCGCTGTTTTTCTGGCGGATGAAAGTCTGGGCCTGGGCGGGATCATCGCAGACGCTCCATTCGGGCGAGGTGGGATCAGAGACAAAACCGTAGCGGTCCGGCGAGAGCAGGCCGGCGACGGCAAAGTAGCGCGAGCCCTCCCAGCGCAGGCGGTTGTGCACGACCTGGAAGACTAGCCAGTCGCCCGGCCGGATGTCCACGGCGATGCGTTCCACCGTGGCGCCGAAGTGCTCGTGCAGGAGGCTGCGTTTGGAATCGTGGATCTTTTTACCGTTGAGGTAAGCCTCGACGATGTAGTCATTGGTGGCGGTGATGAGTTCGGCGGCGCGCAGTCGGGCAGGCGGAGTGGCGGCGATGCGGCTGGCCTCTGTCTCGGTGTGGCTCAGCAGATCCGGCGGGATAGGGCTCATTTCGGTCTGGCCCGGAGGTTTCCACTGGATGTGGATGCCTTCGCTGCCGCCGCGCGATTCCACCACGCCGATGGAGGTGAATTTCACCCGGCCCTTTTTCAGCGGGATGGTGGTGACGGTGCTGTCGCCATCGCGAAAGCTGCAAACGATGCGGTCATTGATCAGGAGAGTGTTGCGGTCGTAAAAGCTGCGGGAGGAAAAGGCATAGTCGCCATCCTGGGTGATTTCCAGGAAGCCGCTGGCGATGGCGTTGCGCTCCGTGTTCCACTTCCAGGGGTAAAGGGATTTGGCGATCTCCAGCTGCCCGGTGGGCGGGCCAAAGTCCTCCGGTGCCAGATGAAACTGGGTCTGGTCATTCGCCTGGGCCGCATGGCGTGGGTACTCCTGAATGAGCAGGCCGGGGGCCTGGCTGCGGGGAGCGGTGGCTGCCGAGGCGAGGCTGGGCAGTAGTGCTCCCACGAGGAGCAGGGTGAAAATCGCTTTCATGGTTAGGGTGCGTATTTTTGCCTAACCAGGATTGTTAAAGCAAGGCTGGATTTGGGGAAATGCGACGGCCCCTCCCTGGCGGTGATCCGCAGGAAGAGGCCGTTTTTGAGGCAGATCACTGCGCGCCTGCGGTGGGGCGGATGATCATTTCGTTCACATCCACGTCGGCAGGCTGGTCAATGACGTAACCGATGGCGCGGGCGATGGCGTCGGGTTTGAGGGCGATCTGGCGGAACTCGGCCATGGCCTCGCGGGTGCTAGGGTCGGAGATGGTATCGGCGAGTTCAGACTCCACCACACCGGGGGAGATGATGGTCACGCGCACGTCCTTGTTTTCCAGGCGCAGCCCTTCGGAGATGGCGCGTACGGCATACTTGGTGCCGCAGTAAACGGCACAGGTGGCCCACACTTGGTGTCCGCCGATGGAGGAGAGATTGATGACGTGGCCGCGCTTTCTCGCCTGCATGCCGGGCAGCACGGCGGCGATGCCATGGAGCACGCCGCGGATGTTCACGTCAATCATGCGGTTCCACTCCTCCACCTTCAGCTCATGGAGCGGTGAGAGGGGCATGACGCCGGCGTTGTTGATGATGACATCGGGCGGGCCGAATTTTTCTTCGGCATAGGCGGCAAAGGCCTGCATGTCTTCGAGGCTCGTTACGTCGAGGGCGCGGTATTCGGCGGCACCACCCGAACTGCGGATTTCCTGGGCGAGTTTTTCCAGGCGATCTGTGCGGCGTGCACCGAGGACGACGCGGTGGCCCAGGGTGGCCAGGTGACGGGCGGTGGCTTCGCCGATGCCACTGCTGGCGCCGGTGATGAGGATGACTTTGGATGTGCTCATGATGGTCTTAATGATGGGTGTTGAATGACTGTTAGTTAGGGGGGTTACAGAAACATGCCGCCGGAGGGTTCCAGGCGCTGGGCATTCACCCAGCGGCCTTCTTCGGAACAGAGGAAGGCGACCACGCCGCCGATGTCGTCCGGCACACCGATGCGGCCGAGGGCGATCTGGGAGGCGAGGAAGTCCTTCATGCCGGGGTGTCCCAGCGCCTCCTGGGTGAAGTCGGTTTCGATGACGCCAGGGGCGACCACATTGGCGCGGATGCGGCGCGGGCCCAGCTCCTTGGCGAGGTAACGGGTGAAGACCTCGATGCCGCCTTTCATTGCCGCATAGGCGGAATAACCAGGAACGCTGAAGCGGGCCAGGCCGGTGGAGAGATTAACGATGGCCCCGCCATCGGCGAGCACGGGCAGCAGCTTCTGCGTGAGGAAGTACACGCCCTTGAGGTGGATGTTGAAGAGCGCGTCGAAGTCTTCCTCCGTCGTCTCGGCAAAGGGAGCCCTGGAATCAATGCCTGCATTGTTCACCAGGAAGTGGAAATGGGAGGTCTGCCACTGTTCGGCAAGCGTCTGCTGGAGAGCTGCGGTGAAGTGTGCAAAGCCCTTTGTATCCCCCACCTCCAGCGGGATGGCGGCAGCTTTGCGGCCTAACGATTCGAGTTCAGCAACGACTGCCTCAGCTTCGCTTTGGCGGCTGCGGTAGGTGAGGATGATGTCGGCTCCGCTGCGGGCGAGCTGGAGGGCGATGTTGCGGCCTAGGCCGCGACTTCCGCCGGTGACGAGGGCGATTTTTTGATTCAGGCCGTTCATAAGTTTGTGCAGTGAAGGGTGAGTGTGTGGTGTCCCGTTTGGGTGATTTGGAACTGGGCAGACCTTGCCTCATTGCCACCTCGAAAAACAAGGCACGTTCATCCGAGAAACTTGCCTGATTCTCTGAATGAAGGTGAATTTGGTGGAAAAATGGGGCAAAGGGTTGCCTGATACTGCCAATGAAAAGGAAAAATCCATTGGTCGTTTCAGCCAATCCAAACCCCCTGGCCGCCGTGCTTCAGGGGCTGGTGAAGGAAGAAGGATTCGGTGTTTCCAATCTGCCTGAGGTGCGCCTCATGCATTCGACGGAGACCTATCCCAGCGCGCCCGTTTCGTATGAGCCGAGCATCGTCATCGTCGCTCAGGGGCACAAGCATGGCAGGCTGGGAGACCGGGTCTTCACCTATGATGCCAGCAACTACCTGGTGCTGTCCCTGCCGCTGCCGTTTGAGTGCGAGACCATCGGCTCTCCTGAGGAACCGATGCTGGGCATGGCGGTGCGGGTGAATCCCACGACCATCGCGGAGCTGCTGCTGGAGATGGACACGCCGCCTTCGGCCATTGCCTCTCCTGAGTACGCGATTGATGCTATGCCGCTGACGGCGGAGCTGGGGGATGCGGCCTTGCGTCTGGCGCGTTGCCTCCAATCCCCGGATGAGGCGCGCATCTTGGGGCCCCACATCATCCGCGAGATGACCTACCGTGCGCTCTGTGGCGGCCAGGGGCCTGCGCTGCGTGCGCTGGCCACGCCGCAGAGCAGCTTTGGCCAGATCGCCCGGGCGATGCGGCGCATCCACCTGGACTTTGGCGAGACGCTGGACGTGGCCTCGCTGGCCCGGGAGGCTGGCATGAGCGTCTCCACCTTTCACGCGCATTTCAAGGCGGTGACGTCTTACCCCCCGCTGCGTTATTTGCAGACCATCCGTTTGCACAAGGCACAGGTCTTCATGGTCAATGGCATGGCCGTGGCGGAGGCGGCCAACCGCGTGGGTTATGAAAGCCCGTCGCAATTCAGCCGTGAGTTCAAACGTCTGTTTGGCGGCACGCCGAAGGATGTCACCGCGCGTTCTCGGATCGCCCTTTCTATGTTTTCGTGACTTTTGGATGGGCGAAAAGGAAGGTCTTTTTTTGGGAGAGGTCCACAGGGCCGATTTCCTGCGTATGATGTGCAGCTATGGGCTCATCTTCATCCACCTTGCGCCAGGGGCTTGTGCTTCTGGGCTTCATCGTCATCACCTTTTGTGCGCCTGCGTTTGGGGCCTTTTCACCGCCGGGGAGCTGGTATGCGGCGCTGAGCAAGCCGAGCTGGAACCCGCCCTCCTGGGTGTTTGGCCCGGCCTGGACGCTGCTCTACACGCTGATGGCAGTGGCGGCCTGGCTGGTGTGGAAGCGTGGCGGCTTCGGCTCACAAAAGCGTCCGCTCAGCCTCTACTTCATCCAGTTGGCGCTGAATGCCGCGTGGACGCCGGTTTTCTTTGGTGCGCACCAGTTGGGCGCAGCGCTTGCCGTCATCGTGGCCCTGTGGGTTTTCATTGGCCTCACGCTGCTGCACTTTTGGCAAGTGAGCCGGGCAGCCGGGTTATTGTTCGTCCCGTATCTGGCCTGGGTGTCCTTTGCCACGGCGCTGAACTTTACCCTGTGGCGGCTGAATCCGGCCTAGACCGATTACCAAAAATCTTGTCTGAAAAGCGGCGACGGGGTGGGACGATTGGCGTCGTTTTTCGCTTGGCTGTTATCGTAAAGATAGCAGCCTGCGCTCTTGCCTTGCCACTCATCCCACCGCGCCCGCCTTTTCAATCGGACAATCTTTTTGGAAACCGGTCTAACCAGGAGTTATTCCTGGCCGTGGAGGCGCTGGAGGGTGATCTCCAGGGAATCGGTGCCATCGCCGATGAACAGAGCCCCGTCCTGAAGGGTGATCTGTAGGCTCATGGAGCGCTGGGTCATGGCAGCCAGCTTTTGGCTCTCCTCTGCCGGGACCTGCCAGACGGTGAGATTGCGCAGGCGGGTGAGTTTGGAAGCGATGCCTGCCCACCAGGTGGGGGTGCTGGAGCTGAAGCTGTAAACGGTGACCTTGGCCGCGCGGCTGCACAGGCGAGTGATGCGTTTTTCATCGGGCTGGCCGACTTCGATGATGTGTACAAGCAAGCCGGTGAGGTCCTTTTGCACCAGGCAGGGTTCATCGGGTTCCCACATGTCCTTGCCAAATTCCAGCAGGCCCTGGTCATTGTTCGCCGGTGCATTGAGGGCAAAGGCCAAGATGCGGATCATCATCCGCTCATCGGTTTCCGAAGGGTGACGTGCGATGGTGAGGCTGTGATCGCTGTAGAGATTGCGATCAATGTCAGAGACATCCAGGCTGGCTTTGTAGATGGTGGCTTTGAGTGCCATAAGGGGACGCCGAGTTTACCGAGGGGAGGGCCTGGAACAAGGGGTGTCTTTCCCCATCTTCGGGGCGCAAAAAAGGAGAGGTGCTCGGGTGCTGCGCGTAAAGGGCCATTATGTTGACAGGTCGGCGGCTGTGGAACGTTGACGCAGGTCCGCTTTGCCACGTATTGAATCGGAATGAAAAAACGCCGCCCGGATTCCCCTCCACCTTCGCCTTCCCCGCCTTCTGGCGAGGGAGGATCGTCGGCAGGGATGGTGTGGGTGGTGGCGGGCCTGCTGGCGGTGGTGGGCGGCATTGGCTGGGCCCTGTGGCCGAAGAAGCCCTCTTACACACCTGTGCCGGTGATGGCAGAGCCGAAGAAGCCTGTGCAGGCCTTTGTGATGCCGGATGAAAAGGCCGCCTTTGCCCAGTATGCAGGCTCGCAGTCCTGCAAGGAGTGTCATGCGGTGGAGTTCGACAAGTGGAAGGGCTCCCACCACGGACTCGCGGAACGTTTGCCGGATGACAAGCTGGACCTCGCAGGCTTTCAGCCGCCGCAGATTTTCAAGCATGGCACGCAGACCTCCGAGGCGCGGAAAGAGAACGGCGTGTACCAGATCACCTCCCTCGGTTTTGATGGCGAAACGAAGCCTTGGTCGGTGGAGCGGGTGATCGGCCATGCGCCGCTGCGGCAGTATTTGGTGAAGGGGAAAAATGGCCGCCTGCATTCCATGGAGGCCTGCTTTGATCCGGTGAAGGGAGACTGGTTCAATGTCTATGGCGATGAAGATCGCAAGCCCGGCGAGTGGGGCCACTGGACCGGGCGCGGCATGGTGTGGAACCAGATGTGTGCGAGCTGCCACAACACCCGCGTGCGCAAAAACTATGATCTGGAGACGGACAGCTATCAGACCCGCATGGCGGAGATGACGGTGAGCTGCGAATCCTGCCACGGGCCGATGAAGGCGCACGATGACTGGCAGCGTCAGTACAAGGGCAAACCGGGCGGCGAAAAGGACCCCACGCTGGTGGCCTGGAGCCGGGACCAGCACACGGAAAACTGCGCGGGCTGTCACGCACGGCGCGGAGAGATCACCGGGGACTTTGTGCCGGGCGAATCCTTTTGGGACCATTACCTGCTGACCATCACGGACCACACGGATGTCTATTACCCGGATGGCCAGATTCGCGATGAGAACTACGAATTCGCCAGTTTCTTCAGCAGCCGCATGCACCATGCGGGGGTGCGCTGCATGGACTGCCATGACATGCACAGCATGAAGACGATCCTGCCGGGCAACCAGCTCTGCGTGCGCTGCCACACGCCGGGAGGCTACCCAAACGCTCCCGTGATCGTGCCGGAGGCGCACAGCTTTCACCAGGCCGCCAGTGCGGGGAACCAGTGCATCAACTGCCACATGCCGCAGACGACCTACATGCAGCGGCATCCGCGTCATGACCATGGGTTCACCATTCCTGATCCGCTGCTGACCAAGGAGCATGGCGTGCCGAATGCCTGCAACAAATGCCACACGGACCAGACGGTGGACTGGGCGCTGGCCGCGACGGAAAAATGGTATGGCGACAAGATGAACCGCCGCACCCGCAGCCGGGCACAGACCATCGCCAAAGCCCGCCAGGGAAATCCCGAAGGACGCGACGGCCTGCTGGCCCTGCTGGAAAGCGACGACACCGCCCACTGGAAAGCCAGCGCCACGCTGCTGCTGGACCGCTGGATGGCCGAACCGAAAGTGCAGCAAGCCGTGGCCAAACAGACCGCGCATGAGCACCCCATGGTGCGGCAGGCGGCGGCCCGTGTGCTGGAGCCTGCGCTGCAAGACAGCAGCCTGCGCGCCACCACGGAAAAGCTGCTGGAAGATCCCGTGCGCAGTGTGCGCGTGACCGCCGCGTGGACGCTGAGAGACGGGCTGAAGCTGGACAGCCCCGCAGGCCAGGACCTGCAACACATGCTGCGGCTGAATGGTGACCAGCCAGCCGGGCAAATGCAGTTGGGCCAGTTTTACTACGCGCTGCGGGACGTGCCGCGTGCCATCCAGCACATGGAGACGGCCATTCTGTGGGACCCGAACTCGCCGCCGTTTCATCATGATCTGGCCATGCTGTTCAGCGCTGCGGGCAACACGACGAAGGTCATCGAGAAACTGCGCGATGCCATCCGCCTCGCGCCGAATGAGGGGCAGTTTCACTATGAGTTAGGCCTGGCCCTGAGCGAAACCGGAGACATGGAGGCCACCATCGCCGCCTTGAAAGAGTGCGTGCGCGTCAGCCCGCAGTACGCTCGGGCTTGGTACAATCTGGGGCTGGCCCTCAATGGCCTAGGCCGCACGGCGGAGGCCATGGATGCTTTGCGCAAAGGTGAGGCGGCAGATCCTAGCGACCCCGGAATCCCCTACGCCCGTGCCACCATCCTGGCTCAGCTCGGGCAAAAGCAGGCGGCCATTGCGGCAGCCCAGCGCGCGCTCACGATTCAGCCCGGTTTCCAGGAGGCGCGCCAGCTTCTGATGATGCTGCAAAGGTAAGGGAGGGAAGGGGCCTCCAGAACGGAGAATCTCGACAGCGGGATCTTTTTCTGCCACACCGGGAGGACTGACGTCCATAAAGCTGTGTATGGCCAACCTGCCTGACTTAGAATCTGAGCCTGATGAGCGGCTCGCCCGACATGCGGAAGACGGCCAAGAAGCGGCTTTCCGGGTGCTGCTGGGCCGTCATCTGCAGCCATTGCGCACTTACCTTGCCTTGCGCGCCCCGGTGGCGGACTTGATTGATGAGGTGGCGCATGATGCCTTTGTGTTTGCCTACCGGCATCTGGCGGAATTTACCCACGGCTCCATGCAGGCCTGGCTGCGCAGCATCGCGCATCATCAGTTGCGTGATCGCCTGAAGGCCCATGCTCGGGAATCGGTGAAGCACGAACGCTATGGCGAGCACCTGCGCTGGGAGCTGGCGCTGGCCCAAATGGATGCACCGGCGGCCAGCGAGGAGGCGGACTACCTGGCCCGCTGCGTGGAAAAGTTGCGCCTCAGCCAGCGGGAGTTGCTGACGCTGCGCTATGAGCAGGAGCTGAGCAGCGAGGAGATCGCCCAGCGCACGGGCCGCAGCACCCTGGGCGTACGCACGGTGCTGATGCGCATCCGCCAGCAGTTGCGCCAGTGCATTGAATCTCAGATGGAAGGAGTCACGCCATGAACCGGGACGAAGACATCGCCAAGCTGCTGGAGGGCTGCCTTTCCAAGGAAGACGAGGCTGCGCTGGCTCAGGATGCCGGGGTGCAGATGGAGCTGAAAAAGCAGATCGCGCTGGATGCGGCGCTGAAGGTTTTGCTGGAGGACAAAAAGGTCATGGCAGGGCTGGGCGAGAGCATCCTGGCCAGCCTCAAGGCCGCGCCCGTGAGCCGGTTGGAGCAGGAGATCCTGGCTGCCACGCTAGGGGCAGCAAAGCGGGGCAAAGGTGGTCGTACCCGGCGCGCAGCCCCAGTGTGGGCCATGCTGCCCCGGTGGACCACGGCTGCGGCGGCGGTGTTCATGGGCGGGATGGCAGGCTCGCTGCTGTGGCCGGAGGCTGTGTTGCGTTTGGAGTTAGGCCCCGTCATCGTGCAGCGCACCGGAGAGCCTTTTCTCATGCATGGGGTGCTGATCGCGGGGCTGCCCGCCCCTGCGCCTGCCTTGCCGCCTGAGGTCGCACCGGAGATGCCCGCGCCTCCTGTCCAGGAGATGGTTTTGCCCAAGGTTAGCATCGCTGCCGCCCCACCTGCCGCCGCGCCTGTGGAGGTGCCGCCCGCCCCGGTTCCGGTGCCCAAAGAGGTGGCGGAATCTTCCCCGCTGCCGCCAGCGATGCCCCAGCCGGTGCCGATGGTGGAGGTGCTGGAGGCCAAGCTGCCCGTCCCCATGCGCCTGACCTCCAAACCGGGGCCGGAGGTGCCTGCGGATGTGGCGCTGACCTCGCTGCAAAGGGTGGACTTTGAACGGCACGTGCTGCCCATCCTGCAGCGCTCCTGCTTTGAATGCCACAGCGGCAAGTTGAAGAAGCCGAAGGGCGGCATCCGCCTGGATGACTTGGCGGCGATCCGTGAAAAGAGCCGCACGGACAACCTGCTCTTTCCCCACAAGCCGGATCGCAGCACGCTGGTGAGATCCCACACCCTGCCAGCCGACCACGAGGAGGCCATGCCGCCGAAGGACGAAAGCACGCCGCTGACCTCGGAGGAAAAGGGCCTCATCCACCGCTGGGTGGAGGAGGGGGCGGACTTTGGCGAATGGACGTCCGAGCGCGCCAAGGAGGTGCAGATTTCCACCCAGAATGAGGCGGTGGATACGGCCCAGGTGCAGGCCACTGCGCGGCGGATCGACGAATTGCTGCGCCAGGATCTGGCCCGGCATGGGCAGGAGCCGCGTGCGCTGGCGGCGGAAAGCACCTGGCTGCGCCGGGTGTATCTGGACTTGGTCGGACGCATCCCCACTGCCCCGGAGGCCAGCCGTTTTCTCAAGGACAAGCAGGCAGACAAACGCGCCCGCCTAGTGGATGAGCTGCTGGCCTCGAACGGCCACGTCAGCCACATGTTCAATTACTGGAGCGGCCTGCTGCGGGCGCGGGATGAACTGGCCGAAGGGGTGAAGGGCGACTTTTACCTGGCCTGGATAAAGCAGAGCGTCCGGGATAACAAACCGTATGACCAATGGGCGCGCGAGCTCATCAGCCCCGAAGGCTACGGCTGGCGGGCCCCGGCGGCGGGCTATTACCTGCGCGACGGGGTGAACCGCGCGGCGAACATCGAGAGCACGGCCACGCTGTTTTTAGGCACCCAGATTTCCTGCGCGCAGTGCCATGACCATCCCTATGACCGCTGGACGCGGAAGGACTATCACCAGTTCATGGCCTGGACCTCCGGCATCCAGACCGCCACGGAGGAGACCTCCGTGGGGCAGGTGGAGGCGAAGGCGGTGCAGGAGGCGGCGGAGCGTTATGACCGCATGGCGATGAACCGGGCCGACCCGGAAAGGCGCGCTCGCTATGAGCGTGTGAGCGATGCCATCCAGGCCCTGCAAAAGGCGGCTGGCGGCACCGGAGTGACCAATGGTGAAGGCAGCCCCGCGCTGCTGCCGGATGACTATCAATACAGCGATGGCAAGCCGGGCGAGGCCCTGCCTGCGGCGGTGCTGTATGGGGAGACGCCGAAAGGCCAGACCCGCGCGGCGGATACGCTGGCGGCCTGGGTGACGGCACCGGACAATGCGCGCTTCAGCCTGACGCTGGCGAACCGGCTTTGGGAGAGGCTTTTTGGCCAGCCCTTTGCAGGCCCGGTGGACCATGTGCGGGAGGTGGCGGACTGCGACAATCCGGACCTGGCGCAATACCTGGTGCATGTGGTCCGGCAGTCCCGGTATGATGTGCGGCAGATCCTGCGCATCCTGTGCCTGACGCAGGCCTACCAGCAGGAGGCGGGCCTGCCCGTGGAAGATCCCACGGTGGCCTATCGCTTTCCTGGCCCGGTGGTGCGGCGGCTTTCGGCCGAGCAGGTGTGGGATTCCATGATGGCGCTGGCTGTGGATGACCTGGATGTGAAGCTGAACTTTGACCCGCCTGAAGTGGCGAAGCTAGAAGCTGCTGCCGCTGCCAAAAAGACCAGCGAAGTGACCCAGGTGGCCAAGCAGATGGCGGGCGAGGAAGAACGCGAGATGAAGGCCGAACAACGCCGCGCCCGGCTGCGCGGGGACATGGCCCAGGAATTCGCCGGTGGCGGGCTGGAGCGCGCCTCCGAGCTACCCCAGCCGACGCCGGACGGGCACTTCCTGCGCATGTTTGGCCAGGGCAGCCGGGACTTCATCGGCGATGCATGGAGCGCCTCCACCGTGCCGCAGGCGCTGCTGATGCTGAACAGTGATTTCTTTGACCATGTGGCCCGGTCCGGCAGTCCACTTTCGGACAGCCTGCGTGCCTCCAGCAATGCCCGCGATGTGGCCCGCAGCGCCTTCATGACGGTGCTGACGCGGGAGCCGACGGCGGCGGAGCTGGACGATTGCCTGGACATTCTAGGCGAGACGCGCAATGCCAAGACGCTGGCGCGCACGCTTCTTTCCACCGCTGAGTTTGTGTTTCAAAAATAACCCCTGCTGATGCCATGAAGACGCCTTTGAACCGACTCGATGAAGTCTCCCGCCGCCAGTTCGTTTCCCGCCTGGCCCGGACCTGCCTGGGGGTGAGCCTGGTACCGCCCGCCGGGCTGCTGCGCGCGCTGGAAACGGAGACCAGTGCGCCCCAGCATGCCTCGCATGTGATCTACCTCTACATGAGCGGAGGCATGAGCCACCTGGACACTTTCGACACCAAGCCGGAGGCACCGGCTGGCTATCAGGGGCCGGTGAGCACCATCAGCACCAAGGCCGCTGGCTTGCAGTTCTCCGGCTACTTTCCCAAGCTGGCGGATCACGCCCCGCAGATGGCGGTGATCCGCTCCATGACCCATACCCAGGGCGCGCATGAGCCGGGCACCTACAAGGTGCTCACGGGTTATGAGACCTCCCCTTCCATCCGCCATCCGGCCCTGGGTGCATGGGTGGCGCGGCAGGTCACGCAGGGGCACTCCACCCTGCCTCCCTACATTCGGTTAGGCGATCTGGCGGGCCATCCCGGCAGCGGCTTCATGGATGCGCGCTATGCCCCCGTGCCGGTGCTGGACCCTGCCAAGGGACTGGAGCACACGCAGCTGCAAAACGGCGACTCCATGACCTCCCTGCGCAAGCGCAGCGGCCTAGCGGGCAAGCTGAATGAGGACTTCCTGCGCCGCTACCCGATGGACGAGGTGAAGGCCCATGCCGATGTCTATGCGGATGCCATCAAGCTGATGACCAGCAAGGACCTCGATGCCTTTGACCTCAGCCAGGAAAAAGGCGGGCTGATGGAAGACTATGGCAACGATTCCTTTGGCCGGGGTGTCCTGCTGGCCCGGCGGCTGGTGCAGCGCGGGACGAAGTTTGTGGAGATCGAGCTGGGCGGCTGGGACACGCATGCAAACAACTTTGCCCAGGTGGAGGCGCTGTCCTCGCGGGTGGATGCGGCGGTGAGCACCCTGCTGAAGGACCTGGAATCGCTGGGCCTGCTGGAAAGCACTCTGGTGGTCCTCACCACGGAATTTGGCCGTTCGCCGAAGCTCAATGGCACGGGCCGCGACCACCATCCGGTGGCGTTTTCCTCCTTCATCGCCGGGGGGCGTGTGAAGGGCGGGCAGGCCTATGGACGGACGGATGAAACGGGCACGCGGGTGGTGGAAAATCCGGTGTCCGTGCTGGACTTTCACGCCACCCTCGGGGCCCTGCTGGGCGTGCCGCCGGTGGAAACCATCTCCGCAGGCAGCGGGGGCAGCTTCAGCATCTACGGCGGTACCGGGGCCAAGCGCGGTGTGCCCATCGCCGCCCTGGTGTGACACGGCGTGGCTTTGAATGCGATCTCTGAAAAAAGAACGGCCAGGGTTGCCGTGCAGAGTGCGCACCGTTAGACTCGCGAACAATCTTTTATGGCACGCCGCGCTCAATCAGGACTCAAACCCATCCACCTCATCGGCCTGCTCCTGCTGCTGGGGGCCGTCATCGGGCTGGGCTATGCGTTGCTGAACCGCAGCACGGACCCCATGACGGGCATCACGGCCCTGAGCACGGAGGAGTATCTGGAAAGCTCCGTCGCGCTGAGCGGGAACACTTACCGCATCGAAGGCACGGTGGACGACCGCCTGGACAACTGGCGCGCCGCCGATGGCCGCCTGTTCAGCGTGCAGGTCTCGGAGGCCGGGTCCTTTGTGCCAGTGTGGGTGCCGGCGAATTTGGAAACGAACATCCAGCGGGGCCAGCGCTACGTGTTCAAGGTCCGCGTTTTGGAAACCGGAGTCCTGGAAGTGCTGGAACTGCTGAAAGCCTGATGCCTTTATGAAGAAGCTGATTTTGACTGCGGCCTGCTGTGTCCCTGCGTGGTTAGGCGCCCAGGTGCTGCCCTCTCCGGGGTCTGCCCCGGCACCCCAGGCCGCCCCGGCCAGTTCACCGCCCCCGGCCTCCTCTTCCTCCTCCGGTGGCGGCGGCGGGCAGGGGCAGAACTCCATCTTCGGCGGCCTGCTGCCGCATGTGGATGGTGGCAGCGAAACGGTGAGCTGGGATGGCAAGATGTGGAACATGAACAACAACCGCATCGCGCGGGCGAAGTTCGAGATCTACCTGGCCACCCCAGAAGCGAGCAATGCCGATGACCAGGCCTACCGCGACCTGATGGCGCAGATCACCCTCCTGCTGGCCCCCACGCGGCCCGGCGGCCCGGATGTGTCCAAGGCCTTTGCGCTGCTGCCCGAGGCAGGCGCTTTCCCCATTGACGGCGGCCTGTGCAACACCATCGCCAACGGCGTGTGGGACATCTGGCTGGCCCAGCGCAAGGTGACGAACCTGCGCCAGGCCAACGATGCCATGCTGAAACGCCGCCGCGACCTGGAGTGGAATACGGAACGCGGCATGGCCGATGCCGCCAACACGGGCCTGAACTCCGGCGGCGGATCGAAAAAGAACGGGGCCCAGCAGCAACAGCAGGCCCAGCAGCAGCAGACCACCTCGATGACGGTGGGCCGCGTCTCCGGATACATCAAAAGCATCGCCGAAATCGAGGCGCGGATGAAGCTGAACGAGACCGCCATCGGCCTTTCGGAAGTCACCAGCAAGACGCAGTTCCAGGCCCTCATGGTGCAGATGTTCATGCAGCGCCGGTTTGAGCACGCCATCATCGCCTGCCGCCTGTACCCGCACATGTTCCGCGATGGCGACAGTGTGCTGCAGCTGGACGACAATTCCGACCTGAAAAAAATGTTCTCCGCCAGCATGGGCATGCCGCCCACGGTGAGCCTGATCGATGGCTTCTCCGCAGAGGCCATCCGGGGCGTGGACGAGGCCGTGGTGGCCTTTGAGCAACTGGTGCTGCGCCAGGACTACGACAGCGCCAGCAAGCGCCTCATGGAGGCCTATGCCATCGGCGAATACCTGCCGCGCATCCGCCGCCTGCCCATGCCCACCAAGCTGAAGGTGCTGGACTACGTGCGTGATGGCAACCAGCTCATCAACTCCCTGGAGATGCGCGACTTTGGCCTCGCCGAAGAGCTGGTGAAGAAGATGCGCCTGTCCTCCCGCGACTTTGATTTTTCCAAACCGCTGGCCGCGATTGAAACCGCGCGCACGCTCAGCGACATGCGCCTCACTGCCGCACGGGCCTCCGCCGTGAAGGGCGACCAGGCAGGCGTGGCGGCCGAGCTGAAAGGCGCGGCGGAGATCTGGCCCACGAACCCGAAGCTGCGGGAAGTTTCCAACATGATCGGCCAGAACAGCGATGTGCAGGCCCAGGCCCTGCTGGATCTGGACCGCCTACTCAGCCAGCGGAACTACCGCCAGGTGTTCAATGACCAGGGCCGCTACCTGGCCTCCGCCATCAATGACCCGGTCCGGCAGGAGCAGCTGAAAAAAGTGCTCACGGACATGAACCGCGTGAACATGGTCGTCCATGCCGCCGGGGAGGCCGCGCGCAATGGCAACAGCTTTGGCGCCTGGGAGGCGATCGAGCGCGAGTATGAGCAGTTCCCGGACGATCCGGAGATCACCAAGATGCGCTCCGAACTCAGCGTGAAGGCCAGCGAATTTGTCAGCGCCATCGAGAAGGCCAAGCAGCATGAGCAGCGCAAGCAGAGCGGCTCCGCCATCGCCTGGTACCTCAAGGCCCGCCGTCTCTATCCGCCGAGCGAATTTGCCCGCAACGGCATCCAGCGCCTCGTCGCAGGCCTGAACGCCGGGGAAGGCGAAGGCACGGGCAACGGCGCGGTGACGAATCCCTGAGGCCGGGAGGTAGTGGCTCAAAGGTAGCCCGCTCAGTCCCTGAGCGGATAGCAGGGTCGAAGGGTGACAGACATCCGCCTGAATGAAGACGCACGCAAGGATGCCATCGGCGCGGTGAGCGTGGAAAGGTGAATGTGGGAGCTTCGCGGCTGCCTTCCGCTCAGGGACTGAGCGGGCTACCTTTCAGCGGGCTACCTCGAATGGGCCTCACCGCTGGCCACAAAAAAGCCGCATCGGCCTAACGATCTCTGCAACAAGAAGGCCGGGCGGTGATGCGGCGGTGAAGGGGGGCGGCGGATCAGTTGCCGAGGGCCTTGCGGATCACGGGCTCGAAGATGTCTGCCTGGCGCATGAAGCCCAGGTCGCTGGCGTGGGAGGCATCGGTGGCACCTTCGGTGTCGTCGCCGTAGAGGCTGTCGCCAGGGATGTAGTGGAGGTCCTTCACGCCTTCCTTGACGAGGGTTTCATAGGCGGCCTTGAGGGCGGCGTGGTTGTCCGTGTGGAACTGCTTTTTGGCCGGGGTGATCCAGTCATTGGTGAAGCGGCGATCCTCCACCAGGATGATGGGCGTGTTAGGCTTGGCCGCGCGCAGCTGCTTCACCAGCGGGATGCACTTTTCCGTGACCTGCGCAGGCTGCATGTTCGGCAGGCAATCAATGACGTACACGGCGGCGTCCAGTTGCACCAGGTAGTCGCCCACGGCGGTATCCATGCGGCCATTGCCGGAGAAGCCCAGGTTCACCACGGGGCGGTCCAGGCGACGGCCCAGGATGCCGGTGTGCACCATGCCGGGGCGGCTGGCGCAGGCGCCGTGGGTGATGCTGGTGCCGTAAAAGACGACGGGCTTTTCCGTGCGCGGGGCCAGGCCCTCGAACGTGCTGCCTTTGGCCACGCCGATGCTCAGGGACTCGATGCCGTTGTACAGGGGCAGGTAGGCGGCGTATTCGCGCTCGCCAGGGGCCAGGCCTTTGATGATCTCCGCCTTCACTTCCTGGGCGGCGGGTTTCGTCACCTGCACCCACTTCCATTTGCCGCCGTCTTTTTCATCGCGGGCGTAGAGGTCCACCCCGCTGACGCCGGTGGCGGGCATGTGGGGCATGCCGATGTTGGCCTTGCTGAGCTTGTAGTGGATGCTGATGGCCTCGGCATTGGTCTTGAAGCGCACCATCATGCCGGCGCTGTCGCGGCTGAGGTTCCACACGGCGGGCGTCACCTTGCCCTCAGCACTGGCGGGCAGGCGGTCAAACCAGCGCAGGCGCTTCTGGTCCGGCAGGATGCGGCCCTCCACGCCCCAGGCCGTCACATCGTGCCACTCCAGGTTGTCCTCGGCCTTCTTGTTCACGCCCATGGCGGGGTCCAGCTTGGAGACGTCCGGGGCCTTGGAAGGGGCCTTTTGGGCATGGGCGAGGCCGCTCAGGGCCAGCAGCAGGGCAAAGGGAAGGAGGCGCATGGGATGGGGAAGGGGAAGTGGGCAGGGGTGGGCGATGGTTGGCCGTCGTTTGCGACGGGTGGGTCGCGGACAAAGCCGCAAAGAGGACGTGGCGAAAAGGGGCAGTATTGCTGGGGAAATGTAGTTCCGTTTCTCGTTTCCATCTGCGTTTTCCTGACCCGTGAAAAATGGAAACGAGAAACGGGGGGCGTCTGTGCTGTTTCGCAGAAAGGTAGCCCGCTCAGTCCCTTGAGCGGTCAGCAGCCTCGAAGCCCTTAGTACTCTCCTTTTCCGGCCTCACCGTGCCGATGGCACTCCGCGCAACCATCCTCACTCACGCGCAGGTCTGTCACCCCGCGACACTGCCATCCGCTAAGGGACTGAGCGGGCTACCTCGTTTCTCGAACCAGAGAGCCGGAAGCGGGAAACCTGCCAGGGCGGTTCGGTGGGAGGGGGCGTTCATCGGGCCGCCCCGCCCCCTATCCTTGAGGTGAGAGGCCAGTAGCTGCCTGCGGGCAGGTGGCCTGGGTATGGAAAAGTCTTGAGGCCCACACAGACATCACCGTCTAAAGGCTGGCCTTATCTGCCTGACATTTCGTTTGCCCCGCCGCGCTGAGGCTGGAAAGTCACTGCTTCATGATTGGCGACTTCCTTGATCTCATCCTGCACGTGGACAAGCACCTGCTCACGTTTGCACAGAACTACGGCACGCTCATTTACGTGCTGCTCTTCGCCATCGTCTTTTGCGAGACCGGGCTGGTCGTCACGCCGTTTTTGCCTGGGGATTCCCTGCTGTTTGCCGTCGGGGCGCTGTCCGTGCAGGGCTTTGTGCGGCTGGAGCTCATCATCCCGCTGTTGATCGCGGCGGCCATCATTGGCGACAACCTGAACTACTGGATCGGCCGTAAGGCCGGGACCTGGATGGTGACGCAGAAGTGGTTCAAACGGGACTACCTTTCCAAGACCGAGGCCTTCTTTGTCAAGCATGGCGGCAAGGCCATCATCCTCGCCCGCTTTGTGCCCATCGTGCGCACCTTCGCCCCCTTCACCGCAGGCTTCGGTCAGATGCAGTACTCCCGCTTCCTCAGCTACAGCCTCGGCGGCGGTTTCATCTGGGTGCTCAGCTTCACCCTGGCTGGCTACTTCCTCGGCAGCATCCCCATCATCAAGAATAACCTGAAGCTCGTCTTCGTGCTCATCATCTTCGTCTCCGTCCTGCCCATCGTGATTGAAGTCCTCAAGCACAAGCTGGCAGCGAAGAAGGAGCCGAAGGAATGATGAGTGTCGAGCTTGAAACTTTGAAGGATTTGGTGAGCCGGTTGGAAGCGGCTGGCATAGAATACATGCTTACAGGTTCAATGGCTTTGAACTGTTACGCCCAACCAAGGATGACGAGAGATCTCGATTTGGTTGTAGCATTTGTGCTGCGTGATGCCGTGCGCATCGAAGAAGTTTTGGGGCCTGAATATTATGTGTCTGTCGAAGCAGCAAAAGAAGCGGTTTTGAATCAATCAAGCTTCAATGCGATCCATCAAACTCAGCTAGTAAAAGCGGATTTCATGATTCGGAAACGCGAAGAATATCGGTTGGTCGAGTTTGAGCGACGTGCCCGCCTCAAGGTAGCCGAATTTCAGGCCTGGGTGGTGAGTAAGGAAGACTTGATTTTATCCAAGCTTGAATGGGCCAGAGAATCTCATTCACAGCGGCAACTTGCTGACGTTGAAAACTTGCTGGCAACAGGTTGTGATATGGAGTATGTAAAACTATGGTCAGCAAAGTTGAACCTGACAGATATGCTGACACGGGTTTCTCCGTGAAAGATACATCTCCTGCCATCAATGCGATGATGTTTAAACGCATCATGGCGCTGACGGATTCAGAGCGGTTTCTGATGGGAATGTCGATGCTCGAAACTTCTCGTACTCTGGTTTGGAACAGTCTGCCTGCGACATTGGACCTGCCATCCCGGCGGCGGCTTTTTTACCAGCGATTTTATGGCCAGCCATTGCCGGATGAAGTTGCCACTTGGGCTCCCTAACCCCCCCCCTCACTCCCGCTCCACGCGCACGGCTTCCACCTCGATCACCTTCACGTCGTGAGGGGGTTTTTCACGATGTGCTTGATCATTCAGCGGAGATGAGCGATAACTAGCACCAGTGAGTCTGCGGCGAACGGCATAATAAAGTGCTGCGCAGGCAGACACACCCAGGCCTACTGCCACTATGGCGAGGCCCACAAAGACAAATAATGCAATGAGCCCAATGGCGACAACCGCCATGAAGATCAGCGGCAACACGGCCGGAAGACCGCGCTTGCCCTGAAACTGGAAATGGATGCCTCTTGGGTTCATGCAGTGATACAAACGTAAGATACCTCAATTAACAAACGCAGAGTTTTCCGCCCTGGACGCCTGTCACCTACAAACAAAGGTGACGCCCGGCGGAGTTTCTGTGTAACCTCCTTTTATGGAATCGAAAATTCTGAAACTGCTCGGGCAGGCCGACTACGCGCCTTCGAACGTCCCCGAGCTGATTGACCTCCTCCGCCTGAAGCCCGGCCAACAACAAGAGCTGCAGGGCGTGCTGGAGGGCCTCGTCAAGCAAGGCCTCATCATCCGCACCAAGGGCAACCGCTACATCGAATCCCGCGATGCCGACCTCGTGCCCGGCATCATCCAGATCACCCGTGGCGGGCGTGGCTTTGTCCAGCCGGATGAATCCGGCATCGGCGAAATCAGCATCGCTGAAAGCGCCACCTCCACCGCCCTGCATGGCGACCGCGTGCTGGTGCGCCGCGACATCAAACCCACCGGCCTGCGCAAAGGCGTGCCGGACAGCAATGCAGGCTCCGTCGTTCGCATCCTGGAGCGCAAGCGCACCCAGTTTGTGGGCACCCTGCAGCGCAGCAAACAGTTCCTTTACGTTATCCCGGATGATCCACGCATCCCGCACAACATCTACGTGCCAGAGCCGCGCGATGTGGGCCGCCAGGTGAACATGGGCGACAAAGTGGTGGTGGAAATCACCGCCTGGGAAAGCCGCCAGACACCGCCTGAAGGCGAAGTGATCGAAGTCCTGGGCGCACCCGATGCCGAGGGTGTGGACATGCTGTCCGTGCTGCGCCATTACGCCCTGCCGCTGCACTTCCCCAAGGAAGTCCTGGCCGAGGCCAACACCATTGCCAAATCCCGCCCGGACAACCAGCCCAGTGCCGAAGAAAGCGCCGAGCGTGTGGACTGTCGCGGCCACAACGTCATCACGATTGACCCGGACGATGCGCGTGACTTTGACGATGCCATCTGCATCCAGCCTGCGGGCGGCGGCAAGTGGAAGGTGTGGGTGCACATCGCCGATGTCTCCCACTACGTCCGCCCCGGCAGCCCGCTGGATGTGGAGGCGAAGAAGCGCGGCAACTCGACCTACCTCGTGGACCGCGTGATCCCCATGCTGCCTGAGGCGCTGAGCAACGAGCTGTGCTCGCTGAAGCCGGATGTGGATCGGTTAACCAAATGTGTGGAATTCCTCCTGTCGAAAACCGGCGAGGTCATATCCACGAAGTTCTACGCCGCCGTCATCCGGTCGAAGCGCCGCTTCACCTACAAGGAGGCCTTCGCCGTCATCCAGCGCCAGCCCGAGGGCGAGATCGAGTCCATGCTGCATGATGCCCATGACATGGCGCAGCTCATCCGCAAGGCTCGTTTTGACAATGGTTCCCTGGATCTGGACTTCCCCGAAAACAAGATCCGCCTGGATGATCAAGGTCGCGTCTTGCGCATTGAGCGCATCGAAAACGACGTCTCCCACCAGCTCATCGAGGAATACATGCTGCTGGCCAATGAAGCCGTGGCTGCCGACCTCATGAAGCGGAACCGCCCCGCCGTATACCGCATCCATGAAGCGCCGAAGGACAAGAAGCTGCAGGACTACCGTGAAGATGTGCTGAGCCACCGCATTCCCTGCGGTGACCTTTCCCACCGCCCGGAAGTGCAAAAGCTGCTGGCCAAGCTGGGCGCTCTGCCCATCGGCCAGGCTTTGAAGATCGGCTTCCTGCGCTCCCTCATGCGTGCCCGTTATGCCGTGGAGCCCCTGGGCCACTACGGCCTCGCCAAGACGAAGTACACCCACTTCACCTCCCCCATCCGCCGTTACGCGGATCTCGTCGTGCATCGTGTGCTCTTTGACAAAGTCGAGGCTCCCATCCCGGCGCTGAAACAGATCGCCGAACACATCACCGAGACGGAGAAAAACTCCGCCGATGCCGAACGCGACAGCAAAGAGGTGAAGCTCTACGCCTACCTCGAGTCGCAGCTCGCCTCTGGCAATCCCACGGCCTACTCCGCCCTGGTCACCGACACACGGAACTTCGGTTTCTTTGTGGATGTGCCGGACCTCGGCCTCAGCGGCGTGGTGCCCCTGTCCTCCATCCAGGATGACTTCTACATGCTGGAACCCACGCGCAACCATCTCATCGGCCGCCACACCCATCGGGTGATCAAGCTGGGTGATCGCGTGACGGTGCAGATTTACAAGCTGGACCGGTTTAAAAAGCAGGTGGACTTTGAACTCACCCGCGAACGCTCGCAGCCGCAGGAAGGTCGCTCCCAGGAAGGCCGTCGTGGCAAACCTCCGGTTAGGCCATCCGGCAAATCGCGGGGTGATTTCCAGAAGCCGAACCGGCGCGGTGAGGAAGCCGCCCCGGCCCGTTCAAAGGAATCGCGTCCGCAGGAGTTCCAGCGTCAGGATTCAGCCTCCAGGTCCGGAGGCCGCTCGCGCGACGAGGCCCCCTCGAAATCCCAAGGCCGTGGCCAGGATCGCCGCTCCTCCCGCCCCCAGGAGGAGGCTCCGCAAGGCAGGCCCCCTGCCAAAAAGACAGGCAAGCGCGGCCCATCCGCTTCCGAAAACGCCCAGCCCTGGAGCCCGAAATCGAAGTCACCCGCTGAAACGGAATCCCCGGCCCCCCGCCGTGGCCGGTCTTCCGGCAAGAAGGCGGCCGAACCGGCAGCGGAAACGCCCGTGGCGGCACAGAAGTGGTATCACAAGTTAGGCTTCGGCAAAGCCAAGGCCGCCGCCCCGGCGAAGAAGAAAAAGTCATAAGGTCACCGCGTTCCCCTCAAAGCCCTCCGGTTTGAAGTTGCCCCGTCCTGCCAGCCGTTGCATCCTCCGCCCTCATGCTATCTGACCAGCCCGCGTGGTACGTCATTCACTCCAAGCCCAAGTGCGAGCATCTGGCCGCCGCCATGATGCTCGGCCTGCCTGAGGTGCAGACTTACTGCCCGCGCATCCGCTTTCAGCGGAACACGCGGCGGGGCAAGGTGTGGTTTCTCGAGGCGCTGTTTCCCAGCTACTTCTTTGCGCGTTTTGTCCCCGCCCAGTCCTTGCGGGCGGTGCGGCATTCGCAGAATGTCATCCGCATCGTGGACTTCGGCGACCAGATGGTCTCCGTCTCGGACCGGGTCATCCAACTCATTCGCGAAGAGATGGACGGCCAGGACATCAAGGAAGTCCAGGTGGACATGAAAGTGGGAGACACGGTGGAGCTCACCGAAGGCCCCATGCGCGGCTTGAAAGGCATCGTCAATAGCATCCACAGCGGGCAGGACCGCGTCAAAATCCTCCTCGAATTCCTCGGCCGCGAAAGCCTGGTGGAGGTGAACGCCTCCAAGCTGCTCACCGAGCAGACGGCACGGCAGACTTTGGCGGGCTCGTAGAGTTTTTTCGCGCCGTATCCGCCCTTCCATGGGCAAAAACCGCCGTCCAGAGCCGGAAAATGACATTTTTTCGCGGTGAATTGCACTCCTGGGAAATCGTGCTAGTCTGGTTGCCCCCGGTTTGCCTCCACCCGGCAGCCGGGAACGTATCCTTCACACACCATGGGCAAAACACTCTTCGAAAAAGTCTGGGAATCTCACGTCGTCGGAACTCTTGCGAACGGCCAGACGCAGCTTCTCATTGATACCCACCTGGTGCATGAAGTGACCAGCCCTCAGGCCTTCGGCATGCTGCGCGACCTCAATCTGAAGGTGGCCTACCCCCACCGCACCTTTGCGACGGTGGATCATATCGTCCCGACCGACAGCCAAGTCTCCCCTTTCTCCGATCCTCTCGCCGAAGCGATGATCCAGGAGCTGAACAAGAACGCTCAGGAATTCGGCATCACTTACTTCAGCCTTTCCAGTGGCAAGCAGGGCATCGTCCACGTCGTCGGGCCAGAGCAGGGCATCACCCAGCCAGGCACCACCATCGCTTGTGGCGACTCCCACACCGCCACTCATGGAGCCTTTGGCGCCATCGCTTTCGGCATCGGCACCACGCAGGTGCGCGACATCCTGGCCACCCAGACCATGGCCATGGGCAAGATGAAAGTCCGCCGCATCAATGTGGAGGGCAAACTTCGCCCTGGGGTTTACTCCAAGGACGTGGCTCTGCACATCATCCGCCTCTTGGGGGCGAATGGCGGCATCGGCTACGCCTACGAATACGGCGGCAATATCTTTGACGAGTTCACGATGGAAGAGCGCATGACCGTCTGCAACATGGCCATCGAAGGTGGTGCCCGCTGCGGTTATGTGAATCCGGATGAAACGACCTTTGAATACCTCAAAGGCCGCCCCTACTCCCCGCAAGGCGCAGAATGGGACAGCACCGTCGCCAAGTGGCGCGAAGTGGCCTCCGACAAGGACGCTAAGTACGACGACATCGTCAACATCCGCGCCGAAGATGTGCCGCCGACCGTCACCTGGGGCACCAGCCCGGACCAAGCCATCGCCGTCACCGAAAACGTGCCGACCCCTGAAAGCGCCACGACTGAACCCGGCCGCATCTCCATCCAGGACGCCCTGGACTACATGAAGCTGCCTGCGGGCGAGCCGATCAAGGGCACCAAGATTGACGTCGCCTTCATCGGTTCTTGCACCAACGGCCGTCTCAGCGACTTCCGCGAAGTGGCCAAGTTCATCAAGGGCAAGAAAGTCGCCGCAGGCGTCAAGGCCATCGCCGTTCCCGGCTCCCAGATCGTGGATGTCATGGCCCGCCAGGAAGGCCTCGACAAAGTCTTCTCCGAAGCCGGTTTCGAATGGCGCAATGCTGGCTGCTCCATGTGCCTGGCCATGAACCCCGACAAACTCGTGGGTGACCAGCTCTGCGCGTCCTCCAGCAACCGTAACTTCAAAGGCCGTCAGGGCAGCACCACGGGTCGCACCGTGCTGATGTCCCCCGTCATGGTCGCTGCGGCTGCTCTGACTGGCAGCATCGCTGACGCCCGCGAAGTGTTCTCCATCGCTGGTTGATCCTGATCAACGATCTTCAAGAAGAGCGGGCTGAAAGGCCCGCTCTTTTTTTGGGCCCTGAGGCCAGGGGAACCTGGGGAAAGAAAGGGGCGGTAGGGAGGGTATTTTCTCCCCCATGCCCAGCTCCCCGACCTCCCCACGCCGCGACTTTTTGCAGACCACCGGCTTCGGCCTTTTGAGCCTGCCTCTTCTTTCGCATCTCGGGGCTGGCGGCACGGCGGCGGCAGATGCTGTGGCGAAGCCAGCGACCAGCACGCCCGCCATCGCCTCCTTGAACCGTTTTCCGCGCATGCAGCAGGACTGGCTGGTGGATGCGGTGCGCGAGATCGAAGCCCAGGGCAATGCCCACCGAGCCGCGCTGAAAACGCAGGCCGATGCTGAGGCTTATGTGAAGTCTGTGCAGGAGCGCATCCGTCAGAGTTTTGGCCCGCTGCCCGAGAAGACGCCGCTGAATGCGAAGGTCACGGGCGTGGTGGAACGTGAGGCGTACCGGATCGAAAACATCATCTTTGAAAGCCGCCCGGGTTACTTCGTCACGGGCAATCTTTATGTTCCGAAAGGGCGCACGGGCAAGATGCCGGCGACCGTGGGCCTGTGTGGGCATTCCTTGAATGGCAAGGCGGCGGAGGCTTACCAGAGTTTTGCCCAGGGCTTGGCGCGTCTCGGGCACCTCTGTTTCCTCATTGATCCCGTCGGGCAGGGGGAACGCTTCCAATACCTGGACAATGCAGTCCTGAAGTCACGCCTCGGCGGCGGCGTGTCGGAGCACATTCAGATGGGCAATTCCCAGATCCTAGTCGGCGAGTTCCTCGGCACCTGGTTTGCCTGGGATGGCATTCGCGCGCTCGACTACCTGCTCACCCGAGACGAAGTGGATCCGCAGCACCTGGGCGTCACGGGCAACTCGGGCGGTGGCACGCAGACCACCTGGCTCTGCGGGCTGGAGCCACGGTTTACCATGGGTGCGCCCTCCTGCTTCGTGACCACCTTCCGCCGCAATGTGGAAAACGAGCTGCCGGCGGATACGGAGCAGTGCCCGCCGCAGGTGCTGGCCCTGGGGCTGGATCACCTGGACTTCCTCGCCGCCATGGCACCCAAACCCGTCATCATCATGGCGCAGGAGAAAGATTTCTTTGATGCCCGTGGTTCTGCCGAGGCCTATGAGCAACTCAAAAAGTTATACACCTTGTTAGGCAAGCCTGAGAACATCCAGCTCCACACCGGGCCGGACCCACATGGTTACTCGCAGTCCAATCGCGAAGCGATGTACCGTTTCTTCAACAAGGTCACGGGCCTGCCCGAAGTGGCCGCCGAGCCCACGCTGACCCTGGAGAAAGATGAAACCCTGCTGTGCGCGCCCAAAGGGCAGGTGGCCGAGCTGAAGTCCCGCACCCTCATGTCCTTCACCCAGGAGAAGGCCGCAGAACTTTCCAAACAGCGCAAGGCCCTCAAGGGGGAGGCTTTAAAAACAGCCGTTCGCGAGGTGCTGCGGCTGCCGTCACTGCCCGCTACGGCCCCGGATTACGGCATCCTTCGTGGCGCGGGTTCACGCAAGTACCCGGCCAAAGCCTACTGCACCTACACGGTGGAAACCGAGCCTGGCATCCATGCCCTCGTCACCCGTCTGCAGGAGGAAGCTCTCACCTCCCGCATGCCCGGTGCGGCCCCGCGTGCTGTCCTTTACATCTCGCACCATTCCGCCGATGCCGAAATGCGTGGCGATGCCTGGGTGCAGGGCCTGATCAAGGCCGAGCCTGAGGCCGCCTTCTATGGCTGTGACGTTCGCGGCATCGGCGAGTCCCAGCCGAATACCTGCGGCGCGGACCAATTCTTGAAGCCCTATGGCAGCCACTATTTTTATGCGGCCCACGGGCTGATGTTGAACCGTCCTTTGTTAGGCCAGCGGGTGTTTGACGTGTTGCGGGTCATCCAGGCCCTGCGCGCCGCTGGCCATCAGGAGATTCATCTCGCCGGGCGCGGTTGGGGAGCTTTGGTCGCCAGTTTGGCCGCTTTGTTGTCTGAAGATGTGAAGCAAGTCACCCTCAAAAATGCCCTCTCCTCTTTCCAGTCCATTGCGGAAGATGCGGAATACAAATGGCCCTATGCCGTCATGCTGCCGGGCGTGCTGGCGCATTTCGATTTGCCGGATTGCTACGATGCGCTTGGCTTCAAAAAGCTTCGGAACATGTCTCCTTGGACTGCCAGGGACGGAATGGAGATGTGAAGGGATTTCGCTCAGAGTCCGGTGGCCACGCCTGAGGAGGGGGCGGCAGCCGAGTGCTGAAGCTGCGGGTGGGCTTCCGCAAACAGCAGTAGCCAGACGCAGGTCATTTAGTATTGATTTTAGGGTTTTGGCTCAAATATGCATAAAGGTGACATTCCTGTTTCCAGAGGTATTGTGTAGTAGGATGACTGTAGATCAATGTTCAAAACACCCATGGTGGCCTCTGCGCTTGTTGAAGAGAAGTTGTGTATTTGCAGCATGCTGGGCTGCCATTCCCGCCTGTGGGCAGGTGTTTGATTGGACAAACTTCGCAGGTTACCCCAATGAGCTAACGAATGCGGAGGCGAGGAACCAGTTCAAGTCACCGAATGATGTGGCCACGGACTCCAGCGGAGCCGTGTATGTGACGGACCCAGGACACTTCCGGATCTGCAAAGTTCTGCCATCGGGACAAGTTGTGGTCGTTGCCGGCGGCACGCAAGGCAGCACTGACGGTGCTGGAGCGACCGCCGAATTCAACGATCCCTATGGCATCGCTGTGGACGGTCAGGGCAACCTGTACGTGACGGACAACCACACCGTACGCAAAGTGACGCCTCAAGGTGCTGTGACCACCTTGGCTGGCATGCCGGGAGAGAGTGGTGCTGTGGACGGTGCCGGAGCCGCCGCACGTTTCGGGCCGTTGCGCGGTATTGCAGTCACCTCCAACGGTGTCATCTTTCTGCCGGACCCTGCGAATCACACCCTCCGTAAGATCACCCCGGAGGGCCAGGTGACGACCTTTGCTGGCAAGGCTGGAACGGAAGGCCACGTTCAGGGAACTGGTGGGACCATTCGTTTCAAACAGCCCAGTGATGTGACCCTGGACAATCTGGGCAATCTTTACGTAGCGGACACAGGTAATGATGCGATTCGCAAGCTGCCAACGGTCGGCAGTTCCAGCACGCTAGCTTCTTGGAACTTTCACAACGAGTGGTTTGTCTATCCGGCCCATATCGTCTGGGCCCGAAACCAACTTTTTGTTACCGATGAGGCCTACGGTGTGGTCTATCAGATTGATCCGACGAGGGGTGACAAATCCATCGTGGCTGGCGTGAAGGGCCGGCATGGAACGGCCGATGGAGGTGTGGGAACCTCTCGCTTCCACAATCCCCGAGGACTGGCGGCGAATTCGATAGGGGACATTTACATTGCCGACAACATCAGCAATACCCTTCGCAAACTTTCTTTTTCCAACCAACTCACGACCGTTGCCGGAAGTGTGGGCAGCCGAGGGAGCGCCGATGGGCAGGGAAGCAGCGCCCGGTTTCTGTGGCCTTCCGCCCTTTGCGTCCAGCCTGATGGGCAGATCTATGTGGCGGACTCAGGCAATGGGACGATCCGCAAGATCACCCCTGAAGGATTGGTCAGCACTTTTGCAGGCATCGTCGGCGCGCACGGCCTGATGAATTCGTCAGAAGGTGATTCCCACGTCGGTGGCCTCTCGGACATGGCATTGAGCCGAAACGGTTACCTTTTGACGGTTCAAGCGTCCGATCACGAAGTGAGTAAGGTCAACATGGACGGCACGATCCAGAAAGCATACGACTTGTTTCAGGAAAGACCGGTGGCCATCACGGAAACGCCTGATGGCAATGTCTACATCATTGATGAGAATACCGATAGCATTTGCAGAGCCACCCGACAGCTTCCCCAGCTCATCCCCACCCGCGTAGCAGGGGGCGTGCGAGGCGACCAGGACGGCCTGGGCACTGCGGCTCGCTTTAACCAGCCCCGTGGTTTGTTTTCCGATGCCTCGGGTAATCTGTATGTGGCGGATACGGGCAATCACAAGATTCGGAAAATCGCGCCCGATGGCCAAGTCACGACCATCATGGGGCCTGAAGACGGACTGTCTTCACCTCAAGGCGTGATCGTGGATGCTGCGGGGAATATCTACGTCGCGGATACTGGCAATCATGTCATCCGCATGAGGGGAGCGTCTGGCGTGGTTAGCATCATCGGCGGCACCCCTGGAAACATCGGCGGACAGGATGGCAGGGCCATGAATGCGGGGTTCTGTTCCCCTCAGGCTCTCGCCTTGGACGGCGATGGTGGCCTGTATGTTGTGGATTGGCAGAATCACCGCATCGTCCGCGGGAGTCCGGCTGCCGCCACGGCTCCTGCTTTGGAGCTAGAGGGGCCTGGAGATGCCACCGTTGCCGAAGGCGCCCTGGTGGATCTGGGTATTCTCACCACGGTTCAGTCGAAACAATATGCCTTCACCTTACGCAACACGGGAACTTCGACGATTAATCTAACCGGCAGCCCCCGGGTCCAGATTCAGTCGTCCAACGCTCCTTTTTTTGCCTCGCTATCCTCCACGGCCCCCTTGTCACCGGGTGCTGACAGGGTGGTCTATCTCAGCCTCGGTCTAGGGTTGGTTGTAGGTGTTCATGAAGGTGAAGTCTTCATTCCTAGTGATGATCCGGGCCGTCCGTTGTTGTCGTTTAGGGTGAAACTGGAGGTCGTAGCACCTGCCCAGGTCAGCTTTGATGCTTCCAGGTACGTGGTGAACCAAGGGACGGAAGAGCTGCTGGTTCCGGTGTCTCGTACAGGAAGAACCTCAGCCTTCAGTGTAAAATTACGCACCACGGAGCTCAATCCCACCAGCGTTCCGCCTTTTTCCACAGGTGTAGGAGAGGTGGACTTTCAACCCCTGTCCCTGACCCTGGATTTCGCCGAGGGGGAAATGACGAAGCAGATCCCTGTAACCCTTATCCCGCGTGGCGGAACCGGGGTGCCTAACCTGCGTTTCGCGCTGATTCTTACCGATGCCTCGGACGGTAATACGGCCTCACCTCGCGCGTTTGCCGAGATTCAGGTATTGGCAGAGGACATGCTGGCACCCACTTTGGCGCTCACCTCTCCTTCCGCTAAGGACAAGCATCTTGTTCTTCCCAGAAGGATCACGGGCACTGCAGGAGATGCGATGGGGCTGGATCGGGTGGAGGTTTCTCTCAATGGCGGGGAACCCGTTCGGGCGACACTTCATTCGGCCACCCAATCTACCTCCGTGAATTTCAGTGCCGAAGTGCTTGAAGACGACAGTTCCGAGTCTGTTCTCACCGTGACGGCCTACGACCTCAAGGGCAATTCCACGGTACTCACCCGCACCTTTGAACGTCATTTCCTGGTAAGGCTGCAGCGGCAGTTCCTTCCCAATTCGACCGTCCCCGCGAATGTGGGCAAATTCACGGTCACTGGATCTCCCAAGGGATGGGGAAGTGCGACCTCCCACACAGGTTTTCCGGCAGTGCTGGCGGGCTCGCGGATCTCCATTAGCACGACCATCCCGGCAGGCTACCTTTTTCATCATTGGGAAAATGCTCCGGCCGGCGCTGACCCCACATCTCATACCATTAGCTTCACGGTGCCTGAGACGGGCGTCTCTCCCATGACGGCGGTCTTTTCAGCCAATCCTTTCCTCAAAGGAGCTGCGTTGCATTATGGCGGGGGCAACCTTGCCTATCTGGGCCTCATTCTTCCCACAGGAGACACGGAGAGGAGCAACGCCTCTGTCGGGCAGTTCACAGCGACTCTGGTGCAAGCCACCGCAAGCCTGAGCGGCAAGCTGCTGATGAATGGCGGCATTCATGCCTTCACGGCATTGCTGAACGGGGATGGTACCGTGTGGTTTAAGACCGGCAAAACCTTTGTCAGCGAGCTAGAGTTGCCGGGACTTCGCCTCAGCATGACTTGGTCTGAGGTTGGCTTGCAGGCCACTGTGAGGGGATCTGCCGAAAACGTCAGCGAGGGGCTTGCCAGTCCGGCTCACTTTCACAAGAACTTTCTCGTTCCTCGGGCTCTGTTGAATCTTTCTGCCTCGCAGGGGTACTACACCTTGGCGTGGCCGGCAAAGGCGCAGTTGCCAATTCGAGATGTAAAGACGTTCCCCCAGGGAGCGGGCTATGCCGCGCTGACGTTTTCCAATCAAGGAAAGGTCTCTTTGGTAGGAGTTCTGGCCGATGGAACAAAGATCACGGCCAGCTCGCTCTATCGACCCTCCCGACAGGTCCCCGTCTTTGTCCAAATCCCCACACCGGGAGCGTCAGCCAAGGTGAAGGGCGGAAGCTTCGTTGGCACGTTGCTGGTGAACCCTGATGAGGGTGCTGTCAGCGGCGAGGGCTGCCTCTGGTTCAGGCCTGCCGTTGTGGAGACCCCCAAACCTGTCACTCAGCTCTACACCGCAGGCTGGCCGGACGGGCTGCAGGTCGATACCATCGGTTCTGCGTTTCAGCCTCGCCTGACGGTGCAGCAGATTCTGCCGACCACGACTGGTGCCACGGTGCTGCGCTTTGAGAATGGAAGGCTGGTGTCGCCCGTGGAGAAGCAAAACCTGACCATCTTGGGTAACAAGGTGATCAAAACCCCTGCTAACGATAAAACGGTGACGTTGAAAGTCTCTCCAGTGACCGGGCTTTTCTCGGGCTCCTTTGAGCCTGACTGGGCACAGCCTCAGAAGAAACAGCCTGTCTTCCAGGGCATCCTGCTGCAAGGCACGGAACCTTCCGGAGTGGGCTTCTTCATCAGCAATGGCATGGCCGACACCGACCCTGAAGCAGGCGCAGTGAGCTTATCGGGTGCCGACCGATGATCACGATCGTCACCGTAAGGTTCGCGGCTGCGCGCCTGGATTTCCGCCAAGCTGGCCTGGTTGGTTTGCCGGATTGCTACGCTGTCCTGGCTAACAAAAAGTTGCAAAACCTGGAGCCCTGGGGCGCTGCCGACTGCATGAATCTCTGACCTCTGTCGATCTCAAGCACCTGGGCGGCCCCGCTTCTGGGCGAGCGACAGGCCCTTTTCGACAATGCCGCCCCGCAGCTTTTCCAAGCAGGCTTTCCAGACAGCCCGGCTCACCGGCACATAACGTTCACTGCCATCCGGGAACAGCCGGGTCTCGAAGATGTTGCTGGGCTGCTGGATGATCTCGTCGTAGAGCCCGTGGATGAAGAAAGTGCGGGCATCGGCCCCGTCGGGCCAGGGGCTGGGCCGCCCGTCGGCTTCCTGGATGGCGGCCTCCAGGGCGCTGAGAATCTCGAAGGCGGAAAGGGTGATTTGGAGGGGCTTGCCGCTGTCGAGGTAGTCGGCAATCACCGTTTGCAGCTTGCCCACCACGGTTTGGATCTGCTTCAGGTCAGGCTTCTCCTGGCCTTGGATGAGGCGTTCTAGCGCCCGCTCGCTCGGGATGGCCCGGCTCGCGGACTCGGGCACAGAGTCTTCGGGTCGTGCGGGGCGCTGGCGTGCGGGTTTGCGGTTTTCAGGATGGGGGGAATCGCTGGGGCGGGATTCACTCATGCGGACTGTTTTTCAGCCATTCCTCCGCCTCTGGCAAGTCCGGGGCTGCGGTTCCCTCACGGCTGGTAATCTGGCAGAAGATCCGCCGCAGGCAGACGCTGGAACTGGGCCGAGATCTCTCCGGCAGGTAGACCGACGCCAATGATGACGCCCGTGGGCACGATGCCCTGGGTGCCCAGCAGGGGCAAAAACCACGTCTCCGCCTGCGGGCGCACGTGCTGGAATGACAGCGGCACGGTGGGAATCTCGGCGAGGCGGCAGAGCCCTTTGACCCGCACGACTTCCTCCGGCAGCTCTCGTAGGGTCTGCTCCAGGTCGGCACGTCTCACCACAAATGGAAGGTCCACTCGCATGGAGGTAAAGGCCCGTTCCCCCTCATGATGGTGGCGGTGCATGGCTGGCTGCAGCAGGGCCGCCTTTTTCGGCACATCCTGCCTACCTAAACGGGTTGTGGCAGCGACCAGCCGCAGGTAGTCCGCCAGGCTTTCTGCGCTGCACTCCACCGCGCGTGGGCTCAGCTCCTTCACTGCTGCCCGCACCTGTGCCAGCCGCTCCTCGTTCACCTCTTCCACATGGGTGATCACGCTGTGCGTGGCAGTCTGCACCTGCTCACGTTCCAGTTCATCTTGCGGGCTGCGTTTCTGCCAGCGCTGGGCGTCGGCCACGGTCACCTGCAGCGGGGAGGTGAAGCGGCGGCATTCATGGCGGGCGGTGATCGCGGCGATGAGCGACATTACATCGGAGGCTCCATTGACCTCCACCAGCAAAACGCCACCCCGCGGCACTTCGATATCACCTAGCACCGCCATGAATTCATGGAGTGAGGAACAGCAGACGCAGGAGCCGTTGATGGCCGTGACGGTCGCGTCAGAGGAACGCAGCCGCGTGGCATCCACCTCGGCATTCTCGAAATCATTCACCACCACGCTGAAGCCGGTTTTGCGTGCCTGGAGGGCCGTCATCAGGGCTCGCAGAAAAGTCGTTTTGCCAGCCCCCAGGAAGCCTGTGATGAGGACGAGAGGGATGCGGCTCACGGACTTTCCTCCGGGCTGGGCATCCATTGAGGAAATGGGTCAGGAAGGGATTGCCAGAAGGCCGGACCAGCCTCGTATTCCTCTTCGGTCAGCAGGCAGGCCTCCAATCCGGACACCAAGGATTTCTGATCCATGTGCCGACCGATGATCACGATCTCTTGGCGGCGGTCGCCGTAGGGTTCGCGGCTGTTGGCCTGGATTTCCGATAGGCTGGCCTTGTCTGTGGGCCACTCACTCTTGTCGACCGCCGACCAGAAAAAGCCCAGGGCACGCGTATCCCGCAGCACACCGGCCTGGGAAACAAAGCCCGCCAGCTCCATCCGGGTGGCCAGCCAAAAAAGGCCTTTCGCACGCACCACCCCTTCCCAGGAAGTTTTGAGATGGTCATGAAAACGCTGCGGGTGAAAGGGGCGGTGGGCACGGAAAACAAAGCTGCTGATGCCATATTCCTCCGTCTCTGGCGTGTGGCCTTGGAGGGAGTCCAGCCAGCCCTGGCTTTGCTCCGCCTCCTGCATGTCAAAGAGGCCGGTGTGCAGCACTTGTTCCAGCGGCACTTCGGAGTTCCGGGTCAGGTGGACCTTGGCTTTGGGGTTGAGGGCATAAATGATGCCCCGGATCTCCTCCACCGTCTCCGGTTCCACGCTGTCGGTTTTGTTGATGAGGATGACATTGGCGAACTCGATCTGGTCCGTCAGCAGGTGGGCGAGAGTGCGCCCATCCTCCTCGCTCATTCCTTGGCCTCGGTCCTGCAGGTCTTCCGTGCTGTGGTAGTCGTTCAGGAAGTTCCGCGCATCCACCACGGTGACCAGGGTGTCCAGTTGCGCGAGGTCGGAGAGGGAATGGCCGCTTTCATCCTCGAAGGTGAAGGTCTCCGCCACAGGCATCGGCTCAGACACGCCGGTGGACTCGATCACCAGGGCATCGAACCGGCCTTCCCGCGCCAGTTTGCCCACCTCCAGCATCAGGTCCTCCCGCAGGGTGCAGCAGATGCAGCCATTGCTCATCTCCACCATTTTTTCCTCGGAGCGGCTCAGTTGGGCGTCGCCAGATTGGATGAGCAGGGCGTCCACATTCACCTCGCTCATGTCATTGACGATCACGGCCACCTTTTGGCCCGCGCGGTTGCGCAGGATGTGGTTCAGCAGCGTGGTCTTGCCCGCACCGAGAAAACCCGAGAGAACGGTGACAGGGAGACGCGAAGGGGGTGGAGTGATCATAAGGCAAATAAGTTGCACTTTCATTAAGCGCAAGTTATTTGCAAATACAACTCAGCGAAAAGCCGTTCTCAGGTGCAGCAACTCCTGCTTGGCCTCCTCCGCAGTGATGACGGTGCGGCGCACTTCCTCCTGCAGCATTTCAGCGTAGTGGCGGCGGATGCGAAAGGCGGCCACCTTGATGGCGGCGGCGCTCATGCCTAGCCGGTTCGCCACGGCAGCCAACCCGTCCTCGGTTTCTTCACCGAGGATGCGGGGATACAGCTCGGCAAAGAGGGCCTCCTTCCCCTCGAGAGTAAAATGTTGCTTCAGCCGATGGGCGGCGCGGTCGATCAGGGTCATGGCCCAGGCCCGGTCAAAGGCCTGATCAGGCGTGGCCTCGCTGGCCTCCTGGTTTTGCCAGAAATCCTGCGCACCCGTCATGTCGATCGACATCACCTCGCAGCCTCCACCGCGCTTTTGCGTCTGCTCCATTCGCCGCAGGTCATGGTCCAGGTTTTTCAGTGCGGTGAGGATGAGCGAGCGGAAACGTCCCCGCTCCGGGGTGGCGCTGGCCAGCAGTCGCCCATCCAGCAGTCGGAGGAAGAACTCCTGAACGATGTCCTCCGCCATCTCATGGCTGCGGCCTGCACTGCGCAGGAACGCGTACAGCGGCAGCCAATAAATGCGGCAGATCATCTCCAGCGCGGTCTTCCTCTGGTCCTCCGTGCCATCCACCGCCAGCCGGATCAGGCTCCATTGGGTAGGTGGGCAAGTTGCTTCGGGGGAAAATGGGTCCGGCTTGTTCATGGATTGAACGGCCCAAACGAGGCCCCAATAAATGACAGGGCCTTCATGCCCTCCTCCCTTTTTCTCTCAGGCGGCCCGGAGACAACCTGGAGAAAAAGTCGAAGGTCCGCCATTCGGCAGGAATTTCGTCTGGATGGGCGTCGCGAGAGCATGATTCTGTGTGAAATCAGCCTTCTTTATTACGGTTAAAGAAAAGGCTTATTTAGCGCAAGATAACTTTGCTTCGACGCCAGCATCCAGAGCAAAATTTTTCGATTTTGGAAAAATTAAAAACGCTCTCGGATAGGCCAAATGAGGCAAAAAATGGAGGGATGGAGTAACAATAGTTTCTCAAACAGGCTATCTTTTCCTGACTATCCTTATGAGCCGTCTTTCCCTTCTGGCATGCTTTAGCCTTGCCACTCTCAGCCTCCAAGCCGAGCCCGTTTCCGTCGAACTCATCCTCGACTGCTCCGGCTCCATGTGGAACAAGCTGGCCGATGGCCGCTACCGCATCGATGCGGCCAAGCAGGTGCTCAGTGAATTCATCGCCACGGCCCCTGAGAAGGAGGATTTGCACATCGGCCTCCGTCTCTACGGTTCCAAAGTATCCCACCGCGAACCCGGGGCCTGTGAGGACACCGCCCTGGTCGTTCCCATCGAAGGGTTTCAGCGGGGTGAAATGCTGAAGCTGGTCAAAGAAGCCCGCGCCATCGGGGCCACGCCTCTGGCCATTTCGCTGAATGCGGCAGCCGATGACTTCACGAAACCGGGCAAGAAACAGGTCATCGTTTTTACCGATGGGGAGGAATCCTGCGGAGGCGATGTCACCGCCGCCTTGGCCAAACTGAAGTCCAACGGCATTGATGCCGATGTGCGCATCATCGGCATCGGCCTGCCGAAGGCGGTGGCGGCCCGGTTTGCCACCTTGGCTCCCATTGAAAATGCCGATAGCGTGATGAAGCTGGCCGAAGCGCTGAAAAACGCCACAGCCACCACCGTCGCCATCCCCGCCGCTCCGCCGAAGGTGGAAAAGCTGAAGGTCACGGTGCGCGTCATGAAGAACGGCGAGCCCCTGCCGGAGGGTGACATCAGCCTCACAGGCACGGACAAATCGCCCGTCAAATTCGCCAAAGGCGAGGAGCCTGGCACTTGGACGGGCGAGCTGCCACCCGGGATCTACACGGCGAATGTCGCCCCTGCCGGGCGTGCATTCACGGACCTGGGCGTGGCGCGCACGGCGGACAATACCTTCGTGCTGGATGTCACCGAATTGCCAAAGGTGGCGATCGAGATCCCGAATGAGGAGATCACTGTGCTGCAGGAGTTCGCGCTGATGTTCTCCGGGGCCAATGGCGTGGGAGATCAGCTCATCATCATCGCTCCGGTGGATGCGCCAGATTCTGCTCTGCCCAATCTCCGCGATGCCATCGGCAAGGAGGCCACCCTGGCCATGATCGCCCCAGATCTGCCAGGCAAGTATGAAGCGCGTTTCACCCAGCGCGGGGCCGACGGGCAAAACGTCGTCTGTGGCCGGTCCAAACCCTTCGAGGTCAAGGTGCCGCAAATCACGCTGGAAGTGCCCGCCACCGTCACCACCAGCACACCGATGACGGTGAAGTTCAAAGCCCCCGTTCAGAGAGGCGACTGGATCGGCTGGGTCAAGGCAGGCGCTGAAGATGGCGAATACAAAATCTATGCACGCCCCACTGCCGACAGCGACAGCGTACAGATGAATGCCCCAGCGGAAGCTGGTGACTATGAGATGCGCTATGCCAACGATGGCAGCATCAAGCCCTTTGCCCGCAAAGCCTTCAAGGTGGAGGCCGCCACGCTGGCACTGGAAGCTCCCGAAACGGTCATGGCAGGGTCCATGGTAGCCATCGGCTGGAAAGCCCCCGCTGTGGGAAATCTGTACATCTCCATCGTGGAAAAAAGTGACTCGCCCGGCGCTTATAATGACTACCGGCGGTTGGATGGTGGGGTAAACCCGTTGAAAATCTTGGCCCCACGCAAGACTGGTGAAATGGAGATCCGCATCACTGAGGAGCAGCAGAACAAGGTGATGTTCACCCGCCCCATCAAACTCACGGCCATGCAGGCCACCGTCAAAGGCCCGGCAGAAGTCGCCAAGGACGCTCCCATCAGCATCGCCTGGACGGGCCCCGCAGGCACGGGAGACTTTGTCACCATCACCAAAGTCGGCGCGGCAGATAATGAATACCTGAACTACGCCTACGTGCTGGATGCCCCCGCCACGGTGGAGATCAAAGCCCCCGAAGAAGCCGGAGACTTCGAGCTGCGCTACACCACCCAGGAAAACCAGGTGATTGCCCGCCAGCCGATCAAGGTGAAGTGATGGCGTGCAATGGGAGGCTTGATTTGGTGCTACCAAATGGTATAGATCAAGCATGACCGCCATCGCCAAAGTTTTTCAAAACGGGCGCAGCCAGGCCGTGCGGCTGCCCAAGGAGTTTCGTGTCAAAGGCCCGGAAGTCTATATCCGCCACACTTCCGAAGGCATTTTGATCAGTGAACGCGATCCTTGGGATCGTGTGGAAGAAGGCTGCCAGCAGCTTTCGGATGAGTTTCTGAAAGCCGTGGAAAAGCGTGAGAAAAAGCCGCCTCAGAAACGCAAATGGTCTGACTGAAGATGATCTACCTGCTTGATACAGACATCCTCATTCACATGATGAGAGGACTGAAGATCAGGGTCGCCAGGACTGAGGCCCAGAAGCTGCGTGTGCAGCAGGCCCGGAACATCCTTTCGGCTTGCCGTACGCAGTCCAAGGCCGGGCATACGGTAGCTTGTTCTGCCATCACTCTGGCCGAGCTGGAGTTTGGTGCTCGCAATAGCCTAGACTATGAGCAGGAAGCCGCCGCCACCCGGGTGGCGATGTCTGCCTTTCAGGCGTTTGACTGGACGGTGGAGGGTTGTGTGGAGGCTTATGGCTTCATCCGCCATCACTTGGAATCCAAAGGAAAAAGCATTGGTGAAAATGATCAGCTCATTGCCGCCCATGCCATGGCCTTGAAAGCGGTGCTGGTGACGAACAACACCGGTGAATTCACTCGCATTCCTGGACTGAAGGTGGAGAACTGGACGGTCTCTTCCGCCTAAGTTCATTCATGTCTCACCAGCCCCAAAACATCCACGCCGGCACGCAGGTGGTCACGCTCATCAGCGTGCATGGCAGCAATCATGCCCTGGTGCATCCGCGCGGGGCTGTGGGCATTGTCACGCGGACTCCCTGCGGTGAGGAGCAGCGTTACCTCGTGCGTTTTCCCGATGGTTTTGAGGCCGCTTTGCAACCGACCGAGATGGAGGTGCTGAAGCTTTTCAAAGATCGCCTGGAGGGCGCCTCCAACAGCCTGCAGGACTTTGCGCTGGAGGATCATGTCATCTACCGCTGCATCGTCGGCTCGCGGGCCTATGGCCTAGAGACTGAAACCTCAGACACGGATCTGCGTGGCATCTACCTTGCCCCGGCAGATCTGCACTGGTCGCTTTATGGCGCACCCGAGCAGTTCGAGGACAATGAGCAGCAGGCCTGTTACTGGGAGCTGCAAAAGTTTCTCACCATGGCCCTGAAGGCCAATCCCAACATCCTCGAGTGTCTCTATTCCCCCCTGGTAGAAAAGGCCACGCCCATCGCCCAGGAGTTACTGGCGATCCGGGACAAGTTCCTCTCCCAGATGATCTTCCAGACCTTCAACGGCTATGCCCTCAGCCAGTTCAAAAAGATCGAGCAGGACCTGCGCAACCAAGGAAAGGTGCGCTGGAAACACGCCATGCACCTCCTCCGCCTCCTCATGAGCGGAGCGGGAGCCCTGCGTGAAGGACGCGTGCCCGTGCATGTGGGCGAGCGCCGCGAGGAACTGCTGGCCGTGAAGCGCGGTGAACTCACCTGGGAACAGGTGGATGCGTGGCGACAGCGCCTACACCGCGAATTCGAACAAGCCCTGGCCGAAACCAAGCTGCCCGAAAGGCCGGACTATGAAGCGGCTAACCAACTGTTGATTTCGGCGAGGCGCTCCAAAGCGGCCTAACCATCCCTTCTTTATGACACCTTCCATTGCCGCCACAGTCCAAGATCCCCGGCTTCAGCGCATCACCACGGCGCAGCCTTATCCCTTGCTGTTTGCGACCATCAGCGGGGCGCATTTGTATGGCTTTCCGTCTCCGGATTCCGATGTGGATCTGCGGGGTGCGCATGTGCTGCCGCTCAAGGAAGTGTTGGGATTGGATGCCCGGCATGAAACCGTGGAGGATTCCCGCATCATCGAGGGGCTGGAGATGGACATCGTCAGCCATGATGTGAAGAAGTTCTTCAACCTGCTGCTGAAGAAAAATGGCTATGTTCTGGAGCAGCTTTATTCACCGCTGATCGTGCAGACAACGCCGGAGCATGCGGAGTTAAAGGAGATCGCCAAGGGCTGCATCACTCGTCATCATTCGCATCACTACCTGGGTTTTGTACACGCAGTGGGAGCTGTTTTTGAAAGAATCTCCGCATCGGGTGAAGCCGCTGCTGTATGTCTATCGTGTGCTGCTGACGGGCATCTGGATGATGCGCACGGGTGAGGTGGAGGCGAATCTGGTGACGCTGAACGAGACGTTTCGTCTGCCGTATGTCGATGACCTCATCGCTCGCAAGCTGGCCGGGCCTGAACAGGGCACGCTAGATGATGCGGACCTGGCGTTTCACCAAAGCGAGTTTGAGCGTCTGCGGGCCATGCTACAGGCCGCGCATGAGGCGAGCACGCTGCGGGAACTGCCGGAGGATGTGGCCCGCGCTGGCATCAACGACCTGCTCATCCGTGTGCGAATGGCTCAGGGAATCTGACTGTGGATCAGCCGCGCAGCCTGGCTGGCGGGTACATCCTTTTGGTTAGAATCATCCAGCATCTTTTGCAGGGTGGCCTTGGCCTCAGCCGGACGGTTTTCATCCAGATAGAGGCGGGCCTGATACAGATGCGCGCGGGCTTTGTCGGAGGCGATGACGTAAAGGCTGAGGGCGTGCTCCAGCAGGTCGATGGCCTCGGTGTTCTTGCCCTCGCTGGCGGAAAGTAGGGCGGTGAGTTCCAGCAGGTGCGGTTTGCTGCGGGTTTCGGCTAAGGTGGTGAGGGCCTGTTTCAGTTCGCGGCTGTCCTCGCCCGGATGCCGAGTGGAGGTACCTTGATACAGGGCGTAGTCGCGGTCGCGTCCATCGCCCATGCTAGAGCCCGCACCGCGTGCATAAGGACGGTAGAGAGGATCTCCACAGACAACATTCATCCAGGAGAGCACCGGCGTGGCATTCCAGGCGGCCTCCGCCAGCGTGTAGCCTTCTAGCAATCGTTGGTTGAGAACATCAAAGTGGACCGTGAGGCTGAGGTAGGGCTCAAACACATTGCCCAGCGCAGCGGCGGCCCCCTGCCGTAGCAGCGGGCCTACCCAATGCCGATCTGGCGCACGCAGCGCAGCCCCACTGAAGGAATGCAGATGGCAGGCTATGGCCCCGGTCTGAAATTTGAACGAGGGACTGGCGATGGCCCCGCTGGCATTCGTGGTGTACCAGCCAAAATAAAAGGCAGTATCCGGCAGGGGCCAGTGGTCGGGCAGCACGGCCTCCGCCTTGTCCACATAGACGGGGATGCCCTTTTGGCGAAAGAGGATAGCGCTGCGGTTTAGCCAGTCTTCACCTTCCTGATAGGCCCCGGTTTTCTGCGCCAGATCAATGACCGCCCGACCCCGCAGCCCCTGCTGTTCGGCGGTCAGCGCATCATCAATCATCCGCTTCACGGTGTCCGCATCAGGTCCATCCAGCCGGCCGACCAGCAGCAGTCCCGGTGTGCCTTGGAACATTTGGAAGCGCATGTCCTGCTTGAAGTAAGGATTGCGCAGAGCACCAGCGATGGGCTGGCGCGGCAGGCCTAGCAGGGCCAGTTCGCTATCCACGCTGGCTTCATCTTCCTGCGTGTTCTTGGGGTTCTGCGCATCCCGCTGAATTTGGAAGGGGACACCGCGCATCAGCACCACCACACGCACGGCAGACTCGGCCACGGTCATCGCGGGCATGGACTTGCCTGTGGCCGGGTCCTTCAGCTCCTGCTGGCCTAGCCGCCACCAGCCCCGGCGCACGAAGGCTTCGAACAAAGGCTTGCGCAAAAGTTCGTTATACTGCTGCCGGGTCATGGAGTCCGTCATCGGGCACTCCAGGCCGATGAGGTGGTCCGCTGCGATGCCGCGTTTCTGGGCGTAGTATTCGGCCAGCTCCCGAGACTGGGCGAAGTCCGGATTGTAAACCACCACGGTTTCACCACTGAGATCCAGGGCCGGGGCGGGATCCTGGGCAAGCAGAGGACTGAGGAAGAAGGCTAGCAGCGTCAGGCTAAGCATTCCTGTTCGCCTAACGGAGCCTAACCAAAGGGATGAATTTCGGGAGACGGCCATGATCAGAGGTCCCAGTTCAGTTCCAGCCCGTCGTACGCAAGTTTGACTCCCTCGGGCAGCAGCGGCTCGGCCCGGGAGTGCATGACCTCGCATTGCAGGTGGGTGAGGAAGGTGCGCCGGGGGTGGATCTGCGCCTGCACTGCCAGGGCCTCCGCCACGCTCATGTGGGTGGGGTGCTCGGTGTAGCGCAGGGCATCCACGATGAGGGTGTCCACTCCCTCCATGGCCTCGAGCGCCTCGGGTTGGATGATCTTGGCATCGGGAATGTAGGCGCAGAGTTTGCGCTCCTGCCGGGTGAAAAGGTAGCCCACGGTTTCTACCTTGCCATGCAGCACGGGCAGGGGAGTCACCAGTGTGTCGCCGAGGTGAAAGGGGCCATGGATGGGTTTCGGGAAAGGCTTCAGGTAACCTCGATACCGATTCTCCCCATTGAAGGCATACTCAAACATGCGCTCCAGCACGGCCAGGCACGAAGGCATGGCATAGATGGGCATGAACTGATCTGCCGGGATGGTGAAGCGACGCAGTTCGTCAAACCCCGTGAGGTGATCCATGTGCGGGTGGGTGAAGATGGCCGCATCCAGGTGGCGGATGCCGGCGCGCAGGCACTGGGTGCGCAGATCTGGCGGCGTGTCCACGATCCAGCTCATCTCCGGTGTTCTCAGCCAGATGCTGGAGCGCAGCCGGTTGTCCCGGGGGTCCGTGCTGTGGCAGGTCTCGCAGTCACAGCCGATCATCGGAATGCCGACGGAGGTGCCGGTGCCGAGGAAGGTGAGCGTGAAGTCAGACATGTGAGGGAGGTATAGCTGCAAAGAGGCCCAAAGAACGCAAAGAATTCAGGCGGGTGTTTTTTGCCTTGCCTGTCTTCTTTTACGGCTATGGAAGGAGGCATGACAGAAAGTTATCTCCAGCGTTTCGGCGGCATTGGCCGTCTGTACGGCGTGCAGGCCCTGCCGCGGCTGCATGGCGCGCGGGTGGCGGTGATCGGTGTGGGCGGGGTCGGCTCCTGGGTAGTGGAGGCCCTGGCCCGCAGCGGTGTGGGCTCTCTGACCTTGATGGACATGGACGACGTCTGCATCACTAACACCAATCGCCAGCTTCCCGCCCTGGCCCACACCGTGGGGCACCCGAAGGTGGCGGTGCTGGCCCGGCGCGTGGCGGAAATCTCCCCGGAATGTCAGGTGCAGGCACTGCCGGAGTTTTTCCTGGAGAGCAGTGCAGACCGCCTGCTGGCCCCGGGTTTCGACGTCATCGTGGACGCGGTGGACAGTACCCAGATCAAGGCCCTCATCATCGCCAAAGCGCAGGCGCTGGGCATTCCCGTGGTCGTTTCTGGCAGTGCCGGAGGTCGGCGCGATCCCACCCAGGTGAAGCTGGCAGATCTGGGCGAGGCCGGGGCCGATCCCCTGCTGCAGCAATTGCGCCGCCGCCTGCGCGAGGTTCATGGCTTTGCCAAAAGCCCTGGGGGCAAGCCGATGCTCTGGGGGGTGCCCTGCGTGTACTCCTCGGAAAAGGCCGTCTATCCTCAGGCCGATGGCTCCTGCTCGACTGAGCGGGAGCAGGGGACGGAGGCCGGCTTGCGGCTGGACTGCGCCGCTGGTTTTGGCGCCGCCACCTTTGTCACCGGCACCTTTGGTTTTGCCATCGCGGCCGAGGTGCTGCGCATCTTGCTGGCGGAGAAAGCGGAGGCTTAACCCACCGGGGTCAGCACCACTTTCTGCACGTCCAGCACGGCGGATTTCACCTTGTTCACGGGATCGATCCGCAGGCGCTGTTTGCCTGTGGCCTTGATCTCGATTTCGCCCAGCGGCAGCTCTTTCCAGTTCTGGAAGCCGCCAGTGTCCTGCGTGGTGAATTTCAGCGTCTGGTCCGCGTGCTGGAGTTCCACCTCGCTGCCGTGGTTGCCACCGCCGCAGCCGTGGCTCACGGTTACTTTGTAACGGCCCGGTTTGCGGACCTCGAATTCCCACTCGGCCAGGTCGTCTTCCGAGGTCCAGTAGCCCAGGCAGTTCTTCTCAGGTTTCGGCTCATAGCGCATGTTTTCGGACCAGGTGATGGCGTCCTTGGCGCTGAGGGTGATGCTGCCGTCTTCGGCCTGTTTCGGGGTCTCGCCTTCGCAGGTGGGGATGAGGGCCAGCTCGTGCAGGACGAAGCCGCCGTTGTCCGTCGGCGGCGTCAGCAGGGCGAAGGGGAGGTCCCCTGGCTGGGCGACATAAATCTCACCCAGGTAGGTTTTGCGGGGGGTGGGCGCATTGGCGAGTGATTTTTTCACCACCAGATTTGCCATGCGGAATTGCATGCCCAGAGTGGCACGGTTCAGCGAATAAGTGAGACGCACCTTGTAGCGGCCCCAGCGCTTTGCCTTGAACTTGGTGCCCGTGTAGGTCTCCCAGTGTGCACCATTGCTGTGCTCCCAAGATTCTGGACCCATCACGACGATGCCGCGGGTGGGCATGTCCTTACGCTCGGCAGGTTCGGCACTGCCGAAATCGCCGATGTCCACGGCGGTTTTGAAAACGGGAGGGGAGGGGATTTCTGGTTCCACCGCCGGTGCAGTCGCTGGCTTAGGTGCGGTCTCAGCCACGGCTGGGGCTGGTTTGTCCTCAGCTTTGGATGCCTCTGCCTGCGGGGCTGGGGCCTTTTCCTGAGTGACCTGGGATTCAGGCTTGGGGCCACAGGAACTCAGGCTGAGAGCCAGAGGCAAAACAAAGACGGAAAGAGGCGTGCGAATCATGGTGAAAAGAAGTGGGCCCGATGCCAGGGACTGAAAACACGGCACTCGGCATCTGTGCAACGGACGAGCAGCCTGTTCTTTAGCGCGAATAGCGCATTTCCAGCCAGAGATTTCCGCCCGCCTTCCACAAACTTGTTTGTCAGCTTCTGACAAAAGGTATCCAGGAAAATGAAAGGGGCGGGTCACAAAAACATCTTTTTCAGGCGCGGGTGGGTGCTGAAAGTTCGATTTAACCACGTTCTTTCAGGCGCAATGCCTGCTGTCCGCCTTCCTACGTTACTCCTCCTCCTGGCACTGTTCACGTCTCCCCTACTTGCGGCAGGCCTGCGCGCAGGGGTATCCAAGGTGGATATTACGGACTACAAAGCCGGGCCCGTTCATGATCCCAGCTTTGCCAAGGCCCTGGTCATCCGAAGTGATGCGGAGACGCTTGTGCTGGTCACAGTGGATGCGGTGGCGGTGGGGGAAATTGGCCGCATCGGCAACGGCTTCATGGCTAACTTGCGCATGCAATTGCAAAAGGAGCTAGGCGTGAAGCCTGAAAGCATCGTGGTGAATGCCAGCCACTGTCACGGCATCGTGCGTGCGGATACGGAGCAGCTAGTCGCCCAGGCTGTAAAAGAGGCCTGGGGCAAGCTGGTGCCTGTCAAGGCAGGTGCCGGGGTGGGGCATGAAGACCGCATCAGTGAAAATCGCCGCCTGAAAATGAAGGACGGCAGCGAGGTGGACATGCGCCGCGCCTACTCCATGCCCCGGGATGAAGACGTGGCCAGCGTGGGGCCCATTGACCCGCAGATCGGTCTCCTGCGTCTGGATCGTGAAGACGGGCGGCCCCTCGCCCTGCTGTACTCCTTTGCCTGCCATCCCATCATGAATCCGCCGCATAAGGGCAGCTCGGCGGACTATCCTGCGTATGCTTCGCAGTTCATCGAAGAGAGCCTCGGAGAAGGAGCGATGGCTTTCTTTGTCCAAGGTTGCGGCGGCGACATCAATCCACTCCGCTACAAGGAAGTGAGCCGCCCTGCCGATGCAGAACCTTTGGGGCACAAGCTGGGCCTGAGCGTGATCCAAGCTGCCAAGAAGATCCAAATTTCGGACGCAGCTTCCATCAAAGTCAGCCGTGAAATCATCGCTTTGCCTCGGGGGCAGGACTTGGAGAAACGCATGGCAGCCATTGAGGCAGAGCAGGTCAAACTCCTGGCTGCGCTGAAGCCGACCAACATCAATTTCAAAACCTTCCTGCCTCTGCTCATCCAGCAAAGGCTGACGCCGGATTTCCCCTCGCACTACGCCCAAAGTTATTTGCATGATCAGTCGTTAGGCCGAGATGCCCTAACCAAGCTGGATGCCGACAATCGTACGGCGGTGGAGGCTTATCTGCAAAACATCCAGATCATGGAACGACTGACCCGGCTGAATGCGAATCATGCCCTGCTCAAAAAGCACTTGGCGCAAAACCGCGCAGCGGGATCTCCCACCTTGGATGTGGAGATCGCCGGGCTGCGCGTGGGAGATTTTAAGATGGTCACGTTCCCCGGAGAACTGACCGTACAGGTCGGCCTTAACATCAAGAAAGCCTTCGCTGATCCACATGCTTTTGTCGCGGGTTACACCAATGGCTACATCTACTACGCAGCCACCGTTGCGCAGCGGAACAACACAGGATATGCCCAGGAAGATTGTGATGCGCTTGTGGCCCCGGAGTGGCAAAAGATTTTTGAGGACAAGGCCGTGGCTGTTTTGAAAGCCTTGATGCCTTGATGTTTTATTGCCTAACAAAAAGAATTTATGAGCCTTTCTCGTCGTTCCTTGCTTTCTCAGTTGCCGCTGGCTGCCCTGGCTAGCAGCTTCCACATCTCCACTCGGGCTCAAGCAAGCCGCGAGATCTGGCGCACGGGTAACCCCACGATTGACAAACCCCGCGAGATTGCCTTGGGTCTTTTGAAACCCACCCAGGCACAACTCGAACGAGCCTGGGAGCTGCATTTCAGCTCCGTGGTCTTTGAATCGTATGGCTTTGCACCCCGCTTTGCCGTGGATGGCGAGGCCATCAATGCAGCCATCCGTGAAGGGGCTTCGTCGGATGAACTGGGCGACCTCCGCGAATCCATGTCCATGAGCCGGGGAGTCTCCAATGAACGGGAACGGGAGGAGTTTTTCCAGGCATTCAAAGCGGCGGGCGTGACCTGCGTTTTTCAAAATGCGGGCGAAGAGGGCAATGATCCGCTGCGGCTCATCAAGCGTCTCGCTCATTTCACCAAAGCCACGGATGGCCTGAAGCCTGCGTTATCCAAGGTCACCACCGCCGAGGAGATCGTGGCTCTGAAAAAAGACGGGCACGTGGGGCTGTGCTTCACGGGCAATGGGGTGCCGCTGCGCATGGAGTGGGACAGCGTGAAGGATGAGCTGCGTTTCGTCCGCATTTTCCATGAGCTTGGCATCCGCATGATGCACCTGACGTATAACCGCCGTAATCCCATTGGCGATGGGGCAGGCGAGCCGCATGACGGTGGCCTCAGCGATTTCGGCAAAGCGACTGTGGCTGAGATGAACAAGGTGGGTGTCATTGTGGATGTGGCCCACAGCGGCTGGAAAACGGCGGAAGATGCGGCCAAGGTTTCCGCCAAGCCCATGGTGGCCAGCCACACCACCTGTGCAGAGGTCTACACCCATTTTCGGGGCAAACCCGACAGCGCCATCCGCGCCATTTGTGAAACGGACGGCCTCGTCGGCATGTGCTGCATCTCGCGTTTCCTGGGCGGCAAAGGGGATATCAACTCGCTGATGGATCATCTGGATCATGTCATCAAAACCTTCGGGGCCCAGCACGCTGCCATCGGCTGCGACATCTCCTACACCTCGCGGTTTGAGAAAGAAGAACGAGCCAAAATCCTGCGCCGCCCCGATGGCTCATCACCCCTGGGTGGCGCTGGCGACCGCTGGGAGCACCTGTGGCCGAAGGATGATTACATCACCACCCCTCAGGCTGAACAAAGCATCGCCTGGACCAATTGGCCGCTCTTCACCCTCGGCATGGTCATGCGCGGCCACAGCGATGAAGCCATCCGCCTGGTGCTGGGAGAAAACATGCTGCGTGTGGTCAAGGCCAACGCGGTGTGAACAGAGTGAACGCGAGTCCTCATGCCAGAGAATGGTCATGCGGACTTGGCAGCTCGCTGTTCGGCCAGTTTGCGCCGAAGCCCGATCATGACTTCGTCGTCAGGGATGAGTTTGGCGGTTCCTTGACGAATGGAATCCATCCGGCTTTCAATCTCGGCCCGCCACGCGGGACTCGTCTCCACATCATCGACTTCATCCACGCTTTCAATCAAACGGGAGGCGATGCGGGAACGCTCTTCCACAGGCAACTGAAGAGCCTGTTCAAGAACGGTGTTAAAAGTCGCAGTCATGGGTGAATGATAACTCACGAAAGACAAATTGTCTAGTTGGGCACGGCGAGAGTGCCTTTCCGAGCTTTACCCATCTCTTCAACCTTCCCATTTGCCCTCACGTTCTTCCTTGCATCCCCTGCCTGAGTCGGTTTTGACTGAGGCATGGACGATGCCGCTGATCTTGACCTTTTGACCCTCACGCAACTGAAGCAGATCGCGGGTCCTTCGGCGCAGCCTTATCGGGTGCATGTACAGGTGGATAACCGCATCGAAAAGCAGACCTCTGGCGGAGCGCCGTTCCTGGAGGTGAAGCTGGCGGACGCGGGGGATTCCATGGTCTGGCGAGTGTTTGATAACAACCCACTGTTTCAAGACGCACGGCAGCTCCAGCGCGGCACATTCATCGAGCTAGCGGCGCAGTGGGTGGACACGGGTAAGTATGGCATTGAGCCACGTCAGCCGCAGATGCGGCTGCTGGATGATGAGGAAAAGCAGGTCATTCTCAGCGGTGATGCCGATCTGGCGGAGCGGCAGCGGGCGGACTATGCGGACATCGTAGCGCTGGTGGAGGCGATGCGGGATCCTCGGCTGAAGACACTCTGCAGTCTGTTTTTGGAGAAGCATGGCGAACGCTTTCGCCGCACCGCTGCGGCGCGGGAAAATCATCATGCCCGCCGGGGTGGGCTGGTGGAACACGTGGCGCAAATGATGCGCACGGCCGTGGTGATTGCCGGAGTGTATCCCACCCTCAATCACGATCTCCTGGTGGCCGGGGTGTTGTTTCATGATTGTGGCAAGTTGTGGGAAAACACCTATCCGGAAACAGGCTTCAGCCAGCCCTATCAATTGCATGGAGAAATGTTGGGGCATATTTCGTTAGGCCTGGAACTGGTGAACAAACTCTGGCGCGACATGATGGACCGACCCGAGGCCCCTGCCTGGACGATGCTGGAGCCTGCGGGAGATCTGGTGCGCATGCATCTGCTGCACCTCATTGCCTCTCACCACGGCCAGTATGAATTTGGCTCACCTGTGCTGCCAAAGACTCCAGAGGCCATCATCCTGCATCATGTGGATAACATTGATGCGAAGATGGAGATGCTGCGCCGAGGGTACCAAAACGGCAAGGAACTGGCCCCCGGCATCATCGAACGCTTCCGGCCTTGGCCCGTGAATGTGCTGTCACCCTTGGCCCGAGTGAGTGGCCTGCCCGAACCCGTAGCAGAGGAAACGGAACTTACGTAAGCAACAGCTCCCGAAGCCCGTTTGATACCCTCATGATCGGCATCTACGACTTCTGCGGCCACTATGAGTGGACCTTTGACTGGTTGCAGCAGCAGGGCGGGCATGAGCTGGTGCGCAGCTACTGGCATGAGGCCATTTATGAGGATTCGCAACGCCATGCAACGGCCCTGATTGTGGGAAAAGGCTTTGAAGGCATGAAGGAATACTGGGGCCACACCCTGGCCGAGGAAGGCGGCGACTGGACCACGACGGCGCAGGAAGATGTCTTCCGCATAGACATGCACGCTTGCCCTTCAAAGGGCTTCCTGATCCGCAATGACCTGCAGCAATACCCAGACTACTGCGACCACTGCATGGGCTGGATCGGCCCGCTGATGAAGGAGGCCGGGTTTGTGATTAACCACGCGCACAATCACTGTGGCCAGTGCTGGTGGGAAATGCATCGCTCGGAGGACCTGCGGCCCGCCAGTGCCGTGGGCGAACTCTCCGGAAAAGCCGATGTTCGCCTGAGGCCTGATTGGAAAACCCCTGAAACCCGTATGGATGCCTATGACCGCGCGACCGATCCTGACCATAAGCTGCCTGCTGGCGGCTCTCTACCTGCTGAAGGCGGAAGCCTCTGAGTGGGAGAAATTGCCGTCGCTGCCAGAGGCGAATGGGGGCTTTGCCTGTGGGGTGGATCATGGACACGTGGTGGTGGTAGGCGGCACCCGCTGGGTCAATGGCGAGAAAAAATGGCTGTCCTCAGTGCATCTTTTTAATCCCGTCAAGAAGCAGTGGAAGACCTCCGCCTTGGAGCTGCCCTCATCCATGGCTTATGGGGTAGCCGGGCATTCCAAAGAAGGTTTCGTTTTTGCCGGAGGATCTACCGGGACGAAGGGCTTTGATTCTCAGGGCTCATTCGCGGGTGGCCATCTGGTCCTGCGTCAGGGGCTGCCCAAGACCAAGCCCGCCGTGCTGGCTGCGGGCGGGATGATGGGCGAAAAACTCATCTTCGTGGGGGGAACCCCCGATGCGGCTGACCTCGCAAGCCTAACCAAATCTGTTTTCGCGTTGAATCCCAATGGCCAAGTTGTGCCTCTCCCGGACTACCCCGGTCAGCCGATTGGCATCGCGGCTTCTGCCACGGTGGGAGAGCAGCTTTTCATCTTTGGCGGCGCCCATTGGGATGCGGCCAAACAAGTCGTGGTGAATACCTCGGATGCCTACGCCTTTGCCATGGAAACCAAGAGCTGGAGGAAGCTGCCCTCGTTTCCGTATGCGGTGCGGGGACTCACGGCGGTGGCTCTCAGTGACGATCTGATCTATCTCGCGGGTGGTTTCAAAAACGACACGGAGGGCTTCACGGACGAAGCCTTTCTCTATGATCTCCGGAAGAACGAATACCGCCCTGCCAAACCGCTGCCATACAAGGCCATGGTGGGGCTCGTGGTATGTGATCGGCAGGTCTATTGCCTGGGCGGTGAGGACAAACAAAAGTCCCGCACGGATGCCTGCTTCCGCATTCCTGTGGCGGACTTGATCAAATAAGCCGTTACCGGGCGACGTGCCGCCACGTTGTTCTCGCAGTGTGCCCCGTTTCTTCCATAAACTCCCGCCATCGTGATGCCAGATGCTTTCGAGGTGCAGGACTGTCTCCAGCGCGTGCGCAGTGGCGATGCCGCTGCGGCCGAGGCGCTGGTCGTCCATCTGCATCCGCTGGTGCGGCGGCTGGTGCGCAATCATCTGCCCCGGCGCGAGAGCGAGGAAGATCTGATGCAGGAGGTCTATGGGAAGCTGTTTCAAAAACTGGACTCCTATCGCGAGCGCGACAGCATCCCCTTCGAGCACTGGGTCAGTCGCCTCACCGTACGCACTTGCCTGGATGCCCTCCGTGCGGAAAAGGCGCGGCCGGAATGGCGCTTTGCCGACCTCAGCGAGGGCGAGGCGGACTGGATGGACTACCTGCTGAACCGCCACGCCGAACCGCCCACCACCCCCAGTACCGATGCCAAGGCAGTGGTCACCCGACTGCTCGCCCTGCTGTCTCCGTCAGACCGTCTGGTGCTCACCCTGCTGGACCTGGAGGAACGCTCCACTCAGGAGATCGCCCAGATCACCGGCTGGACACGGCCCATGGTGAAAATGCGCGCCATGCGGGCACGGCACAAACTGCGTGCCCTGGCGCGCCAAACGATGAAAAGTGAATTCCACAAGCCATGAACGATTTTGACCAACGCTGGCTGCACCTCGCGCAGCAGGCCCGCCAAGGCCCTGCGGCGGACCTTCCTGCACTGCCCTACGGTTTCACCACCCGTGTCCTGGCCCATGCGAGCGAGGCAACAGGCGAGGCCTGGGAGGACGTGTTCAATGGCCTAGGACTGCGGGCTGTGCTGGCCACGGCGGTCGTCTTTTGCCTGAGTGCCGGATACGCGTTTGCCGGCTGGTTTGAGTCCCGGATCGAAGCACCGGCGCTGGATCGGGCCGTCACCATGCAGCTTTCCTGGCCATGAGCTACTCTCCCCGCACCAAGGCAGGCTGCCTCATCACCTTGCTCATCCTGTTCAGTCTCGGGGTGGGGTTCACGCTGGGCTTCATTGTCAGCAAAGGCATCCAGAAAAAGAAGGAGGATCCCGCCTTCTGGAAACAGGCTGCCATGAAGCACCTGGAGAAACTGCACCCGGACGCGGCCCAGCGGGAAAAGCTGGAAGTACACACTGACAAGGCGGTGGCAGAACTGGCCGCCCTGCGGGAGGAAGGCATCAAAAACGTCTGGCAGATCGTCGGCCGTGCGGTGGAGGGCATCCGGCAGGAGTTGACCCCTGAGCAAAAAGAGAAGTTTGAGAAAATCCGTCCCAAGTCCCCAGAGGAGGCCGCCCCGTAAAGCTCGCCCGCATCAGGATAATCCGTCTCCTGGGTTGCAAAGCGGGGTGCATTCTGGTTTTCTAGCAGATATGCACCGTTTGTTTCTCGCCCTCCTGGTGGCCGTTCTTTTTCCTGCCTGTGAATCCATGGATAAGGAGAAGGTGGTCATCACCGTCCACTCTCAGGGCAATGACATGGAATCGCCGAAGACCATCTTCCGCCGCAACGTCAACGGCCGGACCATGATCTTCAAAATCATCCCTGAATTCAGCACCCAGAGCGTGTCCGCCATCCATCCTTTCCCGGCGGACGACGGCACCTATGGGGTGACCCTGAAACTGGACTTCAAAGGCACCCAGTCGCTGGACATCGTCACCCGCATGCGTCAGGGTGAGATCCTCATGACCATGGTGAACGGTACGGTCGTGGACCACGTCGTAATTGATCAACCTGTCTCCAACGGCATGTTCACCGTCTGGAGGGGCCTGTCCGAAGAGCTGGTGACCTTGTTGGAGGAGAAGCACCCCAGCATCACCGAGCTGAAATCCTCCTCCACCTTCCTGGAAATGACCCCTTCCACCCGCAAGGAAAAGAAAGAGTCCAAACGCAATGCCGCCCGGGATGCCAAGGTCAAAGAGGTCGAGGACAAACGCCGTGCCCGGGGTGAGTTCGATCCTGAAATCCCTGATGGCGATGTCGTTCCTCTTTCGGAACTGCTGAAAAGCTCCCGTTAAAACCGGCCTGTTAGCGGGCAAGCTGCATGCCGAGCGATTGCAGCTCCAGCAGGCCACAGCCAACGCTGGTGAACCGTCAGGTTGCGCCAGCGACCCGCTATTGGCGGAGCCTCAGCCGGGTCTTCTCAAGGCACATTCGCGTTCCCATACACGGCCTTTTTTGGCGGTGGCGATGTATTTGGAGAGGGCCTGTTCAGCGGGCAGGGGAAGAATGCCTTCGCAGGGGAGAACACCGGCTTTGTCCAGGAGGGGCTGCGCCTCTGGGGTATGGCCGATGACCTTGAGATGAGCAAAGGCATCGCCCACCCAGTTGACGGCAGCAGCCTGGGTGGCGAGGTCCTGCGCACCTTCAGCAGAGGCGAGAATGACCACGGCATCATAGAAAATCGAAGGTCCGCCTGAGATGGGGGAATCTGCTTCAAAGAGCGTGCCTTCGCTGTCCACCGCGCCGCCGACCTTGGGGGCGATGACGGCGACGGTGGCTTTTTCTTTTTTGGCCCGCTGCTGCAAGGACATGAGCAAGGTGGAATCAAACCCATCGGTGATCAGCACGCCGATTTTACGGCCTTGCAAAGTTACTGGTGCCTTGTGAATCATGCTGAGCGTTGGAGAGGGGTCCAGATCACGTGGAGCCATGGCAGGAAGGATGGACTCGGCCAGCTCCTGCATGCCCAGCGCGTAGGAAACACCCTCATGCAGATCGGCATCAATGTTGGCCAGATGACCGAGCATGCGTAGGCGGATCGGTTTGGTTTCCACCTTGGCCAGTTCAAAGGCGAAGGCGCTGATGATGTGATTTTGCTCGGGCGTGCTCATGGAGCGGAAGAAAAGGCGGGCTTGGGAGTAGTGGTCGGAGAAGGTCTCGGATCGTTTGCGGATTTTGGTGCCGTCCAGCTCCTCCGGGACGCTGGCAAAACCCTGGTGTGGATTCTCACGCGGAGTCCCCTGGTCAAAGCTGTTGGGCTCGTAGTTCACTCGGCCCTTGGGCACCTGCATCTGGCGCAGGCCGTCGCGCTGAAAGTTGTGCACGGGGCAGCGCGGGGCATTCACCGGGATCTGGTGAAAGTTGGGTCCGCCAAGCCGGGAAAGCTGCGTGTCCTGATAAGAAAAGAGTCGGCCCTGTAGCAACGGGTCGTTCGAGAACTCGATGCCGGGAACGATGTTCGAAGGTAGGAAGGCCACCTGTTCAGTCTCGGCGAAAAAGTTGTCCGGGTTGCGGTTGAGCACCAGCTTGCCAACCATGCGCAACGGAATGATTTCTTCCGGGATGAGTTTGGTAGGATCCAGGACATCGAAGTCCAGTCCGGCAGCCGTCTTTTCATCGAAGACCTGCAGCCCCAGCTCCCATTCTGGGTAGTCGCCTTTTTCGATCGCTTCCCAAAGGTCCCTTCGGTGGAAGTCAGGATCGGCACCATTGATTTTCACAGCCTCGTCCCAGACGACCGCAGCCATGCCCAGCTTGGGTCGCCAGTGGAATTTCACGAAGTGAGAGACGCCCTCAGCATTGACAAGGCGGAAGGTGTGGACACCGAATCCTTCGATCATGCGGAGCGAGCGCGGGATGGCGCGGTCAGACATCGTCCACATCAGCATGTGCATGGTCTCGGGGCTGAGGGAGACAAAATCCCAAAAATTGTCGTGGGCCGAAGCCGCCTGAGGAAAGCCGCGGTCAGGTTCCATTTTGACGGAATGGACGAGGTCTGGAAACTTCATCGCATCCTGGATGAAGAAGACGGGGATGTTGTTGCCCACGAGGTCGTAGTTGCCCTCGCTGGTGTAGAACTTCACGGCAAAACCGCGCACATCCCGGGGCATGTCGCCCGAGCCAGCTCCGCCCGCCACCGTGGAGAATCGCACAAAGACCTCCGTCTTCGTTTTGGGATTTTGCAGAAAGGCGGCCTTGGTGATGTCGGCCAGGGATTCATAGACCTGAAAGTAACCATGCGCGCCTGAGCCGCGTGCGTGGACGATGCGTTCCGGGATGCGCTCGTGGTCGAAATGGGTAATCTTCTCCCGTAGCACAAAGTCTTCGATCAGCGTGGGCCCGCGAACGCCGGCCTTGAGGGAGTTCTGGTTGTCAGAGATGGGCACGCCATGATTGGTCGTGAGCGTCTGTTTCAGATCCGTGGTCGTCTGGTGAGTCTCGGCGGGAAGATCGGTCCCTGGAGTGGTCGTCTTGGGCTTGGAGGAAGAGCTGGCGGGCATAAAGAAAAGCGGGCTGAAGGTGGGCGAACCGGAGCCTGCCAAGTGGCAGGCCGATTTCCGGCTGGGTACACTTCATCGCAGCGGCTCTCTTTTTTGGCTGTGGGGGGAGCCGTTGGCCTAACCAAAAACCATTCTTTGGGCTTGGGGCAGGCCAAAAAGGTCGTGCGCTACGATTTCAGCAAGTCCCAAAAACGTCATGCCCTGCCAAACTGGAAAAATCCAGAGGCGGACCTGTTCGGTTTTCATCGCAAGCCAGCTCACGGCCCCGTGTGCCGGGGCCTAACAAAAGGCGAGACTAAAGAATGCCAGTGCCTCAGCCCTTGCGTTTTTGCAGATCCTCGCTGGCCTGGTCCAGGATGCGGCGTTCGTCCGGGGTGAGGCTGTGCATGCCTTCGCGGCTGATTTTGTCCAGGATGTCATCTACCGCCGGGCTGTGCTTTTTCACCTTCGGGGCTGGCGTTGGATTCACGTTGCCGCCGCTGCTGCGTGTGGGCTTTGGGGCGTTCCGCGATGCCGGGGGCGTGGCCTGAAAGGTGGGGATCTTCGGCAGGGTGAGGATGCCCTGCTCATATCGGATGTAGGCCACGGCCGTGCCGACGTGGCCTGCCAGAATGAGCAGGCCGATCCAGTCACGGCCTGCGAGGGCCATCAGTGCATTCACACCGACGATGGCAGCGGCCAGCATCCACGCCTCGAGGCTGAAAAAGATCAGCGACAGCATCACATGCGGGTAAAGCGCAGCAAAGGCGATGAAGGTACCAAAGAAGATTTCCGTCACACCGGCACAACCCCGCGAGGGACCCAGGAGGCTCGCCAGGGTGATCAGCAAAGGTGAAACAAGCAGGAGGACGACGAGCAGCTTGATAAAGCTGGTGCGGCCCAGGTGGCGCTCCACCGCCTCGCCAAAACGCCAGAACATGACGCCGCTGATCAAAAGCCAGAAACTGGGTGGATTCACCAGCGCGTAAGTCACCGGAGCCCAAAGGTGCAGTCGTGCCCAGTCGCCAAAGGTGAAAATGAGGTATTCCAGCGTGGCGGGTGCGGCGGCCATCAGCACCGCAGTGAAAACCATGCTGGCCACAGCCCCGATGGCAACCATGGCTGAAAGGTAGATGGGGTGCCCCTTCCACCAGGTGAGGGGGAGATGGTCTTTGGATTCAGGCAGCCAGGACATGGGGTAAACTGGAGGTTTTTTTCATTTCCGCGAAGACAAAGATCAACGCTGGAGCTGTCGGGGGTTACAAACACACGGCTGCCTTGCAATGTCACAGGGTGGGAATCTCAACGTTCCTCCTTTGTGGCTCCGCTGGGAGCTTTTAACATAGATACATCCACCATGATCACACATATTCAGTACTTCGGTTGCGATGCCCGTCCCGAATGGGAGGAAAAACTTCAGGCCCTTTTTATGGAAGCGCGACAGCATATGCCCGTGTCCGACGCTTCCGCCCGAGTCGAAGAACCGCAAAATGCCACGTATCGCTTTCGGATCACACTCACTTTGAAAATGCCTGGGCCCGATGTCCAGGTGCAGGCTGACGGTTACACCTTTAACGAAGCCCTCATGGGCGTCTCGGCGGCCATTCGCCAAAAACTGAAGCTGCGTGCCGAGAAGGCGGCCCGGAATACGGCGGCCAGCCGGGGAGTGAAAGCGGCTCATCGCGGCTAAACATCCTTCATTTGAATTAACCCATGGCAATCCGCCTCGTGCGGATTGCCATTTTTTGTGTCTCGGCACCTAGGCGGCGGAGGGCATGGGAGCCTTTTCCATGGGCATTTCGGCCCTCGCGGGCATCATTTTCGGCGCTTTGCCAAAGAGCGTGCGCAACTCAGCCACCAGCCATAGCCGGATGCCCCAGCGCAGGAAGCGCAGGGCGGAAAAATCTGGTGTATAGCTCTGGCCCAGCGTGAGGTCCATGCCTGTGTTCCACAGCCCGTAGGTGCCCTTGGCCAAGCGTTTTTTGGCCATGGCATTCAGGCGGCGATTGTACAGCGCCATAAACTTGGCAAAAAAGGTGCCCGCAGGCCCATCATACGGCAGGCGGCCAAATTCGTACTCGGGGTTGTCATAAACCAGGCGCACGGGACCCACGAAGTAGGTGCCCAGATCCATAATGAAGGCGATGCGCACCAGCTCGGCGTCACCCATGTACTCGTACTTGCCCTTGTAGAGGGATTCAAACCACAGGCGGTAGCTGCGTTTGTAGGCCCCTTTGAGGTAGTTCAGCGTCTCGGTGATGTCCTGCCCCATGGCCTCTTTGCCGATCATCTGGGTGACGGCGTAAACGGTGTGCCCGCAGTAGTCCAGGCCCTGGCTGTAGAGGGGATCAATGAAGCCCGCTGCATCCCCCACCATGGCCCAGCGATTGCCCGCCATCTGCTCCGTGTGATAGGGCAGACCTTTGTAGTAAAAGGTATCCCCCTCAATCTGCTCAGCATCTTCAAACATGAGCCGACCAATAGGATGCTGGAGGATATGGGCATGTAACCTGGCTTGGAGAGATGGTCCCTCCGGCAGGGTGAAAACACTGCGGTCCCACACCACGCCCACGCTGTAGTCGCCGTTGGATAGAGGGATGAGCCACACCCACCAGCCACGGCCCATGAGGTGATTCGTCGCGCTGGCGCGGGAGGCCTTCGCCCGTTTCATGAGCTGTGGGTGCATGCTACGGCTCTTGTGGCTGTCCAGCGTATTGACATTGCGGTAGCGGCACCAAAGGGAAGAGGTGGCATGCTCATCGCCCAGCGGGCGGTGGAGGCCCAGCTTTTTCGAAAGCACGGCAGCCTTGCCAGAGGCATCAATGACCCAGCGGGTGGAGTAGGTGCGGGTCTCCTTATTGCCTTCGGCAGTCATGCTGGCCACCGTGACGGTGTGGGGGCTGTCATCTTCCGCCAGATTCACTTCGCGCAGGGTGGCTGGGCGCAGTAGATCCGCCCCGGCTTCCTGGGCCAGTTTCAGCACATGCTCATCCAGAAGAGAGCGATCAAGCTGGAAGGTGGGCAGGCGACTTTGAAATTTGGGCCCTAGCTCCGTGCAGTCTTCCACACTGTCCTGCGGGCTTTTGCAGAACCACATGCGCAGGCCGTGCTTTTGATAATGATGCGCGCTGAGGTAGCTGCCCAGGTGCAGGACACGGGTGAGAAAGCAGCCGCCCACTTCAGAAGTGCTTTCGCCCACCTTGCGGTCGAACTCCACCCGCCGCTCCACCACCAGCACGCGCAGCCCAGGGTGGTCACGCTTCAGTAAGAGGGCCGCGGAAGAACCGCTAAAGGCACCGCCCATGATGATCACATCGTAATCAGTCTTCGGCATGGGAGACAGGTGGGGATCGTTCATGTTGTTTTGACGGAGTTGCTGGTCTAGGCAAAGGTAGAGCTGAAGAGATGTTTCAGGCTGTGGCCCATGGAGTCACGGATAGACATCGAAGCTGCCCCCTCATGCCTCCAGAAGAAACCGCCAAAGCTCCACCTCCGCAAGCGCCGCGTCTGCGGAATACTGGGCTGCATGGAGCTTTCTGGACCCAGATTTTGCTCAAAATTCTGCGCATTTTGCCCGTTTGGTTGTGCCTCGTACTCAATTCCACCGTGGTGTGGGCCATCTACTGCCTGGCAGGCCCGCAGCGCCGGGCCGTGCTGGATAATTTGAAGGGGCTGCGCCCGGACTTCGGCCCTCTGCGCCGCTGGTGGGCTGGTTACCAGGTGTTTCACCAGTTCGCCCTGACCTACCTCGACCGCCTTTGGCACATGCATTTTAAGCGGGAGGTCACCTGGGATATCCCCAATCTCGAGCATTTCGAAGAAATGCGCGCGCAGCCGGGCGGGGTCCTGGTTTTCACGATTCACAGTGGCAATTACGACATTGGAGCCACTCTGTTCGCCCAAAAGTTTGGCCGCACCCTGCACATGGTGCGTGTTCCTGAGCAAACCGAGGAGCTGCAGGAACTGCGGGCGGCCGAACTGAAGAAGGTGGAAGATGAAAATCCGCACCTGCGTGTCCACTACAATGAGGTGGACAGCCACCTGGGGCTGGAGCTTTGCCGCATCCTCATGGCAGGCGAAGCCGTGGCCGTGCAGGGGGATCGGGTCGTCACGGGCGTCTCCCCCATCGAGATGGATGATGAGGGCGTCACCTTCAAAATCCCGCGCGGGCCCCTGGTGCTGGCAGAGATCGCCCGCGTGCCCTGCTACCCCATCTTCCTCCAGCGCATGGGCACCCTGAAATACCGCATCGTCTGCGGCCCCTGCTTCTACGATGGCAAGACCAAGCAGCGTGCCGATGACCTGGGCAAAGTCTGGCTTCCCATCATGCACCGCTTTGTCCATGAGCACTGGGACCAGTGGTTCGTCTTTGAATCCCTGGTAAAAAAGAGCGTGGAACAGGAAGCGGCGAAACCGGAGTGAAGGTAGCCCGCATAGTCCCCTGTGCGGTCCATCTCAAGTGCCACAAAAAGCACCCTCCACCGCGAAGGCAGAGGGGGCTGAATTTGTCGGAGGATCGGGATCGAATTAGGCGATGTGCTCGCCCTTCAGCACGTCTTCCAGCGTCTGGCGCTCGCGCACCACGGTGGCCTTGTCGCCATCCACCAGGATCTCGGCAGGCATCGGGCGGGTGTTGTAGTTGGAGGCCATGGTAAAACCATACGCCCCCGCGCTGAGCACGGCCAGGTAGTCGCCTTCGTTCACGAGGGGAATCTCGCGGTTCTGCGCCAGGAAATCGCCGGTCTCGCAGATCGGGCCCACCACGTCCACCTTCTCCACCGCATCCGTCGTCGGTTGCTTCAGGGGGGTGATCATGTGCCAGCCTTCATAAAGGGTCGGGCGGATGAGGTCGTTCATGCCGGCGTCCACGATCTTGAAGGTCTTGGCCGCACCGCGCTTCTCATAGAGCACCTTGGTCAAAAGCACGCCCGCATTGCCCACCATGAAACGGCCGGGCTCGCAGAGGATGCGCAGGCCCAGAGGGGCCAGGTGTGGCACCACGGCTTCGGCATAGGCCTGGACGGTGAGGGGATGCACTTCGCTGTTTTCCTGCCACCAGCCTTCATCGCCGGAGTCCAGGCTCTGCTTGTAGTTGATGCCGATGCCGCCGCCGATGCTGAAAAACTGGATGCCGTACTTGTCCTTCACTTCCTGGACGAGTGGCACCACTTTCTTCACCGCTTCCACAAACGGGTCCACGCTGGTGAGCTGGGAGCCGATGTGCATCTGGAGGCCCTTGATCTGGAGATTGGGCATCTCGGCAGCCACACGACCATAGACGTCGAGGATGTTTTCAAACTCGATGCCAAATTTGTTCTCGCTCTTGCCCGTGGTAATCTTCGCGTGCGTCTTCGCATCCACGTTCGGGTTCACACGCACGGCCACGGGGGCCTTTTTGCCGATCTCGCCCGCCACTTGGTTGATGTAGCGCAGCTCAGCTTCAGACTCAGCATTGATGCAGTACACGCCCTGTTCCAGCGCATAGACGATCTCGTCGCGGGTCTTGCCCACACCGGCGAAGGTACACTTGGAGGCATCGCCCCCGGCCTTGATCACGCGGTAAAGTTCGCCTGCGGAAACGATGTCAAACCCGCCACCCAGCTTGGCGATGGTGCTCAGCACGGCGAGGTTGGAGTTCGCCTTCACCGCGTAGCAGATGAGGTGGTCCAGCTTGCCCAATGCCGCATCCAGGCGGGTGAAGTGGCCCGTGATCGTGGCTTTGGAATACACGTACAAGGGCGTGCCGTGTTGCTCGGCCAGGGATTGGAGAGAGACGTTTTCGGCGAACAATTCGCCCTCGGTATAACGGAAACTGTGCATATGCGGGCTGGGTAGATAGGCGGGAATGGCGCGGGCGCAACCGCTGCCGTGCGTCCCTGGGCCTCCAGGTGAAACTTCTCTCTTGGATTATGCCGCTTCATCCGTTGTGATGACAGCATGCTTCGTTTTTCTCTCCTCGCCCTCCTCACCGCCGTCTTCCCCCTCGCCGCCGCCACACCGGCGGCCCCGGAAATCAAGCTGGGCGTCCGCAGCACTATCACTTTCCAAGGCTCCATTCCCCAAAACAGCGACGAGCAGTACCAGATGCGGCTGTCGGATTCCGATGCCCCCCGGCCCTATGACCTCAGCCGTGAAACTTTCGAAATCATCGTCCCCAAAGGCTACAAAGACAGCGATCCTCACGGCCTTTTCATTTGGATCAGCCCCGGGGAAAAACCGAACCTCAATCCCGAATGGGAAAAGGTGCTGGCCGATGAAAAACTGATCTTCATTGGCGCTGTCAATTCTGGCAACAACCGCGAGGTGCCGGATCGCATCCGCTTAGCCGTGGATGCCAACCACCACCTGCGCCAGCTCTACAAGGTGAACCCGGACCGCGTGTATGTCAGCGGTCACTCCGGCGGGGCCCGGGTCGCCTCCATGATCGGCGTCGCTTATTCAGACATGTTCACCGGGGCAGCCTGCTTCATGGGTGTGAACTACTTCCGCCCCACCCAGGGCAAAGGCGGCATGGCTTATGACCGCCGTTACTTCCCCCATCCGCAGATGGCCCAGATCGCCCAGCAGCAAAACCGCTTCGCCCTCATTACCGGCGACAAAGATTCCAATCTCGACAACACCCTGGCCATCTATGAGCAAGGCTTCCAAAGCGACGACTTCAAAGGCGTGAAACTCTTCCAAATCCCCGGCCAAGGCCACAGTGCCCCCGAAGCCAAATGGCTGGAAAAGGTGATCAAGTTTCTGGATACAGGGAAGTGAGGCAGGGATCGTCGCACACTGTCGGGCTTGGGTAAGCAATCCTCTAATAAATAAAAGATTTGCTCATAAAGTTTGGAATAATTTGTGTCGCAAACTACGCCTTTGTATGATTCGAGATGCAACCATCACTGCAGAAAATGGCCTCGAAGCGCTCCAACGATGATCACGAGGCCGAGTTCAGCCGCCTCTTCTGGGCTGCCCGGAAGGAGCAAACACCTCTCAAAGGAAAGGCATTGGCTCCGGATGTAGCATCCAAGGCCGCGATGGCCTTTGCAGATGCTCAAGGTTGGGAGTGGGCTAAGGCGTTGATCGAAGCGAGCAGAGTGAGTCGAATGGGAGAGTTCGACAAGGCTCTCAAACTTGCGGCCGAGACGGAGCTCAAGATGCCCGAGCGTTGGCAAGGATTCCTTCACTTTGTTCGTGGCTCTGCTTTTCATGGGAGTGGCCAGCACGAGGAGGCGATTAAGTCCTACCGCAGAGTCCTCGACGATCCTCAATTCGATCAACCTGGATACGCTTGGACCAACCTCGGCCTCGCACTACTAGCCAAAGGCGAGCCCGACGAGGCGATTAAAGCCTACGGCAAGGCTCTTGAAGATCCGAACTACGCGACACATGGAAACACTTGGAATAACCTCGGCATCGCACTAGTAGCCAAAGGCGAGCCCGACGAGGCGATTAAAGCCTACGGCAAGGCTCTTGAAGATCCGAATTTCACTTCACCTGGAATCGCTTGGACCAACCTCGGCCTCGTACTAGCAGCCAAAGGAGAGCACGGCGAGGCGATTAAAGCCTACCGCCAGGCTCTTGCCGATCCGAACTACGCGACACCTGGAACCGCTTGGACCAACCTCGGCATCGCACTACGAGCCACAGGCGAGCACGACGAGGCGATTCAGGCCTTCCGCCAGGCTCTCAACGATCCCAACTACCACAATCCCGCAAAAGCGTGGACCAATCTTGCTCAGACGTATGTTGACGCGGGAAAACTGGAGGATGCCGAGAGTGCCTACCAGAAAGCTCTTGCGAGCGCAGACACTCACGGTGGTGATCACGCTCGCGCTCGCCGCGGCTTGCAGATTTTGAGGTCGAAGATTGTTCCTACTGCGCTTTCTCCAGATGACCGTGCCATGATGGCAAGACCAACGAGTGGTAGTGATACTGCAGAAATCGAAGATGGGATCATCGCGGCTATCAACGAAGCCGGAGATACACAGTACGATAGATACATCAAGAAGGTTGATTCCGAGCGAGACAACACGCTGAGCATTCTGCGTGGCTGGAGCAGTGCCGTCACCCTTCTTGAAGGCTCGGAGCGGCGCTGGCGCGGTGGTGGTTATTTCCTGAAGTGGAGAGGTTATGGGATTGTGATTGATCCTGGATTCGACTTTCTGCGAAACTTTCACGATGCCGGCTATCACGGGCGGGAAATCGCTGCCGTGGTGGTGAGCCACAATCATCCCGACCATAACAGCGACCTCAAGCACATCGACGACCTCCGGTATGAACTCTACAAACGCTTGGCTTCCACGAAGGGACCTGGCAGCAAGCCTTATGTTTTACTATGGGATGAAGATACGAGTACTGCGACAAAATTCGGGTTTGATAAGCCCCAGCATCAGCATCCGCCAATAGTCATGGGAAGCGGGTTTCCGCAACCTCTCCATTTAGGCGAGCACCCCGCAAAGATTCCGGTGCGCATCACTCCATTCAAGGTGAACCACGGGACTGATGTACAGCATGCGCTGGGAATGATGGTGGAACTTCTCGACAATAAAGGGAAAACGGTTCTACGGATCGGCTATACAGCGGATACCGCATACTTTGCGGACCTTCAGCAACATCTCTCCAAGTGCGATGTTTTGATCGCACACATTAGCCAGCCAACCATCGAAGAGCTTAGAGATGCCTCGAAACTCAAAGACGTCCATTTGGGCTATCGCGGCACGGCGCGGTTGCTGAAGGAGTGCAAACCGAACTTGGCACTCATTGGTGAATTCTGGGCGGGATTTACGGACTTGCGCATTCCATTGGTCAAGGGTTTGCGCCAACTGTCTGGAGTGAAGGACGTACTACCTGCAGGCCTTGCGATGCATCTCCGGTTACCGTCCTTGGACATCGAATGCACAGAGTGTAGAAAGTTGACACCGTTTCCAGAGGTCAAGGTGGCTCCTCCAACAGATAAGTTCGGCAGTCTGGCTTATCTTTGTCAGGGCTGCACGCTCGGATAGCTGGCCATATCTCTGCGCTGGACGTCTGGAGGAGGAAGCTATCCATGGCCAAGGTAAGATATTAAGGTGGTCTCACCCACGCTGCACCAAGAACTCGCGCTCTTCACCTGGGGGCAAGGGGGTATCGCACGATTGCCTCACGACAAGGGCGGCATCGAGAGTGATGCGGCGAGGGGGGAGGTCAGGTTGTTTGAGTCGCTCGAGCATGGTCTGCATGGCAGCGATGCCGATCTCCCGACAAGGCTGGCGCAGGGTGGTGAGCGGTACGGAAAAGAGGCTGGCGTAGGGGATGTCGTCCAGGCCGATGATGCGCAGATCCTGCGGGATGCGCAGCCCCTGGGCGAGGGCGGCCTGCATGAGACGACCGGCGGTGCGGTCATTGGCGCAGACAACGGCTTCCGGGCGGTGTTCGGTGATCATTTGGCGCAGGGCACCGTCATCCTCCAGGTCCAGGCGCTGTACCTGGGCTGGGTCCACAGGCTGGGAGCGCGCTGCGAGGGCGGCGTGAAATCCGGCGATGCGTTCCTCCACGGAGGAGGCGGTGCGGCGGCTGCTGCAGAGGAAGAAGGGGTGGGAACTGCCGAGGCCTAACAAATGATTCGTGGCTACCAGCCCGGCCCGCCAGTTGTCCAGGCCCACGAGGTCGCAGTCGCTGCGGCCGGGGAAGGGAAGGGCATCGCGGTCCAACAGCACTACCGGGATGCCGGCCTCCTTCAGTGCGGCCAGGATCCGTACGTTCATGGTTTCAAGGCCTGCGGTGTCGGGATTCTCTTCCAGCGGGGCGAAAAAGACGCCGGAGACACGACGGGCGATGTGCTGCTGGCAGATCTGCCACGCGCGCTCCTCTGCCAGACTGCCGGGGGCGGCCATCGCATTGCACCATAGCAGCGCGTGCTCTTGCGCATGCGGTGCCTCGGCCATGCCCTGGCAAATGAATTCAAAAATCTCTGTGCGGCCCAGATCGGGGATCAGGAGGCCAAAGGACAGTCCGCTGGCCGCTGCCAGCGGCGGTGCAGTGGGCCTCACAAAGGTGCCGGAGCCCGCCCGCCGTTCCACCAGGCCTTGATGGCACAGATCACGCACGGCGCGGCCAATGGTGATACGCGAGGCCCCGAAGCGTTTTTCCAGATGGGCTTCGCTGGGAATCTTCTGCCCTGCCCGATACTGCCCCGAGAGGATTTCCTGCCGCAGGTTCTCAAACACCAGCTGGTATTTGGGCGGGGCAGGGCGGAGACCAGATTTCATCATTTAAATATGACATTACAGCTTTGATGGATGTGGAAGCAAGAGAAAAGCGGCTTTTGAGGCCTCTTGGCATCTCCGATGCTGGTAAATGACATATCAATTAGAAGGACACTGTTATGCCTTACCGCTCTTTCCCAAACCCCCCCACTCCCCCCATGTTTAAATCCCCCGATGCCGTCACGCAGTACCTCGTGGCCAGCGACTTCGACAAAACCCTCAGTTTTAATGATTCAGGTCTCGTCCTCAGTGAAATGATGGGCGTTCGTGATTTCGAAGAAAAAGTCGCTGGTCTTGCCAAGATCAACTTTGTCCAGCAAGGAGCCGAACTGGCCTACCTGCTGCGACACGACCCCGGATTCCGCGGAGTCCGGCGCGAGCACCTTATCGAAACCGGCAAGCAGGTGCGCCTGAAATACAATGTGGACCTGCTCACCCAGATCCTCGGTCAGCAACTGGGCAACTGCCGCTTCGAGTTCCACGTCATCTCTGCCGGGCCCACCGAAGTGGTGCGCTCCGCCCTGGAGGGCATCGTCCCGCCAGAGCGCGTGTTTGGCACGGACTTCGACTTTGATCCTGGCACGGGGGAAATCTCCGCCGTGCGCCGGGTGCCAGCGGGTTACGGCAAGGTGGCCGTCCTACAGGAGCTGGAGTCCAAGCTGCACGTCAGCCCAGACCGCACGATCTACATCGGCGATGGCAGTTCCGACTTATACGTGATGCAGCATGTGAACAGCCGCGATGGCCACACGATTGCCGTTTCGGAGGCCAAATCCATTGGCCGCATCGCCAAACGGACGGTCCTCAGCAATCACAGCCCCAGCGTGCTGGTGCCCATCCTGGAAGACATCCTGAAATGGGACAGTGCCCAGATCCGCCAGCTTTTCGCCTCCCACGGCCTGACTCTGCAAGACTGGGACAAGGTGCGCACGGATTGGCTGGCCTTCCATGAAGAGGCGGAACCTGAGCTGCCGCTGGAGCATCGCTGGCGCACGGCGGAACTGAAACCCCTGCACCTCAATGGCCACTGATCTTCCCCTACCTCGGGCGGCCCGGCAGGCGGTGACCGTGCTGTTTTTCATGAACGGCGCCCTGTTTGCCAGTTGGGTCTCACGCATTCCTGCCTTGCAGGCCAAGCTGGGGCTCAGTCACGGCACGCTGGGGCTAGCTCTGCTGGGCATGGCCACGGGTGCGCTCATTTCCATGCCGCTGGCCGGGTCTTTTTCCTCCCGCCATGGCAGCCACCGCGTCTGCCAGGTTTCAGCCGCATTGTATTGTCTGGCTCTGCCCTTGTTGGCCCTGGCCCCGAATGCCATGGTTTTCATGCTGGCCTTGCTCGCCTTTGGGGCTGCCCATGGTGCGCTGGATGTGGCCATGAACGCCCAGGCGGTGCTGGTGGAAAAGGCGTACCCCAAACCCATCATGGCCTCCTTCCATGCCCTTTTCAGCCTCGGGGGTCTGGCAGGGTCTGGCCTAGGCGGGGGACTGGCGGCACTGGGCCTTTCTCCAGAGGCCCATTATGCCCTGGCGGCAGCTCTTTTGGGCGGGGTCGGAGGCTGGTTGGCCTTTCCACGTCTGTTTCAGGAGGCCGAAAAGCTGCCCATCCTTGGGAAGCATCCCGTGGAGGGCACCCTGCCTGCCTGGGGACCAGAAAAACGCCGCCTACTGGTGTTGGGCACGGTGGCCTTCTGCGTCATGATCGGCGAAGGGGCGATGGCGGACTGGAGCGCGGTTTTCCTGCGTGAAATCACGGGCGCGACGGAAGGCGTGGCTGCCGCCGGCTATGCCGCCTTCTCCATTGCCATGGCATTGGGGCGCTTTGGGGGGGATCGCCTCTCACAGCATGTGGGTCCGGTGAGTCTGGTGCGATGGAGTGGCTTCCTAGCGGCCTCAGGTCTCGCCCTGGCCTTGCTGGGAGGGCATCCTGTCACCGCGTTGATCGGTTTCGCAGCAGTGGGCGCAGGTTTTGCCACCGTGGTGCCGCAGGTCTTCAGCGCAGCGGGCAATACCCCCGGTGTCGCCTCGGGCCCAGCAATGGCCACAGTGACCACCCTGGGGTATTTGGGTTTCCTCATCGGGCCGCCATTCATCGGTCTTTTGGCCGATGTGGCCAGCCTGCCCCTGGCCCTGGCCACCATCATTGCCACCAGCCTTCTGCTCATGGCGCTGGCGCCGAGTGTGGGCAAACCTCAGGTGATTTCCAAACCTGCCCGTCCACCCGGCTGGCCTGTCATTCTGAAACCCAAGGCATTCCACCCGGATGCGACGAAACCGGCCTAACTAAAAGGGCCGGGAGCGATTGCTCCCGGCCCATGAGGTGATCACTCAGCCCACCTTCCACTTCGCCATGCGCAGGACGGCGTGTTTGGGCTCCTGCATTTTTTCGTACCAGACGGTGAGGAGAGTGCCATCGGCGAGTTCCACCGTGCTGGGGTAACCGAGGTCACCGCCAATGCCGTCGCCGGAGATGATCATGGCTTCGCCCCAGGTCTGGCCGTTGTCGCGGCTCAGGCGGGCCTGATTGCCGAAGGGCTTGCGGCGATGCCCGTAGGTCATCAGCAGGCCACCATCGCGCAGGCGCAGCAGATGGGAGGGCAGGCCCCAGACGCCGATGGAATGGGGCTCGCTCCAGGTCTTGCCGCCGTCCTTGGATTCCGTTTGCAGAGTCTCACCCTTGTTCGTGGCGCTGTGATTGCGGATGTGGACAATCAGGGTGCCATCCGCTGCCTCCACCCCATGCAGTTCATGGTAATCTTTCGCCTCGGAGTCGCTTTTGCGGGTAGGGATCTCGGCCAGCCACTGCCAGGTCAGTCCGTCGTCCTTCGATTCGGCAACGCCGATCTTATTCTCCTCGGTCCACAGTTGCTTGCCAGGGTAAAGCAGGCGGCCGTCCTTGAGCTGGATGGGGCCGTGCGGGCTGTTGACTACCGTGGGGATGGGGGCAGACCAGGAGATGCCGCCATCGGTGGAGCGCAGGGCCCATTCGCCCAAGGCGGCCTTGCGTTGTTCCGGGGTCATGAAATCCTGCGTGGCCTTCCACATGGCGTATTCGCCTTCCGGCATCTTGGTGGTGCTCCAGCCCTTGGGCCCCAGCTCGGCGAACTTGCTCTGCTTTTCCAAATTAGGTTCATAGGCCAGGGAGGTGAAAGTAGTGGCCAGCAGAGTGCCTTTGGCGGTCTCCAGCACTCCGGCATCGCGGTCGTCCATCGGTCCATCATGCAGCACCCGGGCGCGCGTCCAGGAGGCGCCATCATCGCGGGAAGACATGGCGACCACCTGGCCAAAGGGGCACACGTGTTCCTCACGCCCGCCGGAGCAGACCACCCACAGCTCGCCATTCTGGCGGCGGGCGACTGTGGGCCAGCCGTGGTAAAACTGTGGCTGACGGGTGATGACCCGAGTTTCCAAAACGGTGACGGCAGGGGATGCCGCGCTGGCGGTCCAGGGTGCGGCTGCCAGTGCGGCACCGGCCTGGAGGGATTGGGAAAGGAAAGAGCGGCGGCTGGTGGTGGGCGATGAAGACATAAGGTGGAAGGGCTGAATGGATGGTCCGTGAAAATACGTGCTTCCGAGAGGCCCTTTTGCTTGGTCCCCTTTTGGGACCAGGCCCCTGCCGGGCATTGCCGGACCCGTGGGTTTGTGTTTAATGGTCGTCACTTCATGCCTTTTCGTACCATCGAGATCTCCCAGCCGGAGTTTGCCCCTGCGGGCGTTTCCTTTGTCACTGTCAAATCAGCCGCACTGAAACGGCGGGCAGATATCAGCCTGTATGTGCCGCCTGCGGCTTCCGCAGGGCCGCTGCCTTTGGTTATTTTGCTGCATGGCGTGTACGGCAGCCATTGGGCCTGGCTTTTTAAAGGTGGCGCTCATCGCGTGCTGGACCGCCTGATCGCCGAGGAAAAGCTGCCGCCGATGATGCTGGCGATGCCCTCTGACGGCCTGTGGGGCGATGGCAGCGGCTATGCGAGCCACGCCGATGCGGATTATCAACGATGGATCGTGGAGGAGGTGCCTGCGGCGGCCACCCTGGTGGATCCACGGGTCGCCCGTGCTCCACGCTTTATTGCCGGGCTGTCCATGGGCGGTTACGGGGCCATGCGCCTGGGCGCGCTGCATCCGGAGAAATTCGCCGCCATCAGCGCCCATAGCAGTTGTACGGACATCGCCCACATGCAGGGATTTGTGGAGGAAACGGCCGCCCAGTTTGTGCTGGCGGAAAAGGAGCCGATGTCTGTTTTTGAGTGCTTGAAGCAAAACGCCACCCGACTTCCGCCATTGCGTTTCGACTGTGGCAGCGACGACATCCTCATCGAGCACAACCGCACTTTGCATCATCAGTTAGAGGAAGCAGGCATCCCGCATGTATATGAGGAATTCCCCGGTGGCCACACCTGGGACTACTGGAATGAGCACTTGGCGGACACGCTGCGCTTTTTTGGAAAGACTCTTGGTTAGGTCAATACTGGCCCGTCGCCAGCAGCACGAGCGTGCAGGCTTCCTCGGGGCGGATGCCCGCCTTGCTGAGTTTGTCTTGCAGCTCCGGGTTTTCGGAACCGGGATTAAAGATGACGCGCTTCGGTTTCAGCACCGCGAGTTTGTCGGCCAGGCCTGCCGAGATGGCCGGGCTAACGTACATCGTCACGGTATCCACCGGGCCAGTCACCTCGCCCACATCGGCGAGCACGGGGCGGCCCTCGATCTCCTTCAGACGCGGGTGCACCAGCACCACCTCATGCCCATGCCGCAGTAGGGCTGTCATGGCCTTGTGAGCATAGCGATCTGGTTTGTCACTGGCACCGAGGATCACCACTCGTTCAGGAGTATTCATAAGCTTTTAGAATCGTCTTCGTCGAGGTGGAATAGGTGCAGAGCGCGGTGCGCCGCCGGGGCCAGCACAATGCCCATCACCGAGATGAACACCAACCCGCTGAAAAGAGCATACGCACTGGCAAAGATCTTGGCGGCATCGGTCTTCAGCTCCCCCATCGGCCCCATGCCGCCGAGGATCATGGAGGCATTCAGCAGGCTGTCTACCCAGCTCATCTCGGCGATGTAACGGTAACCTAGGATGCCAATCATCAAAGCCACTCCGGCCAATACTTGCGCCATGAGAAAGAACCAAAACATGCGCCAAGCAAAGACATGCCGAGGGGCGAGGGGCGATTCACGCGATTCAAACATCAGGCAAAATGCAGCGACCGGGGAACTTTCGCCAGCGGCCTTTTTTCAGTGAACATTCTGTCTCGAAAGTCATCTGACATCTGTCTTGAATGCCGACTTGGCCCTGTCTATGCTGAGTCAGTATTTGATTCGAAGGCCTCCGGGCTTTCCTGCTCTTTGAAATGCCCTTTTCTCGGAAGAGAGACCGCCCATCTCTTCCTTCACTTTCCTGCAGTGCTCGTCATCGGGCTGTCAGTGACCCGGCCCGTTTTTATGACTCCGGGAGTCGCGTGACCTGGGATGTCTTGTCATGCCTTTACTGGAAGACAGCGCCCTTGTTCATGGATTCCCACCTCGTCGCCCTTGGGATACGAGGTCCTCAGACCGGACGGCACAACGTGGGACTCAAAGCGCCCTGGCTCTTGTCCAGGGCGCTTTCATTTTTAGACCTGTTCACACAAATCAGGCGTTTCATGGGTCATGGCTTTATGCTAAACAGGCCACGTCATGGTCGATGCCAGCCTCCAGATCCAAGCCTCCTATCTCGCGCTGGCGGGTGGCGGGAGCCATTTCGGCCAACTGTTCGATGAGCTGCCGGGTGTTTCTTTCTTTGCCAAAAATCGTGACTTCCAATTCGTGGCGGCGAATCGGCGCTTCTGGCGGCGTTTCGGCTTTCAGTCGGAGGAGGAGCTGATCGGCAAGACGGACTTTGACATCTTCCCCCTCCAGCTCGCCCGCAACTACCGGGTGGATGATGAGGAGATCCTAGCCAGTGGCGAGGCGAAGCGGCGTATTGTGGAGCCCTTCTTCAACCAGCAGGGGCTGCCTGACTGGTTTTTCACCAACAAACTGCCCATGCGTTGTCCTCAGGGCCACATCATCGGCATCATGGGCATCATCGAAAATTACGCCGCCGCCCATGCGGTGAAGACGCCCTACTTCCAGCTCGACCGCGCTGTAAACCACATCCGTGAGCACTTTCGCGAATCCATTGCCATCACTGATTTGGCTCCGCTGGCGGGGCTTTCGGTGCGGCAGTTCAATCGCCTTTTCCAGCAGGTTTTCCAAAGCAGCCCGCGCGATTTCCTCATCAAGACACGCATCCAGGCCGCCTGCCAGGAGCTTCGCCGGAGTGACCGGGATATCCGCGAGATCGCCCTGCATGCGGGCTTTTGTGATCAAAGCGCACTGACCCTGCATTTCCGCCATCACATGGGCACCACGCCCTCGCGCTACCGGAAGGACCACCGCCAGCGGGGCTCGAACGTGGCCGATGACTGACTTTCGGCTGCACAGGCCGTACTTTATGCGGTTTTGGCCATGAAGTGTTGGCTGGATTCGCTTTACAGTTGTCGCCAGAGCGCCTTGCACCAGCATCGTGGCCCATGAACCACGGCGAATTTTTCCCGAACATCCCCCGCATTGCCTTCGAAGGCCCAAAGTCCCGCAACCCGCTTGCTTTCAAGCACTATGACGCCGCAGAATTTGTGGGCGGCAAGTCCATGAAGGAACACCTGCGCTTTGCCTGTGCCTACTGGCACACCATGCGCAATGGACTCTCCGACCCCTTCGGTGGGGCCACTGCCCAGCGTCCTTGGGATGATGGCACTGACTCGGTGGCCAATGCGCAAAAGCGCGTGTGGGCCATGTTTGAATTCATGCAGAAGACAGGCATCGACTACTACTGCTTCCACGATCGTGATGTGGCACCCGAGCTGAACGACCTGGCGCAGTCCAACGCCGCCTTTGACGCCGTTGCGGACGAGCTGGAAAAGGCGCAGAAGCAGACTGGCTGCAAGCTTCTCTGGGGCACGGCATGCCTATTCTCCCACCCACGCTACAACCAGGGTGCCGGCACCTCCCCTTACGCAGATGTCTTTGCCTACGGCGCGGCGCAGATCAAGAAGGCCATCGACGTTACCCATCGCCTGGGCGGTGAGGGCTACACCTTCTGGGGAGGCCGTGAAGGCTATGCCACGCTGTGGAACACAAACATGAAGCGCGAGCTGGATCACCTGGCCCGCCTCCTGCATATGGCTGTCGACTACAAAAAGAAGATCGGCTTCAAAGGTGCCTTCTACATTGAGCCCAAGCCGCGTGAGCCTTCCACCCACCAGTACGACTCCGATGCGGCCGCGTGTCTGAACTTCCTGCGTGAGTATGGTCTGTTAGGCGAGCTTTCCCTGAACCTGGAAACCAACCACGCCACGCTGGCCGGGCACAGCATGATGCATGAGATGCGCGTGGCCCGCGAGGCCGGCGCGCTCGGCTCTGTGGATGCGAATACAGGCGATGAGCTCATCGGCTGGGACACGGACCAGTTCCCCACCGATATCTACCTCACCACCGAGATCATGATTGAGGTGCTGAAAATGGGCGGTTTCACCACGGGTGGTCTGAACTTTGATGCGAAGACGCGCCGTGAATCCTTTGAGCCGGAAGACCTCTTCCACGCGCATATCGGCGGCATGGATGCCTTTGCCCGTGGTTTGAAGATTGCCCACGCCATCATCTCCGACGGCCGCATGGATGACTTTGTGAAAACTCGCTACGAGAGCTATGACACGGGCATCGGTGCCCGGATCGAGGCCGGAACCGCGACCTTGGAAGAGCTGGAAGCCTACACACTGGGCAAAGGTGAGCCCACCACCCGCAGTGGCCGCCAGGAAATGCTGGAAAACCTGATCAACGACTTCATCTGAAGCACCGTTGACCGTGGAAGAGATGCATCTGGCGGGGGCAGATCCCAAGCCCCAGCCAGATGTGCCCTCAATTCAGGGCTTGGCTTTTCGGCAGCTTCGCGATTTGTCGGAACGAATGCGTTTGAGCTCTGGCTTGAGCGTTGTTTGTTAGAGGGATGAAACCGATCTTTGTGGACCCTGATCTCACGCGCGTGAGTTTCGCCCGGAACTTGCTGGAGGGAGAGGGAATCGCATGTTTCATTCAGAATGAAAACACGCGCACCCTGGGGCCGAGCGTGGCGGGCTACAGTTACAAAAATCCTTTGGATCCCTCGCTTTGTTTGCTGGACGATACCCAGACGGAAGTGGCGGCGGAACTGATCCGCACGCATTTTCAGAACGTGGCCGCCGAAGGGCCGGAATGGAGTTGCACGGGCTGCAATGAAACGAATCCGTCCACGTTTGATCTTTGCTGGAGCTGTGGTGCCGAACGCGCCGCCTGATCCCGCTTTTTCCTTTTATGAAACGCTGCCTTTTCCTCATCGCGGCCCTTTTTGGCGTGCTCGCCCCTTCTTGCCTTCAGGCCCAGGCTCCAACCGAGGCAAAAGCCAAAAAAAGCACTGGGCAGCCGGAAGGGTTTCATGAGCTACAGATCGGCGATGCCGCCCCGGACTTTGAGCTTCTGGGCATTGATGAAGAGATGCACACGCTGAAGGAATTTGCGGGAGCAGATTACCTGCTGGTGGCATTTATCAGCAATCACTGCCCCACCTCCCAGGCCATTGAGGGACGCCTGAAGCAGATGGCGCGTGACTACAAAAGCAAGGGTCTGCGGGTGGTGGCTATCAATCCGAATGACCCTGCTGCCCTGCGGCCCGATGAGCTGGGCTACTCCAAGTACAACGACAGCTTTCCCGAGATGAAGCGTCATGCGAAGGACCAGGATTTTAACTTTCCGTATCTCTACGATGGAGAAACGCAGAAGATCGCCCTGGCCTATGGCTGCCTGGCCACACCGCACGTCTTTCTTTTCGATGCAGAGCGGAAGCTCCGGTACCAGGGCCGTCTGGATGACTCGCGTTTTGCCGATGTGAAAACTGTCACCAGTCCCGATGCAAAGAATGCGTTGGACGCGCTGCTGGCGGGCCAGCCCGTGGCGGTGCCAGTGACGCCGCCGCATGGCTGCTCCACCAAGTGGATCACCCACCGCGACCAAGTGACGGCAGATAACGAAAAGTGGGAAACGGGTGAAGTGACCGTGGAATTGATTGATGCGAAAGCTCTGGCTGCACTGCGCAAGAACGACACGAAGAAGGTGCGCCTTTTCAATGTCTGGGCCACGTGGTGTGGACCGTGCGTGAAGGAGTTTCCAGAGTTGGTGGCCACTTCGCGCAAGTTTGGCTTGCGTGACTTTGAGTTCATCAGCATCAGCATGGACGACCCGGAAACACTGCCGGAGGTGAAGGCTTTCCTGGAGAAATACAACGCGGTCGTGCCTAACAAACTGAAGCCCAGCCTGAAGGCTGAAGGCCGCAAGGGCAATGCGTACGTCTTCAATGAAGCGAACAGCGATGCCCTCATCCAGGCTCTGGATCCTGAGTGGCCAGGTCCCATCCCGCACACCCTGGTGGTGGCCCCCGGTGGCGAAGTGATCTACCGCCACAATGGCCTTGTGGATGGTGATGAACTGCGCGCCAAAATTCTGGAATATATGGGCCGTTTTTATGTGCCAGAACAGCCCTGATGATGGGCCTGCATCACCTGACCTTTGCTGGATGTCTTTGTTTATGAAATCTTCCTTTTTACTGCTCGCCCTCCTCTGTTGCGCTTCCGCCCACGCGGAGGAAAAAGCGACGCCTAACCAGTTGTTCCGCCAAGGTGTGGCCGCTTTTTACGATGCGAAACCGAAGGAGTCGGTAGCGGCTTTTGACAAGCTCATTGAGCTGGCTCCAGAATCCAAGCCGCAGCTCTGGCAGCGCGGTTTGTCACTGTATTACACGGGCGATTTCAAAGCGGGGCGGGAGCAGTTTGAGGTGCATCAGACGGTGAACACGGCGGATGTGGAAAATGCCGCCTGGCATTTCATCTGCGTGGCCAGGGCGGAGAGCGTGGAGGCCGCGCGCAAGGCGCTGATCCCGATCGAGGGAGATGCCCGCATCCCGATGAAAGAGGTGCATGAGCTTTTCGCAGGGAAGGGCAGTGAAGAGGCCGTGCTAAAGGCGGCGGAGTCGGGCGAGGGTGAGGACCTGCGCAATCACCGCTGCTACGCACATCTTTACTTGGGCCTCTATTTTGAGGCTTTGGGAGATGAAGCGAAGGCCAAAGATCACATGCTGAAAGCGGCCAGGGATTACGCCATGGATCATTACATGGGGACCTGCGCCCAGGTGCATGTGAAGGTGCGCGGGTGGTAGTGGAGTGTCCTTTAGGCCTTGCGCCGCAGCACGGCGACCCAGCGGTCCACGGATTTACCAGGGGCATCTGAGAGCGCGCGGGAGGCTTTGTTGCGCTTGTTGCTCACCAGTTCCATGCCCAGGGCTTCCAGGGCTTTGAGCGCCAGTTTATGCTCCACATCGAAATAGCTGGTGATGACCAGCATGCCATCGGGCCGCAGTTTGGCGATTCCCTGGTCAAAGATCTTTTTCCACAGCTCCTGGCCGTGCCAGAAGTTCTGATGGCGGAGGAAGACGAGGTTAAAATCATCTCCCAGTTCCTTGTGCTGATCCATTTTGGTGGCGTCTTCGATGAGGAACTTCGCCGGGAGGTGGGCGTGTTGCTCGCGTGCTTGGCGGATTTCGCGGATGCGGATGTCTGCGCCGATCATTTCCACCTGGCCGCCTGGGGTCAGTTCTTGACCCACAGAGACGAGAGTTTCGGCCTCATCGCAGCGACCGCAGGCGAGGTTGAGGATGCGAAGATCGTTGGCAGCTTTCAGGTTAGGCTGCAAGCTTTCCCGCAGCAGGCCTTTCAGCTTCGCCATGTCCTGGGCGATGGACGGTGGCAGCGACGTGGAGGCGTGGACCAGGAGGGAATCTCCGGCCGGGGATGCCTGCGGCGTGCTGAAAGGCTCGTTCATGGGCGAATTGGAACACCATCCTGGCCTTCTGGCAAGTGGGGTGAATGAGGGAGAAAACGTGGAGCGAAGGCAGACTGTGGAGAATTTGGCATGGATGGCGCACGGCGAAAATGGAAATGCATTCGTTTTATTTAAGCTGGAAGTGGGACTCCCCACTCTGCTAGAATTTCCCTGCTTATGCGCTTTCTCGTGTCTTGCCTTCTGCTGCTCGGTGCCGGGCTGGGATGCCATGGGGAGGAGGAGCTGGCTCCGAGAGCCGAGCCCTGGATCTCGCCCGGTGAGGTTCTGTGCGCCAATCTCATCCAGGCAATTCAGGAGAGGCCCGACCTGATGGTGATGCGGTTGGAAGATGCCTTGGTGATCAATGAAGCCTGCGCGGCGGAGATTGTCACGGCGGCTATGGATGCGGTGCGCGCGCAGCCAGCCCAAGTGCAGCAGATTGTGGAGACAGCCCTCAAGGTAGCCCCTGCCCGGTCGGCTGCGGTGATGGATGCGGTACGCAGTTACACCCCGGCCAGTGAGCGGGTAGCGGTATTGGAGGAAGTACGCCGCGCCGAAGTGGCCCTTGTGGAAACACTGTTCGAAGTACGCCGGGCCGAGTCTGCCTATTCAAGCCAGCCACAGGCGATCGAAGAAGTGCGCCGTGCTGAAGTACCTGCGCTGAAAGCCATTGAAATGGAAGCTCCAGCCACCGCCTCAGGCGAAGCTATCCAGGAAGAAATTCGCCGCCCCGAGATCACCCTCATGGCGCGCCCCCGGTCCTGAGAGCGCGCGGCTCTCAAGCGGGAGTGGAATGCAGAGAGTGACTAGAACTTCAGTTCTTCTTTGAAGATCATGCGGGCGGCCTGGGCCACGTCTTTATCACCGCGACCGGAGAGGTTGATGATGATGACCTGGTCCTTGCTCATTTTGGGCGCGACTTTCTGGACTTCGGCGATGGCGTGGCTGCTTTCCAGCGCGGGGATGATGCCTTCCACGCGGCTGAGTTCCTGGAAGGCTTCCAGGGCCTCAGTGTCTGTGGCGTAGTTGTACTCCACGCGACCTTCGTCGTGCAACCAGGCGTGCTCAGGCCCGATGGCGGCGTAGTCCAGACCGGCGCTGACGCTGTGCGTGAGCTCGATCTGCCCGTCATCGTTGGCCAGCAACCATGTCTTTGTGCCTTGCAAGACGCCTAGGCGCCCACCCTGGAAACGGGCGGCGTGGCGCTCTGGCACGATGCCGTCGCCACCGGCTTCTACGCCGATCATGCGCACATTGGCGTCATTAAGGAAGGGGTGGAAAAGGCCGATGGAATTGCTGCCACCACCCACGCAAGCCACGAGGAGATCTGGCAGGCGGTTTTCACGCTCCAGGATTTGCTGGCGGGCCTCCACGCCAATGACGCGGTGAAAGTCCCGCACCATCATGGGGAAGGGGTGGGAGCCAAGGGCACTGCCCAAGATGTAGTGGGTGCTGTGGACATTCGTCACCCAGTCACGCATGGCTTCGTTGACGGCCTCTTTCAGGGTGGCCTGGCCAGCGGTGACGGCCACGACTTTGGCACCGAGGAAGCGCATGCGCGCCACGTTCAGGGCCTGGCGTTCCATGTCCACCTGACCCATGTAAATGGTGCAGTCCAGACCGAAGCGGGCGCAGACGGTGGCCGTGGCCACGCCGTGCTGACCAGCACCAGTTTCAGCGATGATGCGCTGTTTGCCCAAACGCAGAGCCAACAGGGCCTGACCAAGGGCGTTGTTGATCTTGTGGGCCCCTGTGTGTAGGAGGTCTTCGCGCTTCAGGTAGATGCGGGCACCACCCAGCTTTTCCGTCCAGCGCTCCGCAAAATAAAGAGGGGTGGGGCGGCCGACATACTCGTGCAGAAGACGGTTCAGCTCGGTTTGGAAAAGGGGGTCGGCCTTGGCACGCTCATACTCTTCGGAAAGTTCATTGAGCGCAGACATCAGCGTCTCCGGCACAAACATGCCTCCATAGCGGCCAAAGTGGCCGTGTTTGTCAGGCATTACAGGGAGAGAAGCAACAGGGGCAGCAGTCATGGCGGGAGGGCAGGATAAATCAGATACGCGGCTTGGCAAAGGGCAGGAAAGAAATCGGCCAAAAGGAAGTCTTAAACTGCAGGCCAAGACCTCTCTTTTTGCTCGGTGATGAGCGTGGGTACGCAGGCATCATGGGGTTCACGGGGGATTTCCTGCAAGACCTGGGCCTCGAAACACAGGCCCAGGCGGGCTGCCTTCACGGCAGGCAGGTCCAGGAAACGATCGTAAAAACCGCCGCCACGGCCCAGGCGGGCACCATCGGTATGGCTAAAAGCCAGCCCGGGGACGAGGATGAGCGTCAATTCCTCCGGCGGGATGGGGCGGCAGCGGGAGATCACAGGCACCCACACGCCCAGAGATCCGCGTTCCAGATCGTGGTCGCCCGTCACTTCGTACGCGTGCAGTTCTACCCCCTCCATGGCAAAGAGGGCTGTTTTCCAGCCGCGACTGCGCAACCAGGGCAGCAGGGCGGTGATGAGATCTGGCTCATTTCGCAGCCCGCCAAAGAGGCTGACGGTGCCGGGTCGTGCCCAGAAATCTCCCCGCGCCATCAGGCGCTGGACAATCTGCTGGGACCATTCGGACAGCTCCTCCGCAGGCACGGCGCGCAGCCGTTCGCGCACTTGGCGGCGTAGGTCGGCTTTGCTGAGAGGGGCGGTGGACATGCGCGTATGTGGCCAAAGAGCGGGACTTTGGAAAGCGGCAAGTTGCGAGACATTCCGTCCTGCGCTTGCCACTTTTGCAAAGCGCCTGCATCATCGGGTGAATGGTCGCCTTTCTCCTCCGCCGTCTTTTGAGCAGCCTCCTGGTGCTGTTCTTTGCGGTGTCACTCACCTTTCTACTGACACGCTCGCTGCCGGGCGGGCCGTTTGATCGTGAAAAGGCCAGCTCGGCGCAGGTGAAGGAAGCCCTGGAAAAACAGTACAAATTGGATGGCAGCCTGTGGCAGCAGTACACCGCTTACTTGGGGGATCTGGCCCGGCTGGACCTGCGGGTGTCCTTCAAGTACCGGGACTGGAGTGTGGCGGAGATCCTGGCGCAGAAGATGCCCACGTCCATTAAGCTCGGCGGCGTGGCCTTTGTCATCGCCAGTGTGCTGGGCGTCTTCATCGGCGGGCTTGCGGCCATGCGGCGGGACACGGCGGTGGACTGGACGGCCATGTTTGGCGCCATCGTGGCCATCTCCATCCCCTCTTTCATCACCGGGCCGTTTTTGGTCGCGGTGTTTGCTCTTTGGTTAGGCTGGTTACCTGTCGGCGGTTGGGGCAGTGTGCAGCACCTCATCCTGCCAGCCTGCTGTCTGGCGGCACCGTATGTGGCCTATGTGGCGCGGCTCATGCGCAACAGCCTGCTGGATGTTTTGAAGAGTGATTTTCTGCGCACTGCGCGTGCGAAGGGGCTCACGGAATCTCAGGCACTGGTGCGTCATGCCATGAAGGTGGCTATCCTGCCTGTGGTGACCTATCTAGGCCCGCTGGCGGCGCATCTGCTCACGGGTTCCATGATTGTGGAGAGTGTGTTTAACATCTCCGGTGCGGGCAGCATCTTTGTGAATGCCATCCAGAATCGCGATGCCTTTCTCCTCTGTGGCGCGGTGGTGATCTACTGCACCCTGCTCATCGTCTTTAACCTCATCGTGGACCTGCTTTACAGCGTCCTGGACAAGCGCATCCAGCTCCATGGCTAAAGCTCCCCCTGCAGCCGCTATCAGCCGCCCGGGTGGCTGGGCCATCGTCCGGCGAAACCGTCCGGCGATGATCTCCCTCATCTATCTGGCCTTTGTGGTGCTGGTGGCCTTCACGCTGCCCTTCCTGCTGCCAGATAGCCTGAAGGCGACCAGCAGCAGCACCTTCCTGCCGCCCTTGTCGTTAGACCAGGAAACCGGCATGCTGCACCTGTGTGGCACGGATGTGAACGGGCAGGACCTGTTTTACCGTCTGCTCACCGGGGCGCAGGTGTCTCTGGGCGTGGGCATCATCGGGGCCATCATTTCACTCTTTATTGGTACGGGTTATGGGATGGTCAGCGGCTTCTTTGGCGGGCGGGTGGATGCGCTGATGATGCGGGCCGTGGACATGCTGTATGCCGTGCCGCGCATTCTTTTCATCATGATCTTCATCGCCGCCTTTGATGGGGTGTTTAAGGATTGGCTGCATGGCACGCGTCTTTGGGCCCAGCAGAAACAGTGGCCCATGCTGGATGACACGGCGCGTTACCTCATCCCCTATTCGAAAATCCTGGTGATGATTTTTTCGTTAGGCCTGGTGGAGTGGCTGACCATGGCTCGTATCATTCGCGGGCAGGTGCTGGTGCTGCGGGAAATGACTTTTATCACCGCCTCCCGGGCCATGGGGCAGGGCGGGTGGACCATCCTGCGCAAGCATCTACTACCGAACTTGAGCACGATCATTCTCACTTATCTCACGCTGACCATCCCGGCGGTGATCCTGGATGAGTCCTTCCTCAGTTTCCTCGGTTTGGGCATTGAAGATCCGGCGGCGAGCTGGGGATCGCTGCTTAAGGATGGGGCTCAGGTGATCAATCCGCTGGAGAGCAAATGGTGGCTGCTGGCCTTCCCGGCGTTGCTCATGTCACTGAGTCTTTTGGCCCTCAATTTCCTCGGCGATGGGCTGCGGGATGCCTTTGACCCCAAGTCTTCAGATTGAGAAAAGGTGGCCTTTAGGACCTGCCATTCGTTGACTAGGCGATTGACTTTGAAAAAGCCTGCGCCTTGTTTTTCACGTTCACAACTTGGGTTGTGAACTGGTGTCTAACCCCCACAAGTTCCTGTCCTCATGGCAAACCACAGCCAGCACCAACAGGGAAACCCCGCCAGCAAACGCAGCGGGGCAGGGCAGACCATCGTCGAGCTTTGCACCGTCTCAGACTGCGGGCTGGTGTTCTGGTCGAGACAGCGTTTTGACATTGGGTCGGAGCTACAGATCCGCGTTTTGCGCAGTGCCATTCCCACCCTTTCCGTCGCTGAAGAGACTGGTGAGGAGTGGGTGACCCTGCGTGGCTACGTGGTGGAATGTCCGGCGATGCGTCGTCCCGGAGGGGAACACGGGTTTCAGGTTTCTTTGCTGCTGGACAGTGCGCTCACCGCCGTTGCCCAGGGCAGCCGCCGCAAACCGATCCGGGTATGCCCGAAAATGCGTGCTACTTTCCCTGGTCTGAAAAGGGCAGGGCTGAACTGACCGAGCTTCTGTTGTTAGGCTGTGAATGTTTTTTCCGGCGTCACTCGAGAAGGCTCCAGCGGTGGAGCGTCACAGGAACAAAGAACCATCCATTAGGGTTGGTGCGTCCCTCGAGCACAGCGACAGATCCGATGCCCGGATCGGCCTGGATCCACCGGCCTTCACTCACATAGGCAAGAATGTGCAGGCCATCTCCGGTCACGGCCAGATCCCCAGGGTGGAGGCCCGATGTGTCCAGAGTCCGGATCGTTCCCGAGAGGCCGAGGGGGATGGTGTATTGGCGATAGCCTTCCCCCAGGGCTCGGGCGCTGGCATCATACCACCAGTGCTCCAAGTACTTCCGCAGGGAGCTTCCTTCAGCGTGAGTCAGGCCATGGGCCAAAAGCGCATCCCTAAAGGCGCGGCGGGGAAGGCCGGAGCAATCAATGCCACGGTAGTTTTCTCCGCCCCAGACATAGGGCGTGTCGGCCAGTTTCAGCATCCGTTGAACATAGTCTTTCCGGAGCTGATCCTTGTCGAGCGGGGCCGTAGGGAGGAAAAAGGGGGCCGCAAACACCAAGGGCAGTGAAAGCAAGGCTCCGCGCAGCCACGGACGTTTCCTGCAAAGGTCGTAGAGCCCAATCCAAAAGCCTAACAAAGAGGTCAGAAAGGCGGTTTTGGTCAGGGTGGAGCTGACCGGATACAGCCACAGAGAAATGGCTGCTGCGAGGGCGAACAGGGTGAGGGCGATGAGCTTTTTCTGAGGCATAGGATGAAGTTATTTGCCCATGCGCACGACGGGCATGCGGTGGCCGTTGGGTAAGGGGATGTCAAAGCGTTCCAGGACAGCGTAACCACAAGCATGATAAAGAGGTTCGCCGGCGAGGGTGGCGATCATTTCCAGTCGCTGGAATCCTGCTTGGCGGGCGGCGTCTTCACAGAGCTGAAGGATTCGGCGGCCAATGCCTTGGCGGGCGTGGTCAGGATGGACAAAAAAGGCCCGGATCATGGCAGGCTCCGTCCGTGGATCGCGCAAGGGATCAGGACCCGTTTTGCCTTGGTCGCCGCCGTAGAGGGTTTTGCGGCGGCTCCAGCCACCGCAGGCCACGGTAATGCTCCCGGTCTCGGCGACAAAGTAGGTGCCGTCATGGATCAACTGACTGTCCACACCAAAGACCGTACCCAGAGCGCCGGCGATCTGCTGGGGCGAATAGTAGGCAGCTTGCAGGGTGTTCGTGGACAGGGCGATGAGGTCCTCCAGCACAGGAATGTCGCTGAGCTGGGCGAGGCGATAGGTGAGGCTCATGGGCGAGGAAGCTATTCGGCGCTGCCGCCCAGGGGTCAAACAACACGTGGGATTTTCCTCTGCGGGCTGGGGGCAAAAAAATGCCCCACAACCATCGGCTGTGGGGCAGGTGAAGAGGAAGGCGGTTATTTACTTCTTCGGCTTTTCAGGCAGGCCCTGGCCGGGTTTGAGGTCCAGGTTGGCCTTTAGGTCGGCCTCGGTGATGGTGGAGGCCACGCCAGTGGCAGGGACATTGGCTTGGGCGGTCCAGAGAATGGCGTTGAGGACCAGCTTGCGCTGCTCGTCATTGCCCCAGCCTTGGTGATAATGACCGCCGGTGAAGCCGAAACCGCGGCCGCCACCATCGCGCTCAGCCGCCCAGGCGACGTGCTGTTTTTCCTTGTTCTTGACGGACTCGCGCACGGTGGGGTTGCCGCTGTGGTGGCCATCGGGACGGGACATGGTGGAGTCTGGGGCCACCGCGCTCAGCACAGGGGTTACACGGTCCATGCCCTTGCGAAAGCGCATGTAGAAGTACCACTCGTCATTGGTGCCAAAGGGCTTCACGCCGCTGGAGATGGGGTGGGCGGGGAACTCGCTGAAGCTGGCATCCCAGTGCGGGTTGACGCTCCAGTTGATCTCAAAGCAGCCGCCCATCCAGTCAATGAACTCCTTTCCGCCCAGCTCAATGGTGGGTTCCACGGCGTAGTGGAGGGTGAGGAAGCCGCAGCCGCGTTTCATTTCTTTGTCCAGTTGCTGGAGGCGATCTGCCTGCAAAGCCGGGTGGCCTTTGCCGCCGTCGGAGTAGATCACCACGGTGGCCGCTTTCGCCAGTTCATCCGCGCTGGGCCATTCGCCATTGAGGTGGTGCTTGATTTCCACCTGATCCGCCGCGCCCTGTTCCAGGCATTTTTTCAGCAGCAGAATGCCGGCATTGTGCTCATGCTGGCCAGGGCCATGGGAGGGCTTGCCCGCGATCATGACCACCAGTTTTTTATCGGCGGCGGAGGCCGTGGCGGCAAAGACCAGGGCGAGGGAGTAGAGGAGGAATTTCATCAAGGTTGGGGGACAGAATGCAAACGCCGCAGAAGCCGCAGGCATTTCATGCAGTGCAGTGGAATCCGCAGCAATCAAAAAACTGTAGGTGTGCGGGCGGTGCCGCCGTGGGCGCGCCAGGCTAACACCCAGTAGAGGCCAAAGCCGAAGGTATTCAGCGTGCCGTGGATGGCCCACATGGTGGGCATGGGCAGGGCCAATGCGGGAAAGAAGCTGCGCAGGTCAAAGGTGAGTGCCAGCAGCATGGCCACCAGCAAGCTGAGACCGGAGATGAAAAACAGGGCGCGCACGCCAGTAGACTGGCCTTTTTTGAAAGCCATCTTCATCTGCAGCAGCGCCACGCCCAGTGCCCCAGCCCGCTGCCGATGAGCATAAGCAGCAGCGCACTCGCGCTGAGTGTGGCTTTTTCCCTTCGCTGCCCAGTTGCCATTAAAGAGGTCTTCCTGCACACATCCGTTTCATGAGGGTTTGGGAGTCCCGCACAAAGCGCAACTGCCACCAGCGGGCGAGGGGAAAGCCCAGCCAGGCCATCCAATGCCGCGGTCGTGAAAAAGCGCGGATTTCATACCACACGCTGCCGTCAGGGAGTTGCTCCACCATGAAACGTTCTTCGCCGCACTCCGTGTGTTCCGGCAGGGTGCCATAGACAAAACCGTGACGAAGGGGGCCGTCGCAACGATGGAGGACACGGCAGGGATTGATCCACCACAGGCCACAGATCTGGGTGACCATGGCGACGACTTGACCCGGCTTTTGAGGGGCCTCCAGGGGATGTACCACTGCCCATGGGGGAAACATGCACCAGGCATCCAGCGCAGCACAGGCCCGCCGATAGACCTCTTCACCCTGGCCTAACAGGACTTGGTGCTCATCATCAATGAAGTCTTCGAAAGGTGGATTTTCCACTCCCTCCCGATGTCGATAGCTCAGCGGTGCCTCTTGCCAGCTAGCGAGGAGCTGTTGCAGCTCCTGCGGACTGGGTGGCCGGTAAGTGATCATATGAAGGGAACCTCCCGAGGAAGGGGCGTGGGACAACTTCCGAGTGCTTCGAAAAGTCTTCGTTTCCAGTTGGCTTTTCAGCCGTCCTTGGGGCTGCTTTCATTCTTGTTTTGCCGACGGCATTCCTCCACGCCATAGTGTGGAGATGCCCCCCATTCGCGCCATCCTTTTTGATTTTGACGGACTCATCGTGGACACGGAAAGTGTCGGCTACCACACATGGCGGCAGCTCTACGCGCAGCATGGGCACGAACTGGCGGTGGAAACTTATGCCCAGGCCATCGGTACCGAGTTCAACGACCTCTATGATCCCCGCCGCGACCTGGATGCGCTGACCGGCAGCTCGCTGCCCTGGTCAGAGCTGGAGCTAAGGCGCCTGGAACACGAGCGCGAACTGCGCAGCACGCTGAGCACCCTGCCCGGTGTGGTGGATCGCCTCACGGAAGCGCGGGAACTGGGGCTGCCCTGTGCCGTGGCCAGCAGCAGCCCCCTGTCCTGGGTGGGAACTTGGATTGAGCAACTGGAGCTGCGCCATCACTTCCACCACCTCACCACCGTGGATGACACGGGCAAGGTGAAGCCCGACCCCAGCCTCTTTCTCCACGCCGCCAGTCGTCTGGGTATGCATCCGCATGAGGTGCTGGTTTTTGAAGACTCCCTCAATGGCCTACGCGCGGCCCGTGCGGCGGAGATGCGCTGCATCGTGGTCCCGGGACCGATGACGCAGCATCTGGACTTTGAGGGTGCATTTCGTCGTGTGGGTTCCCTATCAGAGGTTTCACTGCGTGATCTGGTAGCGTGATTCACCATGCTGTTTGTTAGGCTTTATTGGTTTAAAAAGTAACTCCCGTAGACTCATGATCTCTCCCCTACCGCTCGCCGCCCGTTACACGCGCTTTCGCGATTCGGTGTTCTCGGGGTTGGAGGAGATTTCGCTTCCCGGCTTTCCTCAGCCGATGGGAGAGCTGGATGTCCAGAGCCTGTGGTTTGGTGGGGCCTTTGGCAGCGACTTCAGAAGTGTGGATGGAAAGCCTGTGCACATCGTGGACTACGGGATCTGGAACTCCAGCGCAGGGCCGGACTTCACCGGCTGTACAGTGGAGGTGGATGGGCAAAAGCTCAGCGGCGACATTGAACTGGACCCAGATGCCCGTGACTGGGAGCGCCATGCGCATGGGGCCAACCCCGACTACTCACGGGTGGTGCTGCATCTGTATCTGGAGGGACCTGAGGACCGCTTTTACACTCGCACCCATGAGCACCGGGAAGTGGTGCAGGTGCGGCTGGATGCAACCACTTTGCCCGACCATGCGAAGCCGAACCGTGGACTGGCCGCCGCTCGTCTTGGGCGCTGTCACACCCCGCTCAGCGAGATGGAGCCCGCCCAGGTGCAGTCCATGCTGGAGTCTGCCGCACAATACCGGCTGGAACGTAAAAGCCTGCGCCTGCACCGCTGCGTGGCAGCACATGGCCGGGAGCAGGCGATCTATCAGGCTCTGGCTCAGACGTTGGGTTATCGGAGTAACCAACAGTCTTTCAATATCCTGGCCCAGCGCCTGCCCGTGCAGCGGTTGCAAAAAATGTCTGCGGAGGAAAGTGAAGCCCTGCTGTTTGGAGTCAGCGGTTTTCTGGAAAGTGTGCGCTATGAAGACACTCTGCCCGAGACCCGGCCCTACCTGCGTGGTCTGTGGTCCACCTGGTGGAAACAGCGGGATGCCGCCCAGCGCTGGCTCCAACCTCAGCAGGCCTTGCAATGGAAGCTGGCCGCCATCCGGCCAGGGAACCATCCGCAACGTCGGTTAGGCGCACTGGTGGCCATGCTGAAGCAGTGGCCTCGCATTTCCGGGCCGTTGATGGATGCAGGGCGTTGGTCCCAAGAGAGCTGGCGGGAAACGCTGCTTTCGCTCACGCATGATTTTTGGTCCACCCATTACACACTGCTTGCTGAAGGATCTGCCAAGCCCCTGGCGCTTATTGGCGAAACCCGGGTGCAGGAGATGCTGGCCAATGTGGCTTACCCGCTGCTGATGCCGGAGCGCACCCGCCTGTGGGCGGAGTATCTGGAACTGCCCGCGCTGCTGGATAACCAAAAGGTCCGCAGGGCAGTGCAGCGGCTGTTTGGCGAGAGTGAGCTTGGCACGGCCTTCCAAAAGAAGTTGCATCATCACCAGGGCCTCCTGCAAGTTTACGAGGATTTCTGTCTCGAAGATGACTCTGCCTGTGCGGACTGCCCTTTCCCAGAGCGGTTGAAGCAATGGGCGTGATCTCTGCTTTAGGCTAGGATTAGGCGATGGGGCAGCTCAGCCACAGCGTCGTCGTGTTGTTCTCAGAGGCGATGCCGATCTGCAGATTCATCTGATGCGCCAGCATGGAGGCGATGGTGAGGCCGAGGCCCAGATGGTTGCTGTTTTTGGAGCCGTGGAAGGGGCGGAACACTTCGGCCAGCTTTTCCTGGGCGATCTGAGAGCCTGTATTGCTGACCAGGATGTCTACGCGACGCTGCTCGACTGGAGTGATGACACCCGGGCCGGCGATTTTCAGCATGGCACGACCACCGGTCTTGCCTGCGGCTTCAGCAGCGTTTCTCAGCAGTTCGATGAGGATGTCCTTAAACTTCGTGGGGTCCACCTGCACAGGTGGCAGCCCCTGCTGCACATCGGCTTCTAACTGCACACCGTTCTTGGTAAAGGGCTCCAAAAGTGCGCCTTCCACCACGCTCAGATACTCATTCAGGCTCAGAGGCTGCAGGGTCAGTTTGGCGCAGCCGCCTGCGGAGCGAATGCGCTCGCTGAGGGCGGAGACGCCGACGGAAGCTTCACGAATGTGCTGCATGTTCTCTGCCACACCCGGATCCAGGTCATCCGTCATCAAAATCAGGCTGCTGAATCCCTGGATAACTGCCAAAAGATTGTTCAACTTGTGGGTCAGCCCACGCAGCAGCTCCTGGTGAAACCCATCGCTGTGTTCATGACCAAGTTGAAGAGTGGTAGGGAAAACGAATTGCATGGGGGGAGACAGATGGCGCAGTTATGCAGCCTTGGGCAACCAGGAGCAAACGCATTTTCGGCAAGGTTGGGCAGTGAGGCAGGCTTTATCGCTCGATGAGCTGCCCTGGTTAAAAGTGAAATAACAAATCGTAGGTGACGCGAAAACCGCGCTCACGACTCTTATTATTATAAAAATCCATAAATTTAGGTATTTCTGTGTTTATAATTATTAGATTTACTGGAATTTTTTTGCCAAAAGGTTTGATTGCCTTACATTAAGAGGCATTCCGCATTCGTTTCTTTTCGAATTTGGCTCGCTCTGAGCTTCGGCGAAATGTTCCTTTTGTGGTCCTGCTCTCCCTTCGTCGCCTGCTGCAATGGTCCCTGAAATCGAAAGCTTTGGTCATCTCATGATCGCTCGCCGTGCCGGTGGAGAACCGGTAGGGCTGGTGCGTTCACCCGATGAGGTGGTTTTCCTCGCTTTCGATGAGTCGATCAAGCGGCTGGTGGAACTGCACATCCTGCGCAGTGGTCGCACCCTGGATTCCGTGGCCAAAAAATCGGCCTTTGAACGGGCGAAGGAAGCCTCTGAGATTCGCGGTGCTTCCTTCATGCGCATCCAGGACGTCGGTGAAGACCAAGGACTTGTTTATTACACCAGCAATCTCAACGATGGCGAGTTCATCGAAGATTACATCCGGCGACGGGGACCTCTGCAGCCTGCCATGGTGTTTTCCCTGGTTTTCCAGCTCCTGGATGATCTTTTGCACCTGAAAAAGTATCCGCGCCTGGTTTCGCAGATTCGGCTGGACCGCGTGGTCATGACCACGCTTGAAGATACCTTTCTCCAGCTTCGGATCTACGATTACGGGCTCTCAGCGACCGAGAGTGATGCAAACACGGGCGCACGCCTGGTGATCCAGGTCTGTGAACTGATGTTCCTGATGCTGACAGGCAAAACTTATGCCGGGGACAATCCTGACCGTTTTCCCTCGTTGACCTCCCTGCCCACGGGGCTGCGCACGGCCATGCGGACCGCGCTGACGGATCCCGCCAACTGCCCCACATCCATCGAAAAAGTCAGAGATGATGTTCGGGAGGCCATCGGTGCCATCGTCAGCAGTATCAACGCCCGCAACCCCCGCAAACAACTGGTGCTTATTCCCGCCTTGCAGCCGCGTTCGCAGTTGCAGGACCTGCTGCTGGAGAATGTCCCGGTGGAGATCATTCTTGGGAACCGTTTCCGCGTGGAAGGCGAAGACAATGCTCGCCGCTATCCGTTTTCCATCCCGTGTTTCAACACGAAAAACGAGCAGCCCGTGACGGTGCATCTGCTCCCGCCGGCCCGCATTGTGGAAAAAACGCAGTATGAAGCTGTGCCGCTGCAAACATGGCGATTCAATGCGGACAAGCACCCCAATATTCTGCGCAGCCTCAGTCTTTGGGAAAGCCCAGACTGGACCTTCCTCACGGAAGAAAGGGAGCCGGGTTTTTCCCTGAGCAGGCTCCTGGCCGAGCGCATCACGCTGAATCCTCAGGAGGTGGCCGTGCTGCTGCGTCAAGTCCATGCCGGGCAGGAACAAGCCCTGGAATGCGGTGTCCAGCGGCTGGATCTGCACCCTTCCAACATCATGCTCCGTGTCGGGAAAAACGGTCCTTTGATGAGCCGCGACCATGACCGCCTCATGCAAAAGCGCCTGGATGCGTGGCCGACTTTTCAGGTGAAGCTGCGTGCGCACCTCACGATGCGCAATCTTTACGAACCGCCTTTGGTGGACAAGCCCGAGCATGGCGAGCATCCGGAAGGCCATCTGGCAGATCGCGATTATCGCAGCCGCGCTTTCGTGGCTTTGGCCGCCTACCTCCTCACTGGGCAGCGTCAGGGGGGGATCCACCCCCAGTTTCCTGAGGCCATGCCTGAATTGCTGGCGGATTTCATCCGGGAATGCCTGGAGAAATCCCGTCATCATGGGCAAGTGGTCAGTCCTGCGGAGTTCTTGACCCAATACGAGGTGCTGATGAATGGCACTTCCTCCGGGCCGGATCTCGCCGCCCGTCTGCGGGGTCTGTCGGTCCCGCTGGGAGAAATGGAAAGTGTCGGCAGTGTCTCGGATTTCGACAACGAATGGAGGGACGACAGCGATGCTGATTCCCTGGACGATCCGCCATCTCCCCCGGTCTCCCGACGTTTCAAACCCGTCGATTTTAATCGTTCGAAATCACAGGCCTATTTGGGATGGCCCGTCTGGGTTGCTGTGGCGGCCGTGATGCTGGGGTTCGCCAGTTGGTGGGTGTTCTCCAGCGCAAAGCCAGCGCCGAAAGTTCCTGCAACCCCCGTCGTGGCCGAAGTTCTGGCAGAAAAATCCCCTGCTAACGAAGTCACGGTGATCGAGCCAGAGGCCACGATTCCCCCGGTTCCCGCTTCCAAACAAGTGGTCTCTCACCAGCCCTTGGTCACTGTCCCAGCACCCGCGGTGACCGCAGCTCCAACGGCTCCTGTGGACAAAACTCCGCAGGCCACGCCATCTCCACCTCCTACGGAACAGCCTCCTCCAGCACCTGCCAAGATCAAGACGGCTGTCGCACCGCTGGCAAGCCCGCCACTGTCGAAGCAGGATGCTCCTGCACCCCGGCCTGCTCCGGAGCCGGTCATCATCCGTAAGGCCATCGTTCCTTCCCCAGAAGAAGTTGCCCGGTTCAGACAAGGGCTGGCCAACCCGCAGCCAGCCCAGCTTCCGGTGCAGACCATCCCCCAAGAACCAGCCAACCAGCGTTCAGGTGCCGTTCCTACGCTAAATATCGCGCAGCCCATGCCCCTACCGGAAGCAGCAGCCCGGCAGTGAATCAGGTCCGTTCGATCCACCGATAGGCCGCCAGGGAGTTGCGCCAAAAGTACTTTTCCTCGGCCTCGCGTCCTTTGGAACGAAAGAATTCGGCGACAAGGCGGAAGACGGTTTCATATGGAGCGCCACGATCTGAAACAGGCCAGTTGCTGCCATAGATCAGGCGGTCCGGGCCGAAGCATTCCCAGAGATGGTTCAGCACCGGCAGGTAGTAGTCCAGCTCGCGCGGGGCTTGGCCTTCTTTGCCGGGCACCTGCTCCACCAGGGAAGAGACTTTCATGTAAACATTGGGCCGTTGCGCCAGCAGGCGGATGTTTTCCTTCCACTCCGGTTTCAGGGCTTGGGGGTCGCCGGACCCGCCCAGATGATTGATAACGATACGCAGAGCGGGTACATCGCTGGCCAGTTGGGTGGCCTGGGGAAGAGCCGTGGCTGGACCGTTGAGGTCCAGTTCCAGGTCATGCTCAGCCAGCAGTTTGGCCCCGGCCTGTACCTTGTCCAGATTGGCATCCAGCTTCACCAAATCTCCCCGCCAGCGGATGCCACGGAAGAGGGGATTGATGGCGAAACGTTTCAAATGGGCAGCAAACTGGGCGTCATTGGGATCTAGGTTGCCGACGAAACCGACGATGCATTTTTCCTGCGCGGCGAGATCCAGGATCCACTGGTTGTCCTCCACCAGAGGGCTGGCCTCGACGATGACGGTTTCTTTGATCCCCAGCGGATTGGCCAGCGCCTGCCAGTCGGCGGGCATCACCTTGCGATGCAGCGGAGTGCCAGCCTTGGGCCAGGGGACGCCTCCGGGGCGGGTGGGGTCATAAAAATGCGTGTGGGTGTCGATGACCCGGACGGCGTCAGGGCTTTGGGCGCTGGCCCAGACGGGCAGGGTGGCGCTGAGGGCGGCAGTTTTCAGGAAGTGACGGCGCTGCATTTAGGGCAGTATGATGGGATGGACTGGAGGCTGAAAAGACAAAACCGCCCGGGAACCCGGCTGGATTTGAATGGTTGCCTCGGTTCCGGCGTCAGTTTATAGGTAGGAGACAGGCGGCTGATCCTTGGCGGCCGCCTCCGTTCGAAATGGCTCTTCAGCAATTCCTCTATTTGGCCGCGACCGTCGTGTTCGCGATTGCCTGCCGTACTTTTGACAATCGCTTTTTGCAAAAGCTCGGTTGGCTGGCCTATCTAGGGGCCTCATACCTCGGGGGATATTTTCTCACCGACAGCCACGCGGCGGGTGCCTTTGGCATCGCCCTTTGGTTCATGCTTCCCTGGTTGGAGATCGTCGGTCGGGTGCGCCAGCTCCGTTTCCCCATCCGCAGTGAGGTGAAACACCGCTTTCCACCTTCTCGCGATGTCTTCCCGGACCTGGAAGAACTGAGCCGGGAAACCGAGGCTGCCGGATTCACCGAAGCCGGGGACACGGGCTGGAAGTGGAACGAAACGGACCATTTCATGCGCCTCTTTTACCACGCGGAGATGCGTACCCAGGCCTCCATCGCCCTGGCGCAGCAGGGAGAGTTTGCCTTTTCCTACGTCAGCCTCACCTCCCGCACGCGGGAGGGGGTGACCTGCACCACCACCAACTACCCTTTTGCCCCCACCATGCAGTTTTCACCCCAGCAGGTGGTGAACCGGCAGGTGTATGCAGATTCCATGGAAAGTCTGGTGGCTTCCCATCAGGCTTTTTTGACCAAGCAGGGCCTGCGGGAGCAACTGGTGGATCTGGATACGGAGGAATTGTCCACTTACATCGAGCGCGATATGACCGCGCAGATTGACCATAACATCACCATCGGGGTCATCGAGCCAGCGGGAGACGGCGTCTTCCGCTACTCCTGGCGCGGCTGCTTTTACCTGTGGTTTCAGGTGGTGAAGGACATGATCCGCGTCTGAGGCTGACGACTGCCTTGACCATAGGACTTGATGACGTTAAGGCGTGCGATGCCTAGACCCGACGGACGCACCTACGACCAACTTCGCCCCATTGAGTACATCCTGGATGTTGCTCCCCATGCCACCGCTTCGGTGCTGATCGCCTTTGGCAATACGCGCGTCATTTGCGCCGCCACCATCCAGGAAGAAGTGCCACGCTGGATGAAGGTGCAGAATGTCCAGGGTGGCTGGCTGACGGCTGAGTACTCCATGCTGCCTTACTCTACGCTGGATCGCAAAGACCGCGACAGCAGCAAGGGCCGCCCCGATGGCCGCAGCATCGAAATTCAGCGCCTCATCGGCCGCAGCCTGCGCGCCGTGGTGGACCTCAAGAAGCTGGGCCAGCGCACGCTCTGCATTGATTGCGACGTGCTGCAGGCAGATGGCGGCACCCGCACAGCTTCCATCACCGGGGCTTGCATTGCCGCCTCCATCGCCTTCAACCGCCTGCTGGAAAAAGGCAAAATCACCCAGCAGCCGATGACCAAAAAGGTGGCTGCGATCAGCGCCGGCGTGCTGAAGGGCGAGACCCTTCTGGACCTCTGCTACGTGGAAGACCGCGATGCCGATGTGGACTGCAACCTCGTGCTGACGGACAAGGGCGACTTTGTGGAAATCCAGGGCAGCGGAGAAGAGGCCACCTTCAGCCAGGCGGAGCTGGATGCCATGCTGGTCGTCGGCCGCAAGGGCATCAGTGAACTCTGCGCCATCCAGCAGGAGGCCATCGAAAGCGCCATGAAACCGGCGGAGCCGAAGGACCTGCAAAAGCTGGCCGCGTTCTTTGGGAAGAAGTGATTTGGGTTGAACCCAGCGGCCCGCCCAGTCACCTGGGTGGGCTGTTTTGGTTGCCGATGGACGAACCTATTTTTCTTCCAAAAGCAGCTTCTTGGCCACGGCCAGTTGGGCCTTCTGTTCCGGAGGCAGCTCGGGGTACTTGAGTTTCATACCCTGCATTTCATGCAAGATGGCAGCGCTGACGATGAGGCGCATGTTTTTCTTGTCATCCGCTGGGACGACATACCAGGGACACTCCTCCGTCCCCGTGTTGCGAATCGCGTCTTCATAGGCGTGCATGTACTCCTTCCAGAAACCACGCTCCTTCACGTCGCCTTCTTCGAATTTCCAGTTTTTACTGGGCGTGTCAATGCGGGCCAGGAAGCGTTTCTTTTGCTCATCCTTGGAAACATTGAGGAAGAACTTCACAATGCGAATGCCGTTGCGGTGGCAGTAGGCCTCCAGGTTGCGGATGTCTTTGAGGCGATCGGCAAACAGCTTGTCCAGATTCTTGGTGGTCTTCTCCGGCAGACGTTGGATGTCAGTGACGATCTCGGGGTGCACGCGGCAGCAAAGCACTTCCTCATAGTAACTGCGGTTAAAGATGCCGATGCGGCCACGCTGTGGCAGCACGCGGGAGGTGCGCCAGAGAAAGTCGTGATCCAGCTCGGCACTCGTCGGACGCTTGAAGCTGTGGACTTCTACGCCTTGGGTGTTCACCCCGCTCATCACGTGCTTGATGGTGCTGTCTTTCCCCGCCGCATCCATGGCCTGAAAGATGAGCAGCAGCCCCTGGCGATCCTGCGCATACATCTTTTGTTGGAGGTCATCAATCTCCTCACGAAACTGAGCGATGAGTGTCTCGTAATGAGCACTGTCCGTGTAAAGATCCTTCACCTTGGTCTTCGCCTTGGAGATTCGGAAAGGCTTGCCATCGGGCACTCGGAAGTCGTGAAGGTCCAGTTTAAGTTTCATGGGGTCTGAGTTGGGGGTGGCAGCGGACCTAGCATTAGCAGGAAGGTCTTGCCATGAACAGGGTTAGTTTGGCAAGAATGCAGCGGTTTTTATGGATGCCCGCTCTTCTCTGGATGATGGCTTCATCTCAGCCTAGCAGCTCTTCCGAAACACGCAGGATGCCTGGCGTGATCACCTTGGCTCTCAGTCCGCCCCGAAAATCGGAGGATAAAAAATCTTCGGAGCCCTCTGCAACCACCCTGTCCATCCAGTGGCATGGCTGGCACTCCTGAGCCCCTTCAAAGACGATGCCTTGAAAAAGGAAACGCTTGCCTAACCAATCTTGCAATCGAGGCCCCCGGACGATCAAGTTCCGCCGGAACACGGAAGCAGGCAGTTTAGGCAGACGAAAGCGGCTGCGGATGTCCTCCACCACCTGGGCATCAAAAAAGGTGACCTGTCCTTTGTGTCCCATCTTTCTCTCACAGTAACGGTCTCCTCGCAGTCCACGACCAGCGACACACTCCACCTGGCTCACCTGCTGGATGCCATGCTGCAGCCGTCCTTCGCCCAGTCTGCCCCAGTAATCATGCCCCGGTGAGATGTAGATGTGAACGAGTTCAGCATCCCACACCGGCACGTCCTCCAGCACCACATCTTCCAGCGGCGGGTGCAGAGGGGGATCGTTGGTTTCCATGACGTGCGGTTATTCAAGTTCGCATCAAGGCCATCAAATGGCTCCCACACGAAGATTGGATGCCTCAACTCATTCTCCCGCATGAACCGTCCTCAATCTCTCGCCATCATCGGCAGTGGCCCTTCGGCGATCTACCTGCTCAAGCACATCCTGGATCACGCCGCTAGCCTCAGACCCACGCTGGGTGAAATTGTGGTCTTTGAAAAGAATGCCTTCATCGGCATGGGCATGCCCTACACGCCACAGACCACGGACATCTACAACATGTCGAATATCTCGTCCGAGGAATTGCCTGAGCTGCCCACGACCTTGGCTGACTGGCTCCGCTCCCAGGCTCCTTCCGTCCTCGCGGACCTAGGTCTGGAGGGCGTGGAAATCAAAGAGGATGAAGTGTACGGTCGCTTAGCTCTCGGCCAGTATTTCAAAGCGCAGTATCAACTGCTACAAGCTTGGCTGACCGAAGCGGGCATCCGGGTTCACAGCCATGCCGACAGCCAAGTGCTGGATGTAAGAGACGATGCCGAGAGCCAGCGAATCACCCTTTTCACCCAGTCAGGGGAGGCTTATGAGTTTGATCGCGTGATCATCGCCACCGGCCACCGCTGGCCTGAAAAGGACGTACCCGAAGCTGGCTATTACGCGTCCCCATGGCCGATGGCCAAACTGCTGCCCAAGGACGGGGAACACTACAACTTTGTCATCGGTACCCTGGGGGCCTCGCTCAGTGCCTTTGATGTGATTTCTTCATTGGCCCACCGGCATGGTGACTTCATCCCTAAAGGCGATGCCCTGACTTACCGACCCCACCCCGGCACGGAAGGATTCAAGATGGTCATGCACTCTTCGAAAGGACTGCTACCGCACTTGCAGTTCGACCAGGAGGAGCCCATGCGGGAAATTTATCGTCATGTCAGTCCTACAGACATGGCCAAGCTGATGGATGCCAAGGGCAGGCTGAGGTTGGAAACTTATTTCGACCAAGTCTGCCGTCCTGTGCTTCAAGAGGCCTTTCAGAAAGATGACCTGCCCAAGATGGTGAAACGGCTGAAGGACCCTTCCTTTAAGCTGCTCGATTTCATCGAGGAAATGAGCCAGCAGCATGAATACGACAATGCGTTTGAAGGCATGCGCATTGAGATGAAGGAGGCCGAAGAATCCGTGAAAATGCATCGGCCCATCCACTGGAAGGAAAGGATGGATGACCTCATCTACACCCTCAACTATTACTCCAGTTATATGCCGGCGGAAGACCATGTCATCCTGCATAAAAAGTTGATGCCATTCCTTCTCAATGTCATCGCAGCCATGCCTCTGCCTTCAGGGAATACCATTCTAGCCCTGTACGATGCGGGCAAGCTAGAGATGATTCCCGGCTCTGTCACCCATGTCAGAAAATCAAAAGCCAAGCGGCATACGGTGGTTGAGGTGGAGCAGGAAGCTGACACCTCCACCTATACTTATGAGATGTTCATAGACTGCAGTGGTCAGGGCCCCCTGGAGCTGGAAGACTATCCCTTCCCGAGCTTGGTAAAAAACAAAACCGTCCGCCCAGCCTGCGCCGCTTTTTACCGATCCCAAAGCGTGGCCAAACTGGCGAAGGAAGACCCTGAACTGCTGTTAAAAATCCATGGAAATACGCTGCTCAAGACGGGCGGCATTGACATTGATCCTAGCTACCGGGTGATTGGTGACAGCGGAGAGGCAAACCCAAGAATCCACGACATCGCCTTCCCCCACACGACTGGTCATCGGCCCTATTCCTATGGATTACAGGCTTGCAATGACACCAGCCGCATCGTCGTAAAAGCCTGGCTGGAAGATTTGCGAAAGGTGGCTGCTATGGAGCGGTCGTAGGCTGACTCTTAGCCTTGGCAGCGCATCGCCTACTTCGCATTCAGAAAGTCGCAGACGGCCGCCGCCATCACTTGGACTCCCGTTTTCAGACTGTCCTCGTCCGCATCAAACATCGGTGTGTGAGCTCCGTGAATGATCCCCTTTTCCTCGTTGGCCACGCCTAACCGAAAGTAGAATCCAGGGCTCACCTGGGCGAAGTAGGAGAAGTCTTCGCCACCCATGCCAGGGATGACCTCCAGCACATTCGCCTCACCCAGGAGGCGTTTAAAGGCGGGCAGCGTCGCTTTGACGAGGGCTTCCTGGTTGATGATGCTGGGGTAGCCGATGCGGTACTCCATGGTGTAAGTGGCACCGTGGGCCTCGGTGATGCCTTTGAGGATGCGGTGCATCATCTCCACCACGCCATCGCGGAAACCGGCATCGTAGGTGCGCACGGTGCCGCCCAGGGTCACTTCCTCGGCCAGGATGTTTTCCCGCTGGCCGCCCTGGATGGTGCCGATGCTGATGACCAGTGGCTGGCGGGTATTGGTCTGACGGCTACGGATGGTCTGCAAGGCGCTGATGGCCTCGGCCGCGACGACGATGGCATCCACGCCTTTGTGTGGGGCGGAGCCGTGGGCCATCTTGCCCCGGATGGTGATTTGGAAGCGGTCGCTGTTCGCGTTGTCCGCACCGATGGTGTAGGCCACTTGGCCTGCCTTGAGGAAATGTACCTCGTCATCCATCACGCCCACCGGTGCGACGGAGGTGGTGCAGTGCAGGCCGAAAACGGCATCTGGCTTCGGATTGGCCATGGCCCCTTCGGTCACCATCAGCTTCGCACCCCACTCCCCTTTGAAGGTGGCGGGCATGGCTTCCTCAGCAGGTTGAAAGAGAAACTTCACGCTGCCTTTGACCTGGTCCCGATGTTTGGCCAGCAGCTCCGCCACGCCCAGGGCCACGGTGGTGTGCAGGTCATGACCGCAGGCATGCATCACACCGGGATTTTTGGAGCGATAGGGGACGGAGCGCAGTTCCTTGATGGGCAGGGCATCCATGTCGGCTCGCACGGCCACGCACTTGCCCTCCTGGCCACCTTTGAGCAGAGCCACCACTCCATGTTTGGCCACGCCCGTCTGCACTTCCAGGCCCAGGGCACGGAGACGCTCGGCCACCAGGGCGGCTGTGCGGGCCTCTTCATTGGAGAGTTCCGGGTGGGCATGGATGTCGCGCCGCGTTTCGACGAGTTTGGGGAACATGGCCTCCACGGAAGTGGCAAAGAGGGCATCGCGTTTTTCATCGGCCCAGGCCAGCGGGGAAACTCCGATCAGCAGCAGCGGCAGCATTTTCATGCGCGCAGGCTATGGAGTGGAGGCGGTGGTGGCAAGGCTGTGTCTGGGGATTTTCGTGAGGCGCTCTTGCACGAGCGTGGGAGTGAGAGCATATCTGGGGCACCATGCTCGACATCACAGGCAAGAAGATCGCCGTCCTCTTTGGCGGCCCCGGTTCGGAACGCGAAGTGTCTAAAAAGACGGCGGAGAGTGTCGTCGCCGCTTTGAAGACCAAGGGAGCGGAGGTGGTGGAAGTGGACGTGACCGGGCCAGACTTTGACGTGCCTGCGGATGCCCTCATCGCCATGAATCTGATCCATGGCACCTTCGGTGAAGATGGCCAGTTGCAGGCAATTTTGGAAGAGCGTGGCATTCCCTACACCGGTGCCGGAGTGGAGAGCAGCCGCATCGCCTTCGACAAAGCTCAGAGCAAGGAACGATTTGTCGATGCGGGTGTGCCCACCCCGCGTTCCCAAAACTACCTGCTGGATGGCAGCGAACCGCTGACGATTTCCATTCCTTTGGTGTCCAAACCGCCGCGTGAGGGGTCCAGTGTGGGGGTGAACATCTGTCGTACGGAAGCGGAGTGGGTGAGCGCCATTGAGGAAGCGAAAAAATACGGCAGCTCCACCCTCATCGAAGAATTCGTGGAGGGGAAGGAGCTGACCATCGGCATCCTGGGAGATCAAGTGCTGCCGATCATCCACATCGAGCCCGTGGATGGATTCTATGACATGAGTAACAAGTACCCGTGGCTGAATGGCACGGGCAAGACGCACTACCACTGCCCGGCAGACTTGGATGAGGCCACCACCCGCCGCGTGCAGGAGGCTGCCATGGCTGCTTTTAAATCCTGCGGCACGGAGGTCTATGGTCGCGTGGATGTGATGCTGAGAAACGATGGTGAGCCTTTCGTTCTCGAGATCAATACCATCCCCGGCATGACTAGCAGCAGCCTGCTGCCCAAGGCGGCGCTGGCGGTGGGGATCGAATTCCCCGACCTCTGCGTGCGCATCATTGAACTATCGTTGGCTGCCAGGCCTTGAGTGAGCGGACAGGGCGCGAAAGACCGCAGCCACTCTTTTTTCCAGAAAAGTCATGGCGCTTAGACAGCGTTTCAGGTATTTAATAAAAGTTGATCATTAAGACTTAAGGGTCTTGAGGTCATCTTCTCCCGAACATGCCCCCTCCCAAGAAAGCTTCCGCCCCGGCTCCGAAGCCGCCTCGCAGTACTGCGAAAAAGCAGTCCTCCAAGGCTGGTGGTGTGACCATGGACGTGTGCCTGCGGGTGGATTCCCCGAAGATTCGCGAGATGGAGAAACAGGCGGCCCATCGGCGCGGGTTCAAATGGGCTCTTGGACTCATTGTCGTCATCTGTTTCCTGGCCTTGTTGAAGATCACCGTTCAGGAATCCATCCTGAAAAATCCGCAGTTTGAGCTCCGTGATGTGGCTGTGCAGACCAGCGGCCCGCTGACGGTGGAAAAGATCGTCCGAGCGACGCTGCTGACACGTGGGGAAAACCTGCTGACCATCAACATGCGTGCCCTGCACACCCGCCTGCGCCAGCTTGCCCCCGTGAAGGACGTCGCGATCGAACGTGATTTTGATGCCGGTCTCATGACGCTGCGCATCACCCAGCGCCAGCCTGTGGCCTGGCTGGATTGTCCCAAGCTGGGTATGGTCGCCGGTCGTTCGGAGGTGGGTTACCTTTTGGACCACGAGGCCGTGCCTTTCCCTTGCGATGTGGTGACGGAATCCCTCACCGCACTGCCCGTGATTCGCTATTCTGCGCTCGCGCAAAAGACCGCTGGCGTGGCCATTCAGGATCTACAACTGACCTCCGCTCTGAAGCTGCTGCACGAGCTAGAAGAACGCTTTGAACAGGGGCAGCCGCAGGTGCGCAGCCTGGATATCCAGACGCCCTACTCCATGGTGGCCACTTTTGCCGACAAATCCGTCATCACCTTTGGGGTGGATGACCTGGATGTGCAGCTCGCACGTCTGGACCGAATTCGTCTGGAGGCTCGGCAGCGTCGGTGGGAGATCGGCACGCTGAATCTTTTGGCCCGGCAGAATGTCCCCATCACCTTTCGTCAGCCGCCTGACCTGGCTGGCTTGCAGCCCGAAAGCCCCGTCCCTGTTACCCTCTCAAAATCCACCTCAGTTCGTTGACACATTATGGCGAAGACCACCATCTATGCAGGCCTGGAAATCGGCACCAGCAAGATCTGCGTCGTCGTCGGCGAGGCGAAGCGCGACGGCACCATCAAGATCCTGGGTGTCGGCACGGCTCCCTCACGCGGCGTCCGCAAAGGCGAAATCGTGGACTTTGATACCGTCCACACCTGCCTGAACGACGCCCTCGTCCGGGCAGAAGATTACAGCGATGTCATGATCCGGAACGTTTTCCTGGGCGTGAGCGGCGGCCACATTGAAAGCGTGAACAACCGCGGTTGCTACCGCCTGCCGGCGGATCAGTCCGAGATCACGGAAGACGATGTCGAGGAGGTGAAGGAGATCGCCCGCAATGTGCCTGCGCCGCAGGACAGCATCTCCATGCACAGCGTCACCCGCCAGTACATTGTGGATGGAGTGGAGGCCGTTCGTCAGCCCATCGGCCGTCAGGCCCGGCAACTGGAGGCGGACTACCACATCGTCCACGGCAGCCTGCCGCGCATCCAGAACTCCATCAAGTGTGTGAAGGAAGTGCCGCTAGAAGTGGAAGACGTGGTCTTCAATGGCATCGCCGCCGCTCAGGTGGTGCTGAACCGCGAGGCGAAGCGCGAAGGCGCGATGATGATTGACCTGGGTGGCGGCACCGCTGACTTCGTTCTTTATGAAGATGGCATGCTGACTATCTCCGGCTGCATCCCACTGGGCGGGGACCACATCAGCCAGGACATCGCCATGGCGCTGCAGATCCCGCATGGCCGGGCTGAGGCGCTGAAGGTGACCGAAGGAAGCTGTGAATACGAAGATGTGCCCCCTGGGGAAATGGTGCGCGTGGAAGATGACACGGGCTACGTGCTGGGTGAGGTGGAGCGCGCCTTTTTGAACGAAGTCATCTACCTGCGGGTTCGGGAAATTTTGGAGCAGGTGCATCAGCGCTGCGAAGGGCACACGGGCCGCATTGCCGCCGGAGTTTATCTCACGGGAGGCACGAGCCTGCTAAAAGGAATTGACGTAGTGGCCCGAGAAGTGTTTGGAATGAAGGTAACGCGTGCAGGTTCAGCTCCCGTCAGTGGCGTGACTGCTACTTTCGAGAATCCTCAATTCTCCGCCCCTATCGGTCTCATTCGTTATGCGCAGATCCTGGACCAAGAAAAGCCCTTCCTGTCCCCGCTCAAAAGGCTGGCACATCGGATGGCGGATCTTCTGTCTGTCGCCATCTGATTTTTCACCCTCCTCTTTAGCTCACCCTCTAGCCACGCCGTACTATGGTTGAATACGATCGTCACTCGCAGCGGGAAGAACCCAACAAGCCCGCCCTTCGTACCTGCATTGTCGGCATCGGCGGCGCAGGCAGCAATGTCCTGGACCGCATCACGCTGGACCGCACCGTGGAGGCGCATCTGGTCTGCATGCACACCGACATTCGCGTGCTGGGCCATGCCATGGCCCCGGTCAAAATCCAACTGGGTGCCGAGCTGATGCGCGGTATCGGTGCTGGGGGTGACCCGGACCTGGGCCGTGAGGCGGCCATGTTTTCCCGCGAGGAAATCCGTCAGGCCATCGAAGGGCACGACATTGTTTTCATCTGCGCTGGCCTTGGCGGCGGCACCGGTTCCGGAGCTGCCCCCGTCATCGCCGAAATTGCCAAGGCTTCCAACGCCCTGGTCTTTGTCACGGCCACCATGCCCTTCAGCTTTGAAGGCCGTCGCCGTCTGAACCAGGCGGAAGAGGCGCTGAACCAGCTTCAAAAACGCGCCGACGCCCTCATCCTGTTTGAAAACAATCGCATGGGCGAGCTGATCCTCCCGAAGGACGGCATCCAGAAAGCCTTTGCGCAAGCGGACCAACTCATCGCCCAGAGCCTGCGTGCGGTTTCCACCATTGTTTCCACCCCCGGTCTGGTGAAGCTGGGCCTTGACGACCTCACCAGCGCGCTCAGCACCTCGAACGGTCGCTGCCTGTTTGGTTTTGGTGAAGCCCGTGGCCAGAACCGCGGGGCAGAGGCCCTGAAGCGTGCGCTGAAGAGTCCGCTGATCGATCAAGGCCGCCTGCTGCACCAGACGAAGACCCTGCTGGTCCACATCGCCGGTGGCGAGACGCTGACCCTCATGGAGGTAGATGCCGTCATGAAACAACTGGGCCGCCACGTGCCCGACCATACGCACATCCTTTTTGGCGTGGCCGTGGATGCCCGCCTGGGAGACGCCATTTCTGTCACGCTGATCAGCTCTCTGGGCCTCAGCCAGCTCAACACCATCGCAGCGGCTGCCCCTCCGGCGAACATGCTGCCGATGACGGACCGCCCGATGCCAAGTCTGGCCGATGCGGTGGCTGCAACGCCCGTCGCAGCAGCTCCAGCACCCGTGGCTGCCTCAGCAATAGCAACCCCCGCTCCCACCCCGCGTTCTCGGGCACCTCGTCAGGCACCCGCCCCAGCTCCTGCGGCTATCGAGCCCCAGCCCGCCCCCGCCCCCGCTCCGGCGCGTGCCGCAGCCCCTTTGACTCGGGATGATTCCATGGACCTGTTGTTCAAGGACGATGAGATCATCTCCCTGACTCCCCAAGAGCCTGAAGCCCCGGCTCAATCTGTGGAAGACGAGCCCGAACTTTTCCCTGAGGCACCCGCTGCCGTCAGCCAGTTCACAGAGCCTCCTGTCCAGCAGGAATACGAAGAAGAGGAATATTATGAAGAAGAGGAACCTTCGGTTTCTCATTCCAGCTTCCTGCCTGAGTCTGAGATTGAGCCCGAGCCCCTGGCTCCTGAGCCCGCCCCGGCACCCGCACCTGCGCGGCTCCGCATCGAAGACTTCATGACTCCGGCACCCGCCCCGGCTCCTCAGCCGCAGGCCGTCGCCCCAGCACCGGTGCAACAGCCTCGTCCTGCCACTTCGCCCTTGGCTGCCGTGGTGGCCCGCACGAACCTGCCGCCGGAAGATCTGGCCTACGCGCCTCCTGCCAACACGGTGGTCGCCAAAAAGCCAACGAATCAGGAGCAGATTGATCTTGGCTTCTCGGACCAGGACCGCGGCCGCTTCAAGGACACGGAGCCTGCCCTCGCCTCGGGTGGGGAAGACCTCGATGTGCCGACCTGGATGCGCCTGAAGCGGAAGCTTAAGCGGTAACCGTCATTCTGGATGGCCCTGCCGATCCCTGAGCAGCCTGCTGACTGCCGCCGTGAAAATGAGCGGCGTTTTGTCATCAGCCTGCTGCCCGCCAGCGGGTGTGTGATCTGTCTTGTTACCGGACATTGGGGTTGGGCACTGGGAATTTTCTGCACCACGTTTTTGGTCATCGGCTACGGCAGCATTCTGCCCTGGGTCAGGTGGTTCGGGCCGCATGTGTCTGAGCTTTCGCCCGAGCAAACAGCCGCCGGCCAAGTGTGGATCACGGTGGATGATGGTCCTGATCCTGCCACCACCCCCGCCATGCTGGACTTGCTGGACCGTTATCACGCCAAGGCTGGCTTTTTCCTTATTGGGGACAAGGCGGCTCGCCATCCCGAGCTGGTGCGTGAAATGGTCCGGCGCGGGCATCTCGTAGGGAATCACAGCCAAACCCATCCCGCAGGCAGTTTCTGGGCGCTGCGGCCCACCCGCATGTGGGCGGAGGTGGCTGGCTGCCAGCAGACGTTGACGGAGATTTTGGGCCAGGGGCCGCTCTGGTTCCGCCCACCTGTTGGGCACCACAATCTGTATCTCGATCCACCCTTGCGGGCCTTGGGGTTGACCATGGCCATCTGGAACTGCCGGGGTTTTGACGGTGTGGTGAAGGATCCGCAGCTTATCCTGAAACTCATCGCCCGTTCGCTGAAGCCGGGTGCCATCATCCTGCTTCATGATGGTCCAGCCAGTTGCGTGGAGGTGCTGGAGGGAACATTGCGACTGCTGGCCGCCCGTGGTCTGCAAGCTGCTTTGCCCACCCCATTGCAAGCCGCCTCACCCCCACCTAGGCTGGAACCCACATGAACCGGTCTCTGATCTTCGGCATTCCCCTGGTGGCGCTCGGCGTCGCCAGTTGGGCGGCTTGGCAGGTGCACCGGGCACTGCCCGCACGGGCGGATGCAGTGGTGATGATGTTGCCTGGGCAGATCCCGGCACTGAACCCTTTCCTCCCCGCCAGTGAGGCGGAGCGCCAGATTCTGGACCTCCTGCATGAGCCACTGATCCGCCTGGATGGCCAGGGAAGGCTGGCCCCAGGGCTGGCAGAAAGCTGGGCCTGGCACCAGCGTGTGACCTGCTGGTTTCCCACCACTGAAGCCCTTCAGGTGGCGCAGCGAAAGCTGGCAGAAATCCCACCTCTTCAACGTCAGGCCTGGGCCCTGGAAGAAGTGACCACCGAGGCGCTCACCCTCATCCTCCGTTTTGCCAAACCAGGCAGCCCAGGGGTAGATGAGGCCCTGCAAGCCTTGGCGACGGATGCGCTGCTGCCTCTGACCTTTCTGCGGCTGGATAGCGTGCCTACCACGCGGACTGCCCTGGAAGCCTTCGCGAGCGCCCCTGACCACGCACCAAGCACGGTACGGTTATGGTTTGATGAAGATGGCACCTGTGAACTGGTGACCACCCGCCCGTTGTTGCAAGTGCGGGATGCCCTGGCCAACTGGCTGCGGGACAAGGGCCAACCCGTGCCGCGCATGACGCCGCTGGCAGAGGTGGCGGGCCTGCTGGAGCCGGTGCTGGACCTGGAACTCAATGCTCATGGCCATGCCTGGCCGGATGGCACCCCGGTGACGGCGGCGGATGTGCGGGCCACGGTGGCCCACGCGATGCGCCTGGGCTATCCGGTGCCAGGGCGAGAGGGCTTTCGCCACATTCAGGAGATCAAGGCGCAGGGCAGCAGCACGGTGCGGGTGACCTATCGCCGCAGCTACGGAGCCGCGTTGGCCAGTTGGGTAGGCTTTCCCATTCTGCCGGCGGCCTGGCTGGAAAAGCACCTCGATGGTTCGCCCAACGCACCCCCAGGTGCTGGGGATTGGCAGGTCACACGCCAGACGGCGGATCATCTGTCGCTGACCTCCCGCAGGGCGGCGCAGGGGGGCATTGCCACGAGGTTGGAGGCACTCACCGCCATGCCGCCGCTGCAAACTCGCTTGGCACTGGCCACAGGCACGCTGGATGTGGTGTGGCCTAACGAAAAGTCAGACCTTGGGCAGGTGGCCACTCTGGATGCCCACCCCACCCCACCCCGAAACCGCCTGCTGGTGCTGTGGAATTTGCGCTCTTCACGCCTGTCCGAACTGCCTGTGCGGGAAGCACTTTCTCTGGGCCTGGATCGGCAAACATTGCTGGCCAAGGGTGGGCGGGCCCGGTTGGCCGAGCCGTTGTTTTCGCCCGGTCTATGGTATTCACCCCCACCCGTCGCATCCTCCTTTGATCTGAAAGCCGCACGTGAAAAGCTGGAGTCTGCAGGCTGGCTGAAGGACGTGTCCGGCGTGGCGAAAAAAGGCGGCCAGTCCTTGGATTTTCAACTGCTGGTCACCACCGGCAATGCGCTGCGGGATGCCCTGGCGCAGGAACTGGCGCGGCAATGGGCCCTACTGGGCGCGCGTGTTACCGTCACTTCCGTAGCCCCGGAAAACTTGCTGGCGGATCACCTTTCTCCGGGCCGGTTTGATGCCGTGCTGCTGGGCCTGGACTATGAACTAGCCTGGGATCAGATGGCCTTTTGGCACAGCGGGCAGGTGGGGCCCGGACTCAACTTTGGGCAACTGGCCGATCCACAGCTTGACCTTTTTTTGGAAGCGCTGGCGGGTGAGTTTGAGACGTCGCAACTGCCGCTGCGCGCCCGTGCCTTGCAGGAGCGGTTTCTTTCCCAGCAGCCCGTACTGCCCCTCATTGGGGATCTACAGGAATTGGCGGTGCGGCGGGCGCGGTTCCCTCTTCTGGAGTCCCCGGATTTGAACCGGCCTTTGACCCTCCGCAGGCTCTTGCGGGCCAGCCCCTTGGAATCGCTGGAGATGCGTGTGCCGAACGAATAGTTTCGTATGATGTCTTTTGTTTCACTTCTTGTTAGCCTGGGCCTCCTTTTCGGAGCGTTGCTGCTCGTGGTGACGACGGCTCAGGCACTGGCGGCAGTGGCACGTGGATTGGGGACTTGGGCACGTTGGCCGGTGGCGCTGCTGGCCCAGGCGGTGGCTTTGTTTCCCCTTTCGGCCTTGGTTTGGGCGGCGGTGGGGCAGTGGGTTGGCCAGTGGGGGCTGCCCATCAGCAGTCTCATGCCAGCAGCCGTAGATCCGGCCCAGGAAGATACGGTGTCTCGACTGGCCACCTCGGTGTGGTGGTGGGCTCCGCCTTTGTTTCTACTGGCGCTACCGCTGACGGCACATCTGCTGGCTGCATGTCTGGTGGGGCGGCGGCCGTTTCATCATCAGGTGGCCATGCTGGGTCTGCCGGCGGTCCTGGGGCTGGCCGTTGTGGAGGATGCTTTTCACCTGCCGGGCGCACTGGCAGGGCTGCTGCCCGCATTCCAGCCAGGTGCCACGATGTCCGTGTTGGGTGCGCTGCTGCCAGCCATCTTTCTGGCGGGCTTTTGGGGCTGTGTGGCTTTGGCGTGGCCGCGTCACCAGGAGATGCATCACCCCACGGCGGAAGACCGGATCCGCGACGGCGCGCTGGCTATCGGCCTGAGCCCTGAGGAGATCTGGCGGCGGCATCTTTGGCGGAATCAGGCCCGGCGGGCTGTCTCCATGGTTTGTTCCGTCGCGGCCTGGGGGCTGGTCTTGTGGGTCGCGCTGGGTTGCCCGGGCGAGGAGATCCTCGGCGTGCGCTTCCAGGCTGCATATCAGGCTGCCTTGCAGACTCCCCAGGCACCGTTGCTGCTTGCGTGGCCGTATGCGCTTTGGGCCTTGTCATTGTGTCTGCTGGGCCGCATCATTCTGCCGCGTCCCCGGTAGCATCTCTTCTCCCTTATGTCTTCCCTCCTGAGCATCCGCGACCTGAAGATCGAGTTCCGCCGTCATGGTGGGCCGCCTGCCGTTGCTGTGAAGGGCCTTAGCCTGGAACTGGAGCAGGGGGAATCCATCGCCATCGTGGGAGAGAGCGGCAGTGGCAAAAGCGCCACCGCCCTGGCCCTGGCACGGCTGTTGCCGGAGCCACCCGCCACCATCACCGCCACGCACCTCAGCATCGCCGGACATGAGGTGCTGAAGATGAGCGAGAAGGAACTGCGCAAAGTCCGCGGCAAGGAGATCGCCTATGTTTTCCAGGAACCCACTACTTCGTTGAACCCCGTGCTGACCGTGCGCACGCAGATCGGCGAGGCCCTGGACCTGCATCGTCCGGAAGTGACGGATCGCGATGCCGAAATCCTGAGCTGGCTAAGAATGGTGGGTATCACCGAACCGGAAAAGCGCCTCAGCGCTTACCCGCACGAACTCAGCGGCGGCATGCAGCAGCGTGTCATGATCGCCATGGCCCTGTGTTGCCAGCCGAAGCTGCTCATCGCGGACGAGCCCACCACCGCTCTTGATGTCACCATTCAAAAGCAGATCATGGAGCTGCTGGCGGATCTGCGAAAGCGGCTGGACATGAGCCTCATCCTTATCACGCACAATTTCGGCATCATCAAGGATGTTGCCGACCGCGTCGCGGTGATGTTTCGGGGCGAAATCGTGGAAACCGGCCCCACCTCCCAGATTCTAAACCATCCCCAGCACCCCTACACCCAGGCCCTGCTGGACTGCGTGCCGCGCATGGGTGCTAAAAAGCACCGCCTGCGGACGATTGATTATTCGGCGCTGAAGTAGCTCACGCCGCTCACCTCGTTGAGTAAAGAGTTTGCGATGATCTCATTGAACATCGGGGCACTTTATCAAATCATAGGTGCAGATGTTGTCTGTACTATTCCGCATGGCCAGCTTGTTGCTGGCTGCTATTGCTGTCCCTTTGTCAGTGCTGTTGCTTCAGGCGGGAGTGTCCTGGGAAAGCAAGGTTTTTGGCATGGCCGGGCTGTTGATAGGCCTGGGGCCTTTGCTGATCTGCATCGGCAAGGAACGCGAGTCCAAAAGGTTGGAAATGACAGGATTTGCAGCCTGTTTGGGATGGGTGATTCTCACGGGCTGGCTTGCCATCGTGGCTCCTGCGGGGACTGCAAGGGAGGGCACCAGAATCCAGCACCGTTATGTGAAGGAATCGTCTCGGTTTCGACCACATGCCTTGGGCAATTTGTTGCCGGAGTTGGATCAATTTTTGTTGGGCTTTAAGCTGGTGCCCCTGATGGACCGTCTCTTCACTTCTGGACAGGCACACCGCCTCTCCCAACTCACCACGGAGATTTATCAGGAACTGGAAGCAGACCCGGATTTCCATGCCCTGGGCTCCGTGATGCCGCAGGCCTATGATGACTTGTGGTTTCAGAGGGCAGATCATGGCCACTATTTCCTGTATGTGCCGGCGAGTCTGCGGCCGGATGTGCCAGCACCCGCGATGGTTTTTCTTCATGGCAGCGGCGGTAATTTTAAAGCCTATCCCTGGCTGCTGGCCGAGGTTGCGGATGAACTCGGAATGGTCTTGATCTGTCCCTCTTATGGGATGGGAAACTGGACATCCAAGGATTCTGCCAAACTGATCCAGCAGACATTGTCAGATGCCAAACGAACTGTTTCGATTGATTCGAAGCAGATTCATCTGATGGGGCTTTCCAATGGAGGTCTGGGTGTCGGTCACGTGGCCCGCGATTTGGGAGATCAGTTCAAGTCCATCACCCTGATTTCTCCGGTGGTGGACAGGGATGTCATCCAGACTCCCAAGTTTTTTGTGAAGTGGAAGGGCAAGCCTGTTTGTATCATTTCGGGTGCAGAGGATGATCGTGTTTCTCTGTCAAGCGTGGAGGGGGCGGCTTCGGCCATGACCAAAAAGGGAATCCAGGTGACTCTGAAAGCCATTCCATGGGCTGATCACTTCCTGCTCTTCAGCCATCGCCAGGAAGTCATCGTTCAGTTAAAGGCCTGGTTGAAAGCGACAACGATCATGCCTTCTCCCTCGCCAAATGCTTCATAGAGGTAGGGTATGGGCGGTCCGTGTCATGAGCATGGTGCGATGCTTCTGGCATCAAGGTCGGCAAGTGTTGGATGATGATAAATCTTCTAATTTGATCCTTTGATCACAATAGCGCGAGGCTGGCCAGCTCGCGATAGTAAGGGCAGCTCAGAAGAAGCTCCTCGTGGCGGCCATGGGCCAGCACTTCCCCCTGGCGCATGACGTAGATCACATCGGCACTGATGACGGTGCTGAGGCGGTGGGCGATGACGAGGCAGGTGCGGTCCTGGCGCAGGGTGTCGAGAGCCTGCTGGATGAGCTGTTCGGACTTCGTATCCACGGCGCTGGTGGCTTCGTCCAGGAGCAGGATGGGCGCATCTTTGAGAAACGCGCGTGCCATGGCGATGCGCTGGCGCTCCCCCCCGCTCAGCATGACGCCGCGTTCACCCACTTGGGCATCAAGCCCGTCCGGATGCCGCCTAACAAACTCTTCTGCGCAGGCAAAATTGAGGGCCTGCCACATTTCGGCATCATCCGCCGCGTGTTTGCCTAGGCGCAGGTTTTCCCGGATAGACCCGGCAAACAAGAAGGCATCCTGCGTCACGTAGGCAATGGAATCTCGCAGGGAGACCCGGCTGTAGTCAGCGATGGATGAGCCATCCAGGGTGATGCTGCCAGACTGCGGATCATAAAATCGGGTGAGCAACTGAAACAGCGTGGACTTGCCCGACCCCGTCGCGCCCACGATGGCCACCGTCTGCCGGGGCTGTACGGTGAGGTTCAGATCATGGACCACCGGCTTGTCCGGCTGATAGCCAAAGGTCACTTGGCGGAATTCGATGGAGCCCTTGGCCTGGGACAGGGCACGGCCTTTTTCCAAATCCTCCTCGCCTTCCTGATCCAGGATTTTGAAGACGCGCTCCGCGCTGGCCAGGCCGGTGACGATGGTCTGATTCACCCCATGCAACCGGGCAATGGGCTCGAAAAAGAAGCCTAACAAAAAGATGAATTTGAAAAGCTCGCCCGTGGTTAGGTTCCCCTGGATGGCTCCATACGCGCCTACGCCCAGCAGCAAGACGAGGCCCAGGCTGCCAAAGAAACCCATGAGCGGGCTATAAACGGCCCAGGCGGTCATCAGCTTTTGCTGGGCCTGGCGCAGGCCGTGGCTGGCGTTGTTAAAATCTTCCTGCTTGGTGTCTTCCGCCGTGTAGCTTTTGATCTGGCGGATGCCCGTGATGGTGTCATGCAGCAGGGAATTCATGTGGCTGCTGGCCTCGCGTGCCAGCTTGGCCCGGGGGGCGATCCAGCGCGCGAACAGCCAGCCCCCCGCCGCGATGAAGGGCGTGGGCACCATGACGATGAGGGCGAAAGTGCTGTTGGTGTAAAACATCACCACGGCACTGATGATGATCTGCAGGATGGAGGTGACGCCTTGCTCGATGCCTTCCAGGATCACACGTTGGGTCGCAGGCACATCATCCGCCATACGGGTGAGGATGTCGCCGGTGCTTTGGCGGTCAAACCAGCTCAGCGGCAGGCGGGCGATCTTGTGATGGAGCTGCCCACGAAGGTCAAAGATCATCCGTTGCTCAAACACGCTGTTCAGCCGCGTGCGCACGTAGAAGAGGAACTCCCGCAGAAAGAAGGCCCCGACGGCCAGGCCACCTGCGCGCCAGATGCCGGGGATGTCTTTGTTTGGAATGATGTCATCCACAAACCACTGCACCACGCCGGGAAAGACGATGATCAAGGACGTGCCGATGACGGCGAGGACAAACTGCACGGCGGCCATGCACCAGTGCGCCCGGGCAAAGACGAGCAGGCGGCTGGCGGTGGTGCGCAGGGAGGTGGGTTTTTCGGACATGGGGCAATGGCGAAAACTCTGACGTGATGACCTCGCCGATTGATCAGGCAAAGTGGGACTTTTTATCGTCGCTGGTACACGATGCTGTCCATGGCCTGCTCCAGCGCCAAGCCTTTGAGGAACGGCTCCAGCTCTGGGTTGCTGGCGGTCTCTAGGACCTGGGGCAACTGCATGAGGCCGGCAAAGTCCTGCCGCGAGATGGCCTGCCGTACTTTTTCATCACGCCCGAGAGCGGCGATTTCGGGATGGTTCAGCGCCTTGGCGGTCTCTGGACCTTTCGCGGCGATCTGCTGCCACACGCGCCCATCGGGCCATAGGATGAGCAACCGGGCTAGGTTGGCCGTGGCGCGGAAGTCATAAGGGTCCAGTTTTTCCACCAGCTTGCCCACGGAGGTGCGGTCCACCTTTTGAGCGAGCTGTTCCACCCAGGCTCCGAAGTCGCTCTTTTCGCCTTTGCCCTGTTGCTGGATGGAGGCGTTTTCCAGACCATAAACGCTGCCTACGAGGCGAAGCACCATGGTGCTGAGCCAGACCATAACCCCCGACGGCAAAAGGCTGAGCAGGCCGGCCTTCCACCCGGTGATGCTACCCAAAAAAGCGAGCAGGCCAAAACCCGCCACGACATTGATGACGGCCCGTGCGAGGAAAAAGGTGAGCATGGCCGCCGCACCAGACATCATGAGCAGGGTGTCTGTGCTCATGTTTGCGCCATACGCGCCGAAGACCTCCGCCCGATGGCGGAAGATGTAGAGACCCGCCAGGACGGAGAGGCCCAGACTGAGCATGGTGAGGATCTGCGAAACGATGCCTCGCGCAAAGGCGAGCCCAGCAAGGAAGGCGACCAAGGCTAGCCCGCCTGCCGTCATGCTGCTCCCAGAAAAAGTGCTTTTCACACTTTCCAGGGCACCGCTCATGTCTGGCAGGCTGATGGCGAGTTCTTGCATGGATGGAATCGAGCCCATCAAAAGGGTAGGCACGCCCCGCTGCAAGCCGTTTATCGGATATACTCCCAGGGGGCGCAGCTCTTGTACAGTAGCCATCACTCTCCGAGTGATGCGTTCGCCCCAAGCAGTCCTCGTCAGCCCCCTTTCTTCTCGATGTCTGAGGGCTAGGTCACCTTCAAGGCACTGCACTCGGAGAGTGCAGACTACCGTACAGATCTTCCCGGCTCTTTGTCTTGAAATAGGCTCTTCGGATTCAGTGCCTCGCCTTTGAGGAAGCTGCCGTCGTAGCGACGGTGGAGGTCATCTGCCGTCCACATTTGGCGGTCGGGGCCTGCGCTGCGGATATCCACCCGGTTCCTTGCAATGGCGTGGAAATAAAGCGGGGTGTCCCAGCGATCAATGAGCTGCCCCTGGGCATTGAAGGCGCGGTGTGTGTCTGAGAGAAAGCGGAGCTGGGTGCGATTCTTGCCTCGCAGTGCGGCTGCGAATTCCTCATTGGCCCCCATACGGAAAGGTGAGTCGCCTTTGATCAGCAGCAGCAGGTTGCTAAAGGTGTGGGCCAGGGCCTCCAGATCCTCCTGGGGACGGGTGCTAGGCAGCGCGTAGTTTTTTAAAATGGCATCGCCGGGAAGCTCCAGAGGTGGGTGTATCTGGGGTGTACCTTCCCGCCGTGCCTCTGGGTTCGCCGCTGAAGGGGCCGATAGGGTAGGGGAGCTGAATTTCGTCCACATCACCAGCATGACTCCTATCAATAAACCCAGGCTCAGAAAGAAGAGAAGACGGGGCCTAGGCATGAGCTTGAGGGGAAAACAGTTTGTTTACAGCCTCCTCAATCCGTCTTCCGTCATGGGATTGGGGATCTCCACTTCCAGCTCATCAATACGGCGCAGTGTTTCGGCATCGAGGATGAGGTCCACGGCACCCAGGCTTTCTTGAAGCTGTGCCACGGTGGTGGCCCCAATGATGGTGGAGGCGACAAAATTGTGCTGGCGGCTCCAGGCCACCGACAGGGCGGTGACGGTGGTGCCGATATCAGCGGCGATTTTCCCCAGCCTCTCCGCCGTTGCCAGGCTTCGTTCATTGACGAAACGGCGTGCCATGCGCTGCTGGCGCTCGCCGCCATTGACGAGGTAATCACTGAAGCGTGCCCCGGCAGGCAGGCTGCCTCCGTTGTATTTGCCCGTCAGCACACCCCCGCCCAGAGGGGAGTAGGGCAGCAGGCTCACGCCTTCCATCCGGCAGACTTGGGCGAGCTCGTTCAGGCAGCGGCGGTTGATGAGAGAGAAGTTGTTCTGCACGGTGTCAAACCGGGCCAGATGATGCTTTTCGGAGGCCCAGAGATTCTTCATCAGGCCCCAGCTCGTTTCATTGCTGCAGCCGATGGCGCGGACTTTTCCCTGTTTAACCAGTTCGGTCAGGGCTTCTAGGGTGTCTTCCTGGCGCATGCCGTGGTCGGGCCAATGGGTCTGATACAGGTCAATGTAATCTGTCTGGAGACGACGGAGACTATCCTCACAGGCCTGGAAAATCTGCCGCCGATCCAGCGCCGTAAACCCGCCACGGATGGGTGGGCGGAACCAGCCATGGCCCGGGCCGGTGACTTTGGTGGCCACGATGACCTCCCCACGCGTTTTCGTTTTCAGCCAGCGGCCCACGATTTCTTCGGTGATGCCAAAGCGCTCCGCACTGGGCGGCACAGGGTACATTTCTGCGGCGTCAAAGAAGTCGATCCCGGCCTCGTAGGCGGTGTCCATGATGGAAAAAGAGGTCTTCTCATCCGCCTGAAGGCCAAAAGTCATGGTCCCCATGCAGATATCCGTCACCACGATGCCACTGCGTCCAAGTCGTCTGCGTTCCATCCTGGAAACTAGGAGGGAGCAGCTCAAGGAGCAAGCTGGACGGTCATTTTTCCTCCTTTGTGACAAGGAAACGTCACATAAAGAGGCTTTGTGACAGCTTATGTGACAAACGTGTCACACTTCAAAGCTACCCATGTTGTGACGTCAGGTGCTTATGTGACGCACATGTCACTGCGAAACCGCATTCACACCTCCCTCCTGTCAAAACTGTCACAGAGCCTTCGCGCTCTAGGCGTAGCCCTCACCTTCGGCATGCTGTGCCTGCCCCCACAGGTGATGGCTGACAATGCCGCCCTGATGAAACTCTTCGAGATCATGAAGGCCAAAGGCTCCATCACCCAGGAGGAGTATGACCAGCTCGTCGCCGTAGCCCAGGCTGAGGATGCCAAGCCCGTACCTGCTCCTACTCCCGTGCCAGCAGCAGCCCCCGCGCTGCCTTCCAATGAGCGCCTGGAGCAAATGGAAGAGCGCCTTGCCCAGACTGAGGCGGAAATGAAGGAACTCGACGCCCACATCGCAGAAAGCAAAAAGTCCCTGGCCGAGCTGGACAAACTTTCCAGCGAGACGCCGAAGGACCTCATGGAAAAGATGCTGGACGGCAAGTGGTATGAGAACCTCAGCTTCCGCGGTTACGCCCAGTTCCGCTACACCGCCCTCTATGGGGACAATGCTGAGGGGCTGAACGTGCCGAATGACCGCTCCGTCAGCGATACTGAGTCCTTCCTCATCCGCCGTGGCCGCCTCATCCTGAGCGGTGACGTTTCAGACCACCTTTACATTTACGCCCAGAGTGACTATGCGGGCTCCACTGGCACCGGGGACTTTGCCCTCCAGATGCGCGACCTCTATGCGGACATTGCCCTGGATGCGGACAAGGAATTTCGATTCCGTGTGGGTCAGTCGAAAGTGCCCTTCGGCTTCGTGAACCTCCAGTCCAGCCAGAACCGCGCCCCGATGGAGCGTCCAGATGCGCTGAACTCCGCCGTCGAGGGCGAGCGTGACATCGGTGCCTACTTCTATTGGGCTCCGAAAGAGAAGCGCAAGCTGTTCAGCAAACTCGTCAAAGAAGGCCTCAAAGGCTCCGGTGACTATGGCGTCTTTGGCATCGGTGCCTACAATGGCCAGGGCCTGAACCGTGGCGACCTCAACGGTCAGCCGCACTACGTGGCCCGTTTTGCCTATCCGGTGGAATTCAAAAGCGGTCAGATCATGGAATTCGGTCTGCAGGGCTACACTGGCAGCTTCGTCAGCCGCACGTCCAACATCGCCGGTGTGGGCACCCCCAGCTCTCCCGAGCATGGCAACAAGGATGAGCGCATGGCCCTCACCTACGTCCTGTATCCGCAGCCCTTCGGGATCGAGGCGGAATGGGCCTGGGGCCGTGGCCCTCAGCTCTCCGATGACATGACCACCATTGAGACAGCCTCACTTCAGGGTGGCTATATCCAGGCAAACTACCGAATCAAACAAGGCGAAGCCAGTTGGTTCCCCTTCATCCGCTACAACCACTATGAAGGTGGTCGTAAATTCGGCACCAACTCCCCCTGGGACAATGTCTCCGAAGTGGACGTGGGTCTGGAATGGGCACCGAACAAGGACATCGAGCTGACCCTCATGTACACCCACACCTTCCAGCGCACCAACACCTCCGCCGCCCCCTATGACGAAGTGGAAAATGCGGACCGCCTGGGTCTGCAGCTTCAGTGGAACTTCTGAGGTCGCTCACAAAGCGTAAACCTTTAAATGTAAAAGGGCATCACCGAACGGTGGTGTCCTTTTTTGTGTGTATTCGGGGAATGACGACAGTGGTGTTTCTGGTTACGCGCAGGACGCAAACCTAACCACTTCTTTATTACACTCGAAGTTAGTCATTCAGCGCGCTCTGCACATCGCCGCGATGCGGGATGCCTTCTTGGGCGCCGACTTTCAGGGTGGCCAGTGCCCCGGCGGTATTGGCCCAGCGCACGCATTCCAGCAGGGGCGCGCCTTCGGCAAGGTGGGTGGTGAAGGCTCCGGCGAAGGTATCGCCTGCGCCCACGGTATCCACGGCTTTGACCTTGTGCGTGGCCACCTTCTTCAGACCCGTCTCGGTGAGCACGAGGGTGGATTTTTCACCGCGTGTGACGATGAGCGTGCGGACCTTTTTTTGGCCCAGCCAGGCTTTCCATTCCTCCACTTTCTCAGCCATCTCTTCCGCATCCGCGCCGAAGATCTGCTGGGCCTCGCCGCTGTTCACAATTAACACGGTGATGGCCACCTCGCCCCAGGGGAATTCCGGGTGGATGGGCGAGGGATTCAGCACCACGGGCACGTCGCGGCCATTGGCGAGTTTGATGGATTCCACCACGGTCTCCAGCGGCACTTCCAACTGGATGAGCAGGGCCTTGGCCACCTCGATCCGTGAACGCTGCATCTTTAGCGAGGGGGCGGTGAGGGCGGCATTCGCCCCAGGGATGACGATGATCTGGTTTTCGCCCTTCGCATCCACGGCGATGAAGGCATTGCCCGTGCCGCCTTTCACCGTGTTCACGGCGCTGCAGTTGATGCCTTCGCGACGCAGGTGATTGCGGTAGTCGCGGCCATCGGGGTCATCGCCCAGGCAGCCGATGAGGGTCACCAGTGCCCCATGGCGGGCAGCGGCCAGGGCTTGATTCGCCCCTTTGCCGCCGAAGCGTTTTTCCAGGGACGAGGCCGAGACCGTCTCGCCCGCAGCGGGCAGACGCTTCACGGAAGCAATGAGGTCCACATTCATGGACCCCACGACGACGACGGAGGCTGCTGAGTTCCTGGCCATGTGACTGGGTTGTTTAAAAAGGGGAACTGACGCTGCTGCTCCATCAATGCAAGCTCGCCGCGACAATCTTTTCACGGATTCAACGAAATGCGGGGCTCGGTTGTCTGGTGGTAGCCATGCGCCGTATTCCTTGCTTTTTGCTTCTCATGACGGGTCTGTTAGGGTCCGTATCCCTGCTGCAGGCGGGGGTGTTAAAGGCCGAGTCCATCGAGGCCACCACGAGTGTGAAAGCTCCGGGGGGATCGGCCAAAATTGACTTCAAAGAAAAAACCATCACGGCCAATGTCCAAAAGATGCCGCTGATCAAAAAGCCAAGTCAGGACAAGGTGGATCTGACGCTGGATGCGAAGCAGGGAACCGGCACGCTGAAGCTGACGATGGATGGCTACACCCAGACGGTGCCTCTGCGCCCTGCGGGGATCGAGGTCTTTGAGCAAGGGCTGGGTCTGCTGAGCCTCAGCGATACCTGCCTGGCGCTGGGCTGCACAGACCCGGCCACGGGCTACACGGGCAAGGCACTGCGGGCCTGGGTGGGCAGCCAGTCGGAGCAGGGGTACCAGTTTCGCTACTTCATCACCCAGGTGACGAACCAGCACTTTCTCATGCGCATGGAAAGTGGCGGCAGCGATGGTGGCGCGCAGGTCACACAGAAGTTCGAGTGGTTTTTGACCCGGCCTTAATTCGCCGGAGGCTCCACGCACAGTGGCACGATGGCTTCACGCACGCGCGCGGCCTGCTAGGGCGACATGACGAGGTAACGGTGGGGGCTAATTCGTGGCCTTGGCAGGCTTTTTCAGGAAGACTTTGCGGTCCCAGTTTTTCGCCAGGGCATCGGGCGTGGTGGTGGAGGCCAGGCCCTGCGCAGGAACCTCCAGCTTGCTGGTCCAAAGGATGCCATTCAGCAGCAGCTTGCGCTGGTTTTCATTCGCCCAGTTCGCATGCAGATCACAGCCGGTGAAGCCAAAGCTGCGCCCGCCCGCCGGCCGTTCATAGGCCCAGGCCACGGTCTCCGCACGGCCCGCGTGGGCTTTCGCCGCTTTGTTCTTCCGGCTGCTATCCGGCATGGGGCAGGCCAGCAGGGGCGTCACGCCTTTATCCGCAAAGTGCAGGTTATAGAGCCAGCCATCTTTCGGCAGAGCAAAGGTGGTTAGGCCTTGATTGATGGGGTGCTCAGGTACGCTGTCAAACTGCACATCCCAGTGGCCCCGGCAGCCGATGTCACTCTGGAACACAGCGCCGAACCATTGCTTAAAATCCGCCGCGCGATCCGCCGGGCAGTCAATGGCCTGATGCAAGATGACCAGCCCCGTGCCAGCGGCAGCCAGGGCCTGTATGCGGGCCCAGCGATCCGGCGTGAGGAAGGACAGCTTGTCCCCGCCATCCATGTAGATGACCACACAGCGCACGCCCTCCAGCACCGCCTCATTTTTCGGCCAGCCCTCCGCCACCATCACCGGGGCAACACCAGGGGCCTGCTTCAGCCAGTCCATGAGCAAAGCGCAACCGGCGAAGTACTCGTGCTGGCCCGGTTTATTGCTCGGCGTGCCCGCCAGCAGCACCACCTTCGCCAGAGCCGGATCCGTCGGCAGCACCTCCAGCGGCACCTGCTGCTGTTCCAGGGTGAACTCAGCCTGCGCCGCAGTGGCGAGGAACACAAAAGGAAGTAAAAGGGAGCGCATAACGGCAGCGTGAAGAATGCCTCAGCTAGAGGCAAGCATCAAAATGCGGTGTTGGTATTTGGGAGGGTGCGTCAATAAGCGGTTAGGCAGCCGTGGGGCCAGAATCCTCGTCCGCAAAAGGCTGCCCTTTTCCCCCCAACGACGCCTCTGCACTCCACCCCCGGCTAATGGCTTTCTCTCCTCCAGGGCGGGTGGATGCAAAGGGGCGATCGAGGGCTGGCTGGGGCGAACGGCATCACTCTGGGAGTGGGTGGGTACTGTACGGTGAGCTGGCAGACGGAGGCCGAGGGGTTCAAGGTGTGACGGCGTCCCGGCGTCAGGTTTGGCGAAGGTGCAAAGGGGGAGAACGGTGTCGCTAGATGGGAGTTCCGCGAGGACGCGAAACTCAGCACGCGAGACGCGTGCGCTCCATGGCGAACGAGGCTTGGCTGGGGCCAACAGCATCACTCTCCGAGTGATGAGTTCGCCCCAACGTGGCTTCGTCCACCCCGCTTAAAAACGCTTTAAGAATCCCAGGCATCCGCGCCACCGTGATGGCGCGACTCAAGAATCAACGCCCCGAGAGGCGCTTCCACAGGCTGCGTTTGCTGCCAGATTCCGATTCACCCTGGCTGGAGGCTGGGCCGCTGCTGGACTGCGCACGCGCGGGGCGTGGCTGGCCACCGCCCTGGCCGGGGCCGCCGGGGCCACGGGCATCGCGAGCACCACCCTGTCCACCGCGAGCAGGTCGCTCACCCTGGGGGCGACCGCCTTGCCCGCCCTGGCCTTGCGAGCGTCCACCTTGACCTCCTTGACCACGGCCACCTTGACCATCTTGACCCTGAGGCCGACCACCGCGCCCTTGGGAACGTGGATCGCGATAACGTGGCGGCTCTTCGCTGCGGGGAGGTGCGGAGGCATTGTAGTCAAACCCTTCGGCTTTCTTGCGAATGAGGCCGCGATTGATGAAGCGCTCCAGGGCTTTCAGCGAGGACTGATCCTCGGGGCTGATGAAGCTGATGGCGTCCCCGATGGCCTGCGCACGACCCGTGCGGCCGATGCGGTGGACGTAATCTTCCGCATGCATGGGGAAGTCAAAATTCACCACGTGCGAGATGCCATCCACATCAATGCCGCGCGCGGCGATGTCCGTGGCCACCAGCACGCGCACCTCGCCCGATTTGAAGTCGGCCAGGGCCTTCAGGCGCTGGTTCTGGGAACGATTGGCATGCAGCGTGGCACAGCGCACGCCGGTCTGTTCCAGCTTGCGCGCCACGCGGTCGGCACCGTGTTTCGTGCGGGTAAAGACCAGCACCATGTTCATCTGGTCGTCCTTCAGCAGATGGCTGAGGAGGGAGGGCTTCAGGTGCACAGGCACTTCATAGACGAGCTGCGTCACCGTCTCCGCTGGGTTTGAGCGGCGGCCGATTTGGACGATCTTCGGGTGGCTCTGGAACTCATGCGTCAGGGCCTCGATCTCCTTGGAAAGCGTGGCGGAAAACATCAGCGTCTGGCGCTTGCGCGGCATCTTTTGAACGATGCGTTTGATGCTCGGCAGGAAGCCCATGTCCAGCATGCGGTCGGCCTCATCCAGCACCAGGTGCTTCAGCCCGCTGAAGTCGCCGTGGCCCTGACCCATGAGGTCAATGAGGCGGCCGGGAGTGGCGATGACGATGTCGCAGCCATTGCGCAGAGAGTTGATCTGCGGGCGCTCGCCCACGCCGCCAAAGACTTTCGCGATGGTGAGCGGCAGGTGTTTGGCATAAGCCAGGACGTTTTCTTCGATCTGCACCACCAGCTCACGAGTGGGCGCCAGGATCAGCACTTTCGTGCCACGCTTGCTCTGGCCTTCGCCCTGGGCATTCGCCAGGCAGGTCAGCACCGGTAGTGTGAAAGCGGCGGTTTTGCCCGTGCCTGTCTGGGCGATTCCGATGAGGTCATGCCCCGCGATGATGGGCGGGATGGCAGCGGCCTGGATGGGGGTAGGTTCGGTATAACCAGCTTCGGCGATGGCTTGGAGAATTTTGGCGTCAAGGCCAAGAGCTTTAAAAGGCATCGGTGAGTATGCACGGGATCGGGCGATGTGCGAGTACCGTTTTAAGGGTGGGTAGGAGATGCGCTGAAAATTGTAACTGGCAAATCTCCGACTTCAGGCATCCTGTACCCCGTCTGCGCAGTCCACCCCAACCCCTGATGCTGCCCCCATGAACGCACGTTTTTTGAAATCGGTCTGCCTCACCTTCACCCTCGGTCTGCTCAGCCTCGCCCCGGCCATGGCTCAGGAAACCGCGCCTTCGCCCGCAAAGGAGGCCCTGACGAAAAAGCTGCAGGCGGACATGATCGTGCCCGGCGTGGCCCTGGCGGAAGGCGTGTCTGAGATCACCGGCGTGGCCATCAGCCCCTTGTTAGGCATGAGCGCCATCGGGGCCTGGAAATATTATGAAACCCAGCCCGCGCTGCGTCATCGCCTGCCCTGGTACTGCCACCCGTATGCCTGGGGCACGGGCCTGGCGCTCATCGGCCTGTGTTTTTTAAAAGACTTCCTGGGCGCGGCCGCCCCGGCCCTGGTGAAAAAGCCCCTGGACTTTGCCGAGCTGTTTGAGGACAAAGCCAGTGCCCTGGTGGCCAGCACCGCCTTTGTCCCCCTGGTCGCCCTGGCCATGGCGCAGGTGGAGCGCATCCCCACTCAGGCGATGGAGGGGCTGCCTGCCTCTGGCCTGGCCATGCTGCCCATGACGGCGGGGCTGGATGCCGTGCTGCACACGCCCTGGCTCACCGTGCCGCTTTCCATCTTCGCCTTTGCCGCCGTGTGGCTCAGCTCCCACGCGCTGAATGTCCTCATCGCGCTCTCGCCCTTTGGTATTGTGGATGCCGGGCTGAAGCTGACGAAGCTGGGCCTGCTCACGCTGGTCACCGGCAGCGCCGCGCTCATCCCCGTCACGCCCATTCCGGCGCTGCTGGTGTGTTTCACCCTCATCCTCATCGGCCTGCTGCTGGCCGGGTGGTCCTTCCGCCTCACCCTGTTTGGCACGCTCATGGGCCGAGACTTTCTGCTGAATAAACGCGCCCAAAAGGCCGATCTGGATCGCGGGGTGAAGGGCTTCCTCGCCCGCCGCACCGAGGGCGTGCCCGTCCGCACCCTGGGCTGGTTGCGGCTGGAGGAAGGCCACCCCACCGCCCACTTCGTCTATCGCCCGTGGTTGCTCCTGCCGGAGAAAAAAGTCCCCGTCAGCAGTCAGGAGATGGTCCTCTGCCGGGGCCTGCTGCACCCCACCGTGGCCCAGCGTGGCGATGCCACCACCCGCCCGCGCAATGCCCTCATCCTCCTGCCCCGCTACCGCCGCCTGGAGGAGTCTATCGCGCAGCGGTTCGGCTGCCAGGAGGTGATGGATAGCACCCTCATGCGCGGCTTCAAAGCCATGCGCCACTGGCTTACCACCATGCTCTCCCCCAGCACCTGGGGAAAGACGGAGCCCGCGCGCCTACCGGGGTGATTCAGCCTAACAGTGAATAAAAAAAGCTGCCCCGGAAAACATCCGGGGCAGCGAAGAGACAGCTTTGAAAACTGGAGGGCAAAGATTAGTATGCGCGCTCAGTCGTGGTCTGCGTCTGGATCACGCCCGGATAGGGGGTGGAGCGCACGACTTCTTCCGTGACGGTGGTCTGCGTCTGCACGCGGCGATCTTCATCATCGTCGTCGTAGTCGGTGGATTCACAGGAAGCCAGGGCCAATAGGCAAACGCCGCCGATGCAGGAATAAACGAGTTTTTTCATGAGGTGAGTTGGTTTGAGGGTTTGGTTGTGCAAAGAATGTTAGGCGGCTCAGTCGTCGCCTTTGATGATGGTGCTGCGGGTGGTCGTGGTGGTTTTCTTTTCCACGGTCGGCGCAGGCACGGGCACGATGGCGGCCGAACGGCGGACGATGACCTTATTGGCCACCAGGCTGTCGCCACTGCGGGTGTAGTACACGGTCACGGGCAGGCCGGACTTCACGGTCTCGATGGAGACGGGCTGGCCATTTTCATCCACATAGGTGGTGGTCTTGCTGAAGGTGTAGCGCAGGGGATCTGCCGAGGTCTCTGTGCGCACCACCAGGCCTTCAGGGCCGTAGGTATTGATCACACCCGTGGTCGTGGTCTGGCTGGTTTCCACCGCAGGAGCCGTGGGGGTATTGATGCCGCGCACCACCACTTTAGTGGCCACCATGGCATCGCCTTCCTGGCTGTAAAACACGGTCACTGGCAGGCCAGACTTCACCACGGAGGTGGAGACTGGATTGCCGTACTCATCCACATACGTGGTGGTCTCGCGGAAGGTGTAGCGGGAAGGCGTAGCGCCCGTGCTGGAGCGGATGATGATGGACTGCGGGCCGAATTCATTGATGACGCCTTCCGAAGAAGTCGCCGTGACGGTTTCCACCCGCTGCACCTGCGCCAGCAGAGAGGAGGAGGTGAGGAGCGTGGTGGCCAGCAGGCCCGCCTTCAGGGAATGAGTGAAGAGAACTTTCATGATGCAGAAACAGTTAGGAGTTTGGTTTTTGGGGCAGGCAGTATCACCGCCCGCACTGTCTATTCGCCATCCGGTCACTTCTTGTGCGTAACAAAAAGTGCGTTTTAACATTTCGCATTCTCTGCCATCCATCCTCCGCCGCAGGCGCGAATAGCTCCCCGAAATGATCTCCATGTATCTGCGGACTGCCGACGATCTGGCACGTTTCTAGTGGGTCGGTCTTTGAATTTCGCTGGCTTATCCCTCACTCCCCTGTTTCACTCTCCCTATGCGTCCCCCTCACTTCCGGCTGGCCTCCACGCTCCTCACAGTCGCCTGTTTGCTACCCACTCTACCTTCGTGCACGCTGGTAGCCACCAAGCCCGCCCGCAACCCCACCGACCATGTCTTTGTCCGCTACTGGCCCGCCCCAGAGGGCAGCCTGAAACTGGCGGTGAAGGACTTCATTGACATCAAAGGTCAGGTCACCTCCGCAGGCTCCGCCTACTTGGCAAAGAACAATCCCCCCGCCAGGCAGGATGCCGCCTGCCTCCGGCTGGCTCGCGCGCGTGGCGTCCATATTGTAGGCAAGACCAATGCCAGTGAATTTGGCGTGACCTCCTCCGGTGTGAATCCCCACTTTGGCACCCCGCGCAGTCCGCTGACGGATCGTAAGCACCGCGTCATCTCCGGCGGCTCCTCCAGCGGCTCCGCCGTCTCCGTGGCCACCGGCATGGCAGACATCGCTTTTGGCACCGATACTGGCGGCTCCGTGCGCATCCCTGCCGCCTGCTGTGGCGTGTATGGGCTGAAGACCACCTACGGTCTCGTCTCCCTGAAAGGCGTGTTTCCCATGTCGCCGAAGAACCTGGACACCGTGGGCCCTCTTGCCAAAACCATCCCCAACCTGGCCACCGGCATGAGCCTGCTGAAGGCGGGCTTTGAAGACGAATACGCCGAGGCCCGGGCCGAGCACCCTAATGGCCGCAGCCTGCGCGTGGGCCGCCTCTACGTGGACGGCACCGACCCCGAAATTGACCGCGCCATTGATTCAGCTCTGAAAAAATCCGGCTTCCGCATTGTGAAACTGGACAAGGCCTTCAAAGACGCCTGGGACCAGGCCCAAAAGGATGGCCTCACCATCGCCGTGGGAGATGCCTGGACGAATGATGAGCCATATAGCAACAAGCGCGGCGTCTCCAGCGTGACGAAAGCAACCATTTTGTTAGGCCGGATTGAGCACGTCACCGGCGGCTACGAGGCCGCGCTGAAACGCAAAGCCGCCTGGCAGCGCACCCTGCGTCGCACCTTTGGCCGCGTGGACCTCATCGCCCTGCCCACGCTGAAGCAGTTGCCACCCGCCATCCCCCGTTTCGGCGGTTCCGTGCTGTTTGAGGCTGTCACCTTCAGTTTGCAAAACACCGTGAGTTTCAATTACTCGGGCAACCCCGCCATCGCCATCCCGGTGCCGGTGCAGGGCAAGGAAGTCCCTGTCACCAGCCTGCAACTGGTGGGACCCCGTTTAAGTGAGGCGGAACTTTTGAACGCTGGGCGCATTGTGAGTTCCAAGCGCTTATGAAAAATTGGTCATCCTTTTGGTTCGGCGTCCGTGCGATTTGCGCATCGGGCATTTTGCTTGCAGGCTCAGTTCAGGCACAGTCCGTGCAGGACTTGGTGAAACAAGGCGAGGTCTATGACCTGAAGCTGGATGCCAACCAGGCTCTGATCTACTACCTCCAGGCTGAAAAGCTCGATCCCCAAAATGCTGACGTGCTCGTGCGCATTGCCCGGCAGTATCGCCACCTTATGGCGGACACCGCTTCTAAAACGGAAAAGCTCAAACTCGGCAAAGTCGCCCTGGGTTATGGTCAGCGGGCCGCCGCTCTGGCCCCGAAGAACTCCGATGCCCAACTTTCCCCCGCCATCAGCTACGGGAAAATGCTGCCGCTCCAGGACTCCGGCGAGCAAGTGCGCTGCTCCAAACTCATCAAACAAGGAGCGGAAAAAGCCATCCAGCTCAATCCCCGCAACGATCTCGCTTGGCACATCATTGGTCGCTGGCATCGCAATGTGGCCGACATCAGCGGCATCAAGCGCACCCTGGCCGCCCTGGTTTATGAAGAGCTGCCCGAGGCAAGTACCACCGAGGCCGTGACCTGTCTGGAAAAAGCCATCGCCCTCAATCCTCGTCGCCTCATTCACTACATTGAGTTAGGCCGCACCCACGCCCAGATGGGCAATAAGGGCGAAGCGCGCAAATACCTCGCCAAAGGTCTCAAGATGCCGAGCGTGGAAAAGGACGACGAAGAGGCCAAGTCGGTTGGTAGGTCTTTGCTTGCGAGCCTTTAAATGACTTAAAACAGAGCGGTGGAGATTGTCTCTCCACCGCTGCTATTCCATTGTGTGCCAGTGAGGTGACCTGTTCCTCGCGGGCGCACTTTGGCGTCAAAAGCTGTTTTACGGGATGGTAACCAAAGGACCTGTGCGGGCTTGGGAAGGTAGATCGCAGAGGGAGCCATCAATGTACTGGTGATGCCAGAGCTGGGTGGCAACAACCGCAGCAAGGCCCATCTCAATGGAAAGGCGGGGCAGGGAGGTCGCTCGCAGAGTACTGTACGTTTTGCGCCAGTGTTGGACTGTGGCTGCATCGAAGTAGCCCGTGCGTTTGAGCGAATCCTCACTGAGGAGCTGGCGGATGTAGGGCGGCTCGGGCTCGAGGTGGAAGCTGTCCAGCGGAGCGCGGAAGATGACCTTGCCACGTTTGTAAATGGACGGTGGCAGCCAGCGTTCGGCCAGGAGACGAAGGAGGTGCTTGTCGCGAAAGCCACGCAGCTTCCAGTCGGGATGCAGCTTGGCGCAAAAGTCAAAGACGGCCTCATCCAGGAAGGGGTAGCGCACTTCCACAGAGGAGTGCATGGCCACGCGGTCGCCCTTGGCCTGGAGAAGATGCCCGGCCAGGGTGACGCGACCAGCGACCCAGATGCCACGATTCAGCGGGTGCCATTTTTTGGCGCGGTCCAGGTTCATACCGAGGGTGGACCAGGGATCGGTGGATTCCCGCACGGTGTGCATGGAGTCGGAGTAAAAGCGCAGCTTTGCTAGGCCCAGCAGGCCGTAGCTATCAATCCAGGCATTCGGGCCGCCAACGTTGGCCTCGGTGCGGGCACGGAAGCTCGGAGGATATTGAGGCACGTCGCTGAATCTCAGGAAGGCGCGGCGAGCTTTATCACTGATGCGCAGACCGGGGATGGCATCGAGAAAACCGATGATCTTCGCGGCTTTGTACCAGGGGTAACCGACGAGCCACTCGTCTGCACCTTCGCCGGTGAGTACCACTTTTTGACCACATTCGTGGACTTTTTGGGCCAGTTGCAAAAGGGAGGCGCAGGAGGTGTCAATGACCGGGGCTTCCGCGGCCGCGATGAGTTTGGGATACGTGGAGATCGCGTCCTCGTGAGTAAACTCCTGCACAACGGGAGGTGGTGCGCCGATGAATTTGGCCACCATGCTGGCGGCATCCAGTTCGTCCAGCTTCGGGTCATTCACCCGTACGGTGTAGGTGGAGATGGACTTGCCGCGCAGGTGACAGGCCAGAGCCAGGATCATGCTGGAGTCCACACCACCAGAGAGGTAAGAGCCCACGGGCACATCCGCGCGCAGGCGTTTGCCCACGGCATCGAGCATGACGTGTTCAAACTCATCCACCAGGGTCTTCGCATTCGTCTCGGGGTTTTCCTGGCCGGCATCGGGGAAGTCCATGTCCCAGTAGCGGCGCTCGCGGATGCTGGGGCTGCCGTGGCTGTGACCGGGCAGCACCTCTAGGAAATGCGCCGGGGGCAGCATCTGGATGCCCTCAAAGCAAGTGATGGGACCGGGCAGCGCGGAAAAGGTGAAGACGTGGTCAATGCCGCGCCGGTCCGGGATGGCGGGGACCATGCCAGAGGCGAGCAGGCTCTTGATCTCGGAGGCAAAGAGCAGCCAGTCGCCCTGGCGAGTCCAATAGAGTGGGCTGATGCCGAAACGATCTCGCCCCAAGGTCAGTTTCTGCTGCCGCTCATCCCACAGGGCGATGGCGAACTGGCCGCGAAGGCGCTCGAACATGCCCTCGGCACTCTCTTCCCACATGTGGGGGATGATCTCGGTATCGCAGTGGGTGACCAGGGTGTGGCCCCGGGCAGCCAGCTCCACGCGCTTTTCCACGTGGTCGAAAAGCTCGCCATTAAAAACGACGGAGACATTTTTGTCCTCGTTGTGCATGGGCTGCTGACCATCAGCTAGGCCAACGATGCTGAGGCGGCGCGAGGCCATGGCCAGTCCAGGGCGGATAAAGAAGCCTTCTTCATCGGGCCCCCGGTGATAAAGGGCCAGGGACATTCGTTCGATGATTTCGTGCGGCACACTGCGCCGCCCGACCAGATCCATCACGCCTGCAATGCCACACATCTTGTTAAGTCAGTCCTCAAGTTAAAGGGTTTTGTTCACAGAACCATCGTTGCTGAGACGTTTTATGCGTTTCTTATCGCCAAAATTGAGCGATAGTCATTAAATTAGCGGTGTATGCCCTCTATGGGCCACTGCAAAAAATACTGTTTTGCCCAAATGACCCCCGGTGAACTGCTGATTTTAACAATCTCTGAAAAAACAGGGACGCACAGCAGGCACTTCGCACGATTCGAATTACGGGCGGCGTCAGTTTTGGCAAAAAAACTCGTCTCCCCAACTCCCCCTACGCTTGAACTGCATGCATAAAGAAGGAATCGCCATCATTGGTATCGGCTGCCGCTTTCCCGGCGGAATTAACGACGTCGAAGCTTTTTGGAAATTACTGGCGGAGGGGCGTGATGCGGTGTGCGAAGTGCCCCCAGATCGCTGGAACATCGAACGTTTTTACGATGCTGAGCCAGGCCTAGCCGGGAAGTCCATTGCCAAACGCGGCGGCTTTTTGGATTCTATTGATCAGTATGATCCGCAGTTTTTCGGCATCTCCCCGCGCGAGGCCCCGTATGTGGACCCGCAGCAGCGACTGGTCTTAGAGACCGCCTGGGAAGCGATTGAAGATGCTGGCATCGTGCTGGATCTGGAAAAAGGCACGGACATTGGCGTCTATGTGGGTGTTTCCCACACAGACTATCAGGTCATCCAGGGCACTCCGTTTGACTCCGCAGGCATCGGCGCGCACTCCTCCACGGGCAGCGCACACTCCATCGCGGCGAACCGCATCTCCTACTCGCTGAATCTCACGGGCCCCAGCGTGGCCATGGATACGGCCTGCTCCTCCGCCCTCACAGCGGTGCATGCAGCCTGCGAATACATCTGGACCGGGCGCGGGCACACCGCCCTGGCCGGTGGCGTGACGGTGATGATCACCCCGGGTGGGTTCATCGGTTTCTCCCAGGCCTCCATGCTGTCTCCAGACGGCATGTGCAAAGCCTTCGATGCAGATGCCAATGGCTTCGTGCGTGCGGAAGGCGCAGGCATGGTGATGATGAAAAAGCTTTCCCAGGCCATTGCCGATGGCGACCCGATCCAGGGCGTCATCCTGGGTACGTCCACCAACCAGGACGGCCACACGAATGGCATCTCCCTGCCCAGCCCCGAGGCCCAGGCCCGGCTGGTGAAGGATGCGTGCAAAGACGCGGGCATCAGCCCAAGCGAGATCGGCTACATCGAGGCGCACGGCACGGGCACGGCGGTGGGAGATCCCATCGAGGCCACGGCGCTTTCTGAAGCTCTTTGTGAAGACCGCGACGAAGGCTCCCCCCTCGCCATGGGTTCCGTTAAAACGAACCTGGGGCACATGGAAACAGCGGCTGGCGTGGCCGGTCTGGTCAAGGCGCTGCTGGTGCTGAAGCACGGCAAGATCCCGCCGAGCCTGCACTTCAAAACGCCGAATCCGCACATTGATTTCAAGGCGCTGAAACTGCGCATCCCGGTGGAGATGGAAGACTTCCCGGAAAGCTACGAAGTGCGCATGGCTGGGGTGAATTCCTTCGGCTTTGGCGGGGCCAACTCCCACGTCATCCTGGCGGAAGCGCCTAACAAACCGCATGTCAAGCTGCCCGCCTCGGCCTTTGATCGCCCTTGGCCCCTGGTGCTTTCGGCCCGCTCGGAAGAGGCGCTGAAGGCCACGGCGTATCGCCTTTCTACCTGGCTGGAAGATCATGAGAAATCCAACGGCACCTCCCCGGTGCTGCCGGACCTCTGCTACACCCTGGGAGCGCGGCGCAATCATCACCAGCATCGCCTGACGATGGTGGCGAAGACGGCGCATGAGGCCATCGCCACGCTGAATGCCTTTGGCGTCGGCTCGGAAGTGCCAAACGTGCGCAGTGGGTTCTCCCCACGGCGCGAGACCGCTGCGCGGGTAGGCTTTGTCATGAGTGGCCAGGGCCCTCAGTGGTGGGGCATGGGCCGTGAACTCATGAAGAATGAGCCGGTCTTCCGCAAGTCGATGGAGGCCTGCGCTGCGGCGCTGAAGCCGTGGGCCAAATTCTCCCTCCTGGAGGAGTTAGGCCGCGATGAAAAGGACTCGAAGATGAGCATGACGGAGATCGCCCAGCCGGCCATCTTTGCCATGCAGGTGTCCCTTTCGGAACTGTGGAAATCCTGGGGCGTGCAGCCTGCGGCCATCGTGGGCCACAGCGTGGGTGAGATCGCCGCTGCCTGCGTGGCGGGCGTGCTGAGCCTGGAAGAAGGCGCGAAGGTCATCGCCCTGCGTGCGCGTTTCATGAATGAATGCGCTCGTGGCGCAGGCACCATGCTGGCTGTGGGTCTGGATGAGGAATCCGCCCTGGCCGTCATCTCGCGGCATGACCGCGTGGTCAGCATCGCCGCTTTCAATGGCCCGCGTTCTTTGACCCTATCTGGGCCGAAGGAGTCGCTGGAAAAGATTCGTGTGGAGCTGGAGGCGGACAGTGTGTTTGCCCGTTTTGTGCGGGTGGATCACCCCTTCCACCATGCCTACATGCAGCCTGCGGCCGATGAACTCGTGGCGGCACTGACCGAGCTGGAACCGCGTGAAGAAACGGTGCCGTTTTTCAGCACCGTCACCGGTGACCGCATCAGCGGCAAAGAGTGCGATGCAGGCCACTGGGGCCGTGGCATCCGGCAGGCAGTGATGTTCGCCCCAGCGGTGAATGCGCTGGCAGACTTCGGCGTGGATGTGTGGCTGGAAATCACCGCTCACCCAGCCCTGTCCCTGTCCATCCAGGAGTGCCTGGGTGCGCGCAATCAAAAGGCCCCGGTGGTGGCTTCGGCACGCCGGGATCGTGAGCATGAATCCATGCTGGAAGCCGCTCTGGAACTGCACCGCGCCTGTGTGGATCTGGACTTCAAAGGCATGACGCCTTCCCGTCATCAACTGGCCCTGCCGACCTATGCGTGGGACAAGGCCCGCTGGTGGAATGAATCGCCAGATTGGCGCGAAGGCCGTCTTGGTGCTGGGGGCAAAGGCCTGCTGGACATCCGCCTGCCGCGCGCTACGCCGACGTGGATCGCGCGTCTGGACAATCGCCACATGGCCTTCCTGAAAGATCACAAGGTGGAAAGCCACGTCATCTTCCCTGGAGCCGGTTTTGTGGAACTCATCCTCGAAGCGGGGGCGCAATACTTTGAAGGTCGCCCCTTCGCTGTGGAAGACTTTGAAATCCGCAAGCCGCTGATCCTCACAGAAAACCCTTCCGGCGTGGTGCTGGAAGTGACCTATGAGCCGAACGAGCGCACCTTCACCATCCAGAGCAAATTCGACACCGGGGCGGCATGGTCCGTCCACGTGGTCGGCTCCATGCGCGGTGAGCGTACGGAATCTCTGTTCAATGCCACGACCTGGGAAGGTGCCACGGAGGGCCTGACGTCCCTGGACGTGACGGATTTCTACCAGCACATGAGTGACCTGGGCCTGCGTTATGGCGATGAATTCCGCGCCGTGCGTGAGCTGTGGGCAGCCGGTGGCAAGGCCGCAGGCCGCGTGGCGCTGTCTGAAAACATCGCCCATCGTGCGGGTGAGTATTGCCTGCACCCCGTCCTTCTGGATGGCGCGCTGCATACCTTCTCTGCCGGGTCTAAAACGGTGGAAGATCGCAAGGCGAAGATGAAGCTGCCCGTGCGCTTTGGCCGCATCCTGTATCTGCGCTCTCCAGGCGCCGTGACGCGGGTGCAGGCGAAAGTGGTGCAGTTCAATGACGAGTTCATCGAGGGCAACATCGGCCTCTACGATGAATCCGGCGCGCCTTGCGTGTTGGTGGATGGTTTCCGCGCCGTCAGCATGGCCGCCGCCCGCCGCGCAGGCACCAGTGGCACACGCGATCTGCTGTATCATGTGGACTGGGAACGCACCGCCTCGGTGGGCACACCCGCTACCCTGACTCCGGTGCCTTTGGCCGACCTGAAAGAGGCGGCTCAGAAGACGCTGGAAGAAGTCATCGCCGTGCGTGGCAAGGCGAACCTGGAGGCCACCATGGCCGCTGAGGATGACCTCGCCGCCGCCCAGATCGCTCGCGGTCTGCGCCAGATGGCCGCTGGCCTAAAGGCCGACGAAGTGTGGACCGTGGACAGCCTGAAAGTGGCTGCGCCGATGCAGCGCGTGTATCACCACCTGGTGAATGACCTGACCAAGCGCGGCCTGCTGGCTGTGAAGGGCGCAGGCCATGTGCCGACGGCGACCTTCGATGCCGCTGCGGACAACGCCACGGAAGTGCTGAAAACCTTCGTGGATCAAAACCCCGGCCACTTGCCGGAAGGCATGCTGGTGAACATCACGTGTGCGGAATTGGGTCCGATCCTACGCGGTGAGAAAGATGCCGTGCAGGTGCTCTTCGGCGGCGCTAACAGCGATCTGCTGGATCAATTCTACGGCGACGGTTTGCTCTCCAGTCACTGGATGGCGGCCATCACCAGCGCAGTGAATGAGGCGGCGAAAAACCTGCCGGAAGGGCGCGGCCTACGCATCCTGGAAGTGGGTGCCGGTACCGGGGGCCTCAGTGCCTACCTGCTGCCGCTGCTGCCACGCGGCCTGCATTCCTACACGTTTACCGACGTGTCCGCCGGGTTCTTCTCCGTCGCGGGACAAAAGCTGGCGGCCTTCCCTGAGGTGGAGTTCAAAGTGTTTAACCTGGAACAACCGCCCGCCGCGCAAGGCTACGAAGCGGGCACCTATGACCTCGTCATTGGCACGAACGTGATCCATGCCGTGGCGGATGTGCGCGCCACGCTGGGTTACCTGCATGAGGTGCTGAAACAGGGCGGTAGCCTGGTGTTCATGGATGTGGCCACGCCGCAGCTCTGGACGGAAAGCGTCTTCGGCCTCACCAGCGGCTGGTGGCATCTGACAGATCGTGATCTGCGTCCGGATCAACCGCTGATGCAGCGCCCTGAGTGGGAAGCCGCGATGAAAACGGCAGGCTTTGCCGAAACCACCTCCATCCCGGGTCTGCACGGTCCGCGTGGGGGAGAGGGGCAGATCGGTCTTTTGGGCCGCAAAGCCTGGACGGAGACGCAAGCGGTGACGCAGGTGGATGCCGAACAAACTTTGCCATTGGCACCTGAGGCCTCTTGGCTGGTGTTCGCTGACAAGGGTGGTCTGGGAGATCAACTGGTGGCGCAGCTCAAAGCCGCTGGTGTCCGTGTGCGCACGGCCCGCCGCGGTGCTGCCTATGCAGCCAAAGGCGATGACTACACCCTGCGTGCCGATACGCCGGAAGACTGGATGACCCTGGTCACCTCCTATGCGGACGATACCCCGCCCGAGCGTATGACCTACCTGTGGACGCTGGATGAACCCGCGGGCAAAGGCGAAGGCGATGCGGCGCTGATGGGCATTGATGCCCTGCTGCACCTGACGCAGGCGATTGAAAACACCACCCCGGCCGTCAAGCTGCGGATGGACCTCATCACCCGAGGGGCCCAGCCCGCAGGCCAGCACATGGGGCTGACCAATGTGGCGCAGGCACCGTCCATCGGTGTCTTCCGCGTCATCGTCAGTGAGCACCCGAACTTTGCCTGCCGTGGCCTGGATCTTCCCCCGGAAGCCTCCGCTGAAGATGCCGCCCTGCTGTGGCGTGAGCTGCTGCAGGAACACGGGGAGCGCGAGATCGCCATCCGTGGTGAAGCTCGTTATGTGCAGCGCATCAAGCGCGGTCTGCCGGTGAAGGAAACCGTGCTGGATCCCAAGATCCCGCTGCGCCTGGAGTCGCGTGAACGCGGCATGCTGGACACGCTGAAGCTCACCCCCTTCACCCTGCCGGTGTGTGGGGATGGAGAAGTGCTCATCGAAGTGAAAGCCGCAGGCATGAACTTCCGCGACGTGCTCAAAGCGCTGGCGCTGTATCCGGCGGAAACACCGGACGCTCGCATCTTTGGCGATGAAGTCGGCGGGATCGTTCTCGCCATCGGCAAGGACATCAAGCACGTCGCCGTGGGTGATCGCGTTTTTGGTTTGGCCGTGTATGGCCTGGCCACGCACACCCTGGCCCGTGGTGGGGATGTGGTGCGCATTCCAGATCATCTGTCCTTTGAGGGTGCAGCCACGCTGCCGGTGGTCTTCATGACCTCCTGGCACGCGCTGAACAATGTGGCCCGCATGCGCAAAGGCGAGACCATCCTGGTCCACGCCGGTGCAGGTGGCGTGGGCATGTCGGCCATCCAGATCGCTCTGCATCTGGGTTGTGAAGTCATCGCCACGGCAGGCAGCGCCTCCAAGCGCGCCCTGCTGCAAACGCTGGGTGTGAAGCATGTCATTGACTCCCGCCGCGCCGACTTTGCCGATGCGGTCATGGACCTGACGAATCGTAAAGGCGTGGATGTGGTGCTGAATGCCCTCGCGGCCGAGGCCATCCCCATGGGCCTTTCCTGCTTGTCCGAGTTCGGTCGTTTCATTGAGATCGGCAAACGCGACATTTACCAAAACTCTCGCATCCCACTCTGGCACCTGCGCAAGAACGCCTCCTTCCACGTCGTGGCTATGGATGCGGTCTTTGGTGGGGATGAAGAACTGACACGTCGTTTGTTAGGTGAGCTGGTGGAGCTGGTGGAACAGGGGGCCCTGCGCCCGCTGCCCTTCCGCGCCTACCCTGCTAGCCGCGTGGATGCCGCCTTCCGCCTCATGGCGGCTGGCAAGCACACAGGCAAAGTGGTGGTGACCTTCACGGATGCGTTTGTGAATCGCCGGGGTGAAGCCCCAGCGCCTGGATTTGAAGTGAAGGCCGAGGGCACTTACCTCATCACCGGTGGCTTTGGTGGCTTTGGCCGCGTGCTGTCGCAGTGGTTGGTGGACTGTGGCGCGCGTCATTTGGCGCTGGCCAGCCGCAGTGGTGCATCCACGCCTGAGGCGAAGGCCTTTGTCACCCAGATGGAAAGTCAGGGTGTGAAGATCCAGATCCTGAAAGGCGATGCCGGCGAGCCGGAGGACATTACACGGATGCTGCGTGAGATCGAGGCTGCCAAGGTGCCGCTGAAAGGTGTGTTCCACCTGGCCATGGTCATTGACGATGCGCCGATGGGCGTGCTGAACCGCGAGCGCATGCGCACCGTTTTGGCCCCCAAGGCGCTCGGTGCCTGGAAGCTGCATGAAGGCACGCTGGATCTGAATCTGGACTGCTTCGTCATGTTCTCCTCCATCTCCAGCGTGTTTGGCAATCCGGCCCAGAGTAACTACTCCGGTGCCAATGCCTTCCTGGATTCCCTGGCGCATCATCGCCGGGCTCTGGGCCTGCCCGCTCTGGCGGTGAACTGGGGTGTGCTGGGTGGCGAAGGCTACGTGGCGCGCAATGAGAAGGTGGCCGAGTTCCTGGCACGCCAGGGCACCTCCGCCATCACTCCGGGCGAGGTCGTTTCCTTGCTGGAAACCTTCCTCACCGCAGGCTCAGCCCAGGTGGCCGCACTGCGGGTGGATTGGGCCAAGTGGCGGCAGTCCTTCCGCGGTCTCCAGGAAAATCCTTTGCTGGAGCACATCTTCGCCTCGGGCGTGGAAAGTGCGGAGTCTGGCGGCATGACCGGGGATTGGCGTGCGAAGATTGACGCCGCCTCCGCCGAAGATCGCGCGGGCATCATTGCCCAGGCTTTGAGAGAAGTTGTCGGCTCCGTCCTGCGCGTGAAGCCAGACAGCCTACGCGATGACCAGCCGCTGACGGATTTGGGTCTGGATTCCCTCATGGGGGTCGAGATCGAAAACCTCATCGAAAGCACCATCGGCGTGGCTCTGCCACCGACCAGCCTCATGCGTGCCCGCACCATCGGCCAGTTGGCCGCGCTCATTGGCGAGCATTTGGGCGGTGCCTCCGGTGCGGCGGCGAAAGCGCCAGCGGCCCCTGCGGTCGTGGAGGCCCCCACCTCCGTGGATGAAGTGGATCTGGATGCCATCTCGGATGACGACATTGCCAGCCTGCTGGATGATGTGACGGCGGCAGAGGAAATCCCGGCCCCGGCTGCCAAAGCCGCACGCAAAGCCGGTGCCTAAGCCGATGTCATCCTGACATGTCTCTAGACCTTCGTGCCAACCTCAAACAGTGGCTGGAGAGCGGTGAAATCCGTCTCCAGCCCCTGAGCCTGCCCCAGCGTGAGCTGTGGGAAAATTCGCCCGTCGCCCCCGGTGACATCGGCAACCACATCTGCGCTTTCATCGAGGTGCGGGGCAACATCACGCAGGCGGACTGCGATGCGGCGCTGAAGCTGGTGGTGGAGCGGCAGGAAGTACTGCGGCTGTCTTTCCTCCCCGGAAAGGAGCAGCCGTTTCAGATGATCCGCCGCACTGGCACCGTGGTGCTGGATTACCGTGAACTGCCCGCGGAGCAAGCTCACGGAGAGGCTTTGGAAGCCGTGATGCGGGAGATTTTTACCCGACCTTTCGACATGCTGCGCGGGCCTCTCTACCGAGTGGAGATGCTGCAACGTGGGCCGGGAGATCTGGTGCTGGTGTTTGCCATCCATCATGCCATTGCCGATGGCTGGACCCTGGGCGTCTTCGTTCAGGAACTGGCGGCGGCTTATCTGCAAAACAAGCTTCCTGGCGGGGGTCCCCTGCCGCCGGTGGAGATGAGTTACACCGCCTGGGCGGCGGCAGAACGCGCTTCTTGGCAAGCCTCAGAGCTGGAAACACGCGCCGCTTTCTGGCGCAAGCATCTGGCGGAGATTCCCCGCCTGTGGGAACGCCCGGCGGATGAAACGGCGCGTGCTGGAAAGCTCACCTACTGGGCCTCCAGCCTCTCCCCGGAGGCCACCCGCAACATCCGCGCTCTGGCAAAGACCACGGGCGCGACGCTGTTCAATACTTTGTTAGCCGCGTTCCAGGTCACCCTGGCGCAGTGGACCGGGAAGACGGACATCATCGTCGGCAGCCCCGTGGCGAATCGTACCAAACAGGCCGCGAAGGAAACCATGGGCTACTTTGCCGGTGTGGTGCCCCTCCGCGGGCAGGTGGACCTCACGCAGACCTTTGCCACGGCGGTGAAGCGCGTGCAAGATGCCAGCATGGACTGCTTCGCGGAAGCCATACCCTTTGCCGAACTTGCGAAAGCGCTGGGCGTGCAAGCGGAGGCCGGGCACAACCCGATCTACGACGTGCGTTTTGCCCTGCAAAACCACCCCATCCCAGACATCACCCTGCCGAGTTTGTCATTTAAACTGCGCATGCGGTCCACCGGCACCGCCCGGTTTGACCTGGCCTGTGAAGTGACGGAGGATGGGGACGAACTGGAAGTGGTGTGGCTCTACAGGCCCTCCCTTTTCACTCCTGAAGACACGCAGGAACTGAACCGCCGCTACCAACGCGTGCTGGCCAACGTATCCCTCTCACCCCATACTCCCCTCGCCGATCTCCTGGCCTGAATGTGATGAATGCCGCCGCCTCTTCTTCTGATCCCCTGGACCTCACCGTGAAAGGTGACGGGGCCGATCCCCATGAACCGCACTGGATCAGTCGCTCAGCCTTTCAGATCCTGGTTTTTGTGCTCGTCTTTATCCAGGCCGGCCTCATGGCCGCGCTGTATCATGAGAACTGGTGGCTGGTGGTCCCGCTGGTCCTGCTGGCGGGGCATTTCATGCACGGGGTGCTCATCGGCTTTCATGAGGCCTCGCACGGCCTGCTTCGGAAGAACCGGAAGTTCAATGAATTCGACGGCGTCTTCATCGGCATCCTCAGCCTAACCAGCTTTAGTTTATACCGTGCCGCTCACCAGACGCATCACATGCACCTGGCCACGGAGCGGGATGAGGAGCTGTGGCCCTTTGTGGACCCGCAGACCCCGCGCTGGCTGCGGCGCATGGCCGCCTTTTTAGAGCTGACCTTTGGCCTGTGGTTCACGCCCTACCTGTTTCTGCGCACCTTCTTCCGGGCGAATTCCCCCATCCGGAACAAACGCGTGCGCAAACGCATCTGGCAGGAGATCATCGGCATCGTGGTCTTTTGGTCCGTGGTGGTGGCCACCGTCGCGTGGTTTGGCCTGTGGAAATATTATCTGTGCCTGTATCTGCTGCCTGCGATGATGGCGGCCAATCTGCAAAGCTGGCGCAAGTACGTGGAGCACGTGGGCCTGCGCGGCACCAGCGCCACTGGGGCCACGCGGAGCATCGTGGATGAAGGCTGGACCGGCAAAGTGCTGGCCTACACGCTTTTGCATGAGCCCTTTCATGGCCTGCACCATCGCCACCTGGGCATGCACCACTGGGAACTGCCCGCGCGTGCCGCCGAGCTCGCGCCCCGCACGGAGGAGGAAACGGCTCCCTACTCTAGCTATCGCCTGGCCGTGCTGGATCTGCTGCGTGACCTTGCCGACCCTAAAGTAGGGCCACAATGGCGCAGCCAGCCGAAGTCTCCAGAAGCCCCTTCTTCCATGGCCATGCCGGGTTGAGTGGGGCACGGTTGTTTTTCCCTTTCCACCTGATGAGTGCCCCTCCCCCGTCCTCCAGCGCTGCGTCTTTGGTTTACGAAGCCATCGGCCTGAAAAAGGACTACGACGGCGGCCAAGTGCAGGCCCTGCGTGGCGTCAGTTTCCAGGTCAAAGCCGGTGAGTTTGTGGCCATCACGGGCCCCAGCGGCTGTGGCAAAAGCACCCTCCTGCAAATGCTCGGCGCGCTGGATCGTCCGGCGGCTGGCACGCTGAATTATCGCGGTCTATCTTTGCCAGACGTGGCAGACCCGGCGGCCTATCGTGCGCATGAGATCGGCTTCATCTTCCAGGCCTTTCACCTGCTGCCTACCTACACGGCGGTGGAGAATGTACAGATCCCCATGTTTGAGGGAAAACTCAGCCTCAAGGAACGGCGCGACCGCGCGGTGGAGCTGCTGGAGCAGGTAGGCCTGGGCCATCGCATCCACCATTTTCCCGGCAAACTTTCCGGTGGTGAACGCCAGCGCGTGGCCATCGCCCGCAGCTTGGCGAATCGCCCCTCCGTGCTGCTGGCGGATGAACCGACAGGCAATCTAGACAGCCACAATGCCGCCCAGGTCCTCGACCTGTTGGTGAAGCTGCATGAAGAGCAAAAGATGACGCTGGTGATGGTGACGCATGATCTCGGCATCGCCCGTCTGGCCACCCGCACGATTTTGATGAAGGACGGCCAGGTGGTCTCCGACGGTGCCCTGCCAGCGGTGACTCCAGCCCAAGCCTAACGAATTATGAATTTCTTCACCATCGTGGTTCGTGGCCTACTACGCCGCCGCGTTCGCACCGCCCTCACCCTGGTGGGCATCTCCATCGGCATCGCCGCTGTGGTGGCTCTGGTGGGCATTTCAGAAGGCTTTGAAAAAAGCTGGGCCACCGGCCTGAAGGCACGCGGGACGGACATTGTGGTCAGCAACATGGGCGGCGCGATGGTGCCCAAGCCCTTCAGCCCCACGGTGCGGGATCGCATTGCCAAACTGCCGCAAGTTTCCGCCACCTGCATGCTCATGGTGGAACTCATGAGCGTGGAAGAGGCGGATATGATCATGGTCTCAGCCCGCGAGTGGGGTGGCTTCACCTGGGATAAGCTGACGGTCACCTCCGGTCGCCTGCCGAAGGATGAGAATGAGCAGGCCGTGGTCCTGGGGCAAACCGCCGCCGAAGTGCTGAAAAAGAAAGTCGGGGATACCCTGCAAGTCGAGGCCACCGAGCTAGCCGTGGTGGGCATCGTCAATGGCGGTGCCCTGGTGGAAGATGGCTCCATCATCCTGGCGCTGCCCGTTTTTCAAACGCTGATGGCCAGCGAGGGCAAGATCAATGTGGTGGACGTGCGGGCCCAGCCCGGCATGACGGAGGAGCAACTGCAGGTCCTGTGTGCCGAGATCAACAAGGTGGCCCCTGAAGTGCGCGCCGTTTCTGTGGCCCAACATTTTAACAACAGCCAAGGCTACAAAATGATCCGCGCCATGAGCTGGGGCACCTCCCTGCTGGCCGTGCTTGTGGGCGTGCTGGGCGTGATGAATACCATGCTCATGACCGTCTTTGAGCGGAAGCAGGAAATCTGCGTGCTCCTCGCCCTGGGCTGGAAGCGCAGCCGCATCGTGCGCATGGTGCTGTGGGAGTCTGCCCTGCTGGGTTTCGCCGGCGGGATCGGCGGTGTCCTTCTCGGCATCCTGGGTGTGGAGGCTATGCAAAACGCTCCCGCCATCAAAGGCCTGCTGGAGCCAGACCTGAGCCCCTCGCTCTTACTCAAAGCCGTGGCCATCGCCGTCATCGTGGGCGTCCTCAGCGGCCTCTACCCCGCCTGGCGCAGCTCCCGCCTGAATCCCGCCGCCGCGCTGAATGGGTGAGCTGGGGGGTGGCCAGCCACAGATTTTCCTTTTTCCGGTCTTAGGCCCCGATACAATCTGTGGAGTTACGCGTGCAAGATGGCCGCGAGAAACGATGCCTTTGACCATGAAGACGTTCCCCCTTTCTTTTGCGATGCTCGCCCTTGGCTGGGCAGCTCTGGCTCCCGCCACAGCGGCTGAATCTCCCGCCACAGCAGCAGAACTGGCCGCACGCCTGAATGCCGATCGCCTCGACGGCACGGCCTACGTTCGCCTGCGCCTGGAGGTGAATGGCGGCGGGGCCATCCAGATCCAGACCAAAGAACGCCACACCCAGGCAGGCACCGACCTGGTGTACCAGATCCTGTTCCCCAAAGAGCGCAAAGGTGAGTCTGTCCTGCTGCGCAAGCCCAGCGGCCAGGCCGCACGCGGGACCCTTTTTGTCCCGCCTGACAGCGTCAAATCCCTCTCCGCTGCGCAGCTCAAAGAAGGCCTCTTTGGCAGTGACCTGACCTATGAGGACTTGATCGAAAACTTCTTCGGCTGGAGCCAGCAAACCCTCGTCGGCACCGAAGATGTGGGCCGCGTGAACTGCCAGATTTTAGAGTCCAAACCCGGCTCCTCGGATCGCTCCAGCTACGCCTCTGTGAAAAGCTGGATTGACCCCAAACGCCGTGTGCCCCTGCGTGTGGAAAAGTACAATGCCGCAGGCCAGGTCGTCGTCCGCATGGAGACCACCCGCGTGGAAAAAGATGATCTCGACCGCCACCTGCCCGCCAGTCTCAGCATCACGCGCGCTGGGTCCAGCGGCAGCGGTACCGTCATGGAAGGCTCGCGCATCAAACATGGCGTCACCTTGACCGACGCTGACTTCAGTCCGGAAGGCCTGAAGGTGCTGACGACGCCGAAGTGAGGTGAAATCTGGTGGAGCCCCGGCCTCAACCATGATCTGTTAGCCGCATGAAGCTGACTGACCTCACGGCCCACCTCGATACCCTCCTGCGCATCCGCGAACTGCCGGACTACACCCCCGCCGTTAATGGCCTGCAACTGGCCAATCGCCCAGGTGAAGTGAGCCATGTCGTCGCAGCCGTGGATGCCACTTTGCCCGTGGTGAAAAAGGCCATCGCCGCCGGGGCAGATCTCCTCATCGTTCACCACGGTATGTTTTGGAGCGGCCTGCAGCCGTGGACTGGAGCCACATTTGAGCGTCTCAGCCTCGCTTTGGAAAATAACCTGGCCATTTACAGCGTCCACCTGCCTTTGGATGTGCATCCTCAGTTAGGCAACAACGCGCAGATCGCCCAGGCCATGCAATTGCAGCCCAGCGGTGGGTTTCTGGATTACAAAGGCATGGCCGTCGGGGTCACCTGCGAGGCCAAGCTTCCTTTGGAGGAAGTGATCTCCCGCTTCACCACGGCGCTGGACGGCGGGCGCGTGCACGTCTGCGCCGCGGGGCCCAAGATCACGCGCAAGATCGGCATCTCCTCTGGAGGTTCCGGGTCCGAAGTGGCTGCCGCTGCGCGTGCCGGGGTGGATACCTTTATAACGGGTGAAGGGCCACACTGGAGCTACACCCTGGCGGAAGAACTGGGCATCAATGTCCTCTATGGCGGCCATTACGCCACCGAGACCTTCGGCGTCAAAGCCCTGGCCCAGCATCTCCAGGACCAGTTCGGCCTGCCATGGACGTTTGTGGATCACCCCACCGGGCTGTAACCATGGCTTTCCTAACCAACGATTATTTCGAGCGCGACGTGCTTACCGTCGCGCGCGACCTCATCGGCGTGGAGCTCGTCTGGCAGGGCTGCTCAGGGATCATTGTGGAGACCGAGGCCTATGCCGTGGAGGGCGATCCCGCCTGCCACACCGCTACCCGACCCAGCGCGCGCGAGTTTGTGAAAAGTCAGGCCCCTGGCACGGCTTACGTCTATTTTAACTACGGCATGTACTGGCTGTTTAACCTGCTGGTGAAAGGTGGCGAGCGCGATGGCCTCATCCTCATCCGCGCTCTTGATCCACGCCTGGGGATCGCCGAAATGCAGCAGCGCCGGCAACGACCCAAGGTGACGGACCTTTGCTCCGGCCCAGGCAAGCTTGCTCTCGCGCTCGGTATCGGGGGTATCCATCATGGAGCCACCATGGCAGGCAGTCGCCGATTGAAAGGCTGTGGCTTACGCTCAGGGCCCGAGAGCCTCGAAGTCCTCAGCGATGTGCGTGTGGGCATCAGCCAAGCAGCCGATTTCCCCTGGCGCTTTCTCGCCCGTGACAATCCTCACGTGAGTGTGAAGCACGGGCGAGTCAAAGTGCCGATCAAATAACGCCGCCGCCCAGGAACAGGCGGAGCGCCGCAATGAGGGCAACAGCCATGTTAATGGTTAGGCCGATCTTGCGTTTGGGGAATGAACCAAAGATGATGCCGATCAGTGCCCCGAACAACGTTGCCCACAATGTCCAACCGAGCAGCGGGATCAGGCCGGGGATCAGCAAGGCCGCACAGACGAGACCAATGAGAACAGAGATGGTTTGCATAACGTCTCCATCCTCACCCGCGTCCTGCTGATCGCAAAGGTAAATGCGGGTCAGTTTTGTAAAGGGTGAGTTGGGGATTGATCTGTTTGACCCGTCTCAGCAGAAATGCGCGCCATTTGTATTCACATACAGCGAGTACAACGACTGGCTGGCCGTGATGAAAAGACGGTTCCGCTTTGGCCCACCAAAGCACAGGTTGCTGCCGGTTTCGGGAAGCTTGATGAGGCCGATGCGCTGACCTTCCGGAGAGAAGACATGGACTCCATCGTAGCCATCGCCGATCCACCCGGCCGTGGCCCAGACATTGCCGTCCACGTCGCAGCGGACGCCGTCGGAGCCGCCGTTGCCTGCTTTGTCCGTGAGAGCACCCTTGTTCACGGCAAACTCTTTATTCGCGTCCAGCTTCACTCCATCCACCACGTCATACACGCGGATGTTTTTGGCCGGGCCTGTATCCACGACGTACAGTTTTTTATAGTCAGGGCTGAAGCACAATCCGTTAGGCTTGGCCTCGGCGTCGCTCACTTTGGTGATCTTGCCATCGGGGGCGATGCGGTAAACGGCCTCCTTGTGATGCAGTTCGCCCTTGTTGCCTTCGTAGTCCATCATGCTGCCGTAGCCAGGGTCCGTGAACCACACGCCGCCATCGGGATGCACCACTGCATCGTTCGGCGCGTTGAGGGGTTTGCCTTCAAATTCGGCGGCGAGAACGGTGACTTTACCATTGAGTTCATAACGGGTCACACGGCGGTTTGCGTGCTCGCAGGAGATCTGGCGGCCCTGCCAGTCAAAGGTGTTGCCATTGCTGTTGCCGGAATTGTTCCGCATCATGCTCACGTGGCCATCTTCCGGCAGGTAGCGCATCTGCGCATTGTTCGGGATGTCGCTCCAGACGAGGTAATTGCCCGTACCATTCCAGGCCGGACCTTCTGCCCACAGCATGCCTGTGTGCAGACGACGGATGGGGGAGTTTCCCTGGATGTATTTGGAAAAAGCTGGCTCCAGGGCGATGACATCCGGGTCTGGATACCGCTCGGGGATCTGCCCGGTCCAGTCACGGGCGAAGGTGGAGGCTGCGGCAGCCGAAGAAGCGAGCGTGGTCAAAAACGTACGGCGGGTAGTGGTCATGGTGGCGTGGTTGTACCGGGTTCATCAACGGACGACAAGACCGCTTTTACGCGGCGAAGTGCCTGCAGCGTCCAGATCACCGGGTAAAGCCGCTCGTGGTACCACAAACGCGCAAAATACAGGCCGATGGGCGCGGCAGGAAAGTGCGTGCCATTCTGCGTTGCGTTCACCAGCCAGAGGGTGGCGCGTGTGGCGTAGTCCAGGGGCTCTTTCCCTGGCAGTAGCAGCAGAGCATTCAGCGCCACAGCGGTCTCCTCCAAAGAGGCGGGGGCGTGCAGATCCCCGCCCCAGCTTCCATCCGTCTTTTGTGTGGTCAGCAGGTAATGCCGACCGCTTTCGATGAGGTCGCCAGCCTGCGCGGCCAGGGCTTCGCTGCCGCTGAGATAGGCTACTACCTGGGCGGTGCCATAGACGGGATTTTCTTCATCGGCGGTGTGTTCATTGCCGAACCACAGGGGAATCCAGGAGCCATCGGCGCGCTGTGTGCGGCGCAGGTACTTTAAGGCTTGGCGCGTGCCCTCGGCCACCTTTTGCCGTTGCGCGGAAGGTAGCTCTTTCTCCCACAGCCACCAGGCTAGCAGGGCATGGGCCGTGAGTTCGGGTGTGCTGCGGTCAAACGGCAGGGTTCCCCAGCCACGGCAAAAGGTGGGCACGCCGCCATCGCGATTTTGCAGGTCCAGCAGCCAGGTGATGCCCGCCTGCGCAGGGCCTCCAGCGCCCTCTCCCGGCGTCAGCTTCATGGCGATCAAGGCCCCCGCTGTATCATCCGCATCTGGCACCCCGCCGGGCAGGTCCGTCCACGCCCAGCCACCTGGCGCTGCATTGGTAAAGGGGTGCATCGTTTGATACTGCTGCCCTTGCAGCCACTGGCGCACGCGCTCGTCCGTATGGCCCAGGGCTTTGCTGGCCAGGGTGGTACCCCAGGTGGCCAGATTCGTATCAATGGGCCAACTGCCATCGGCGCGCATGGAGCGTTTTAAAAACGCCACCGCCCCGGGGATGCAGGGGTGGTTTTTCTCCTCGGCTGCGGCCAGGGCCATGGTCACAAAGCTGGTTAGGGGTGTGGCCTCTAAGTAGCCGCCACTGCTGGGCTGAAGGGTCTTTAACATGGGCCGGATGCGTGGCCACAAAGCCGCCCGCAGCCATCGCAGCGGATTCCACCAGGCAGGAGGCGCATTTTTAAACCGCGCATGGCCGATGGCGATCAAGGCGGGCAGGGCATAACTGACCACGGGCAGGCCCACTGCGCCGAACCAAGAGCGTGGTAAAGCCGCCAGCTCAAACGGCAGGGGCAGTACGCGACGCCAGGCTTTTTTCCCCATCGTGCCGCCGATGGTGCACAGCATGAGGATGGGAACCGAAAAAGTCTTGTCCTTGCCATACCGCCCGATCACCGCCTGGGCAATCGCCTCGGGTTTCAATGAGCCGACCTGCCCCGTGATCCACTTCTCAGCCTTGGATATAGCCTGATCTGCCAGGCCTGTGGCTGCCTGAAGCGCACTCCAGCAGAGGAGGGTGGTGGAAAGATTGCTCTTGCTGATGGTGGTATCTCCCCAGCCTCCATCGTCATTCTGATGGGTGATGAGCCAGCGTGTGCCGGCTTCGATCATGTCGCGATGCGCCACGGCATCCACTCCCCGAAGGGCCACCACGGCGGTGGCGGTGGAGAGCGCACTGCTGGAAAGCTGCCCTTCCCAGTGGCCTGACTCCTGACGCAACGCCAGCAGGTGCGCTTCAGTATTCGCGAGAGCTAGGTGTACAGAATTTAACATGAGCGTCTGATTGTTCGTGCCGATACGCCGCGTTCAAGGAGAACCCTCATGAGATTTGCCCTCCTGCCGTTTCTTTTTTTCGCTACCGCTGTCACTGCCGACGAACCGCGCTGGTTCAAGGGGAACACGCACACCCATTCTCTGTGGAGTGACGGCAATGACTTCCCAGAGATGATCTGTGCCTGGTATAAGGACCAAGGGTATGACTTCCTCTGCATGTCGGATCACAACACCCTGGCAGAAGGTGATAAATGGGTGGCGGAATCCACCATTGAAAAGAAAAAGATCACCCTGGGCCGCAAGGTGGTGGAGAAATGCACCGAACGCTTTGGTGCCGACTGGTTGGTCACCCGCCCGACCGAGAAAGGCGGTGTGGAAGTGAAGCTGAAGACCCTGGAAGAATATCGCGGGAAGCTGGAGGTGCCAGGAAAGTTCCTGCTGGTGCAGGCGGAGGAAGTCAGCGCAGGCTTTGCCAAATCGCCCATTCACATCAATGCCATCAATCTCACGGAGGCGATACAGCCAGTGAAGGACCTGGTTTCCATCCGTGAGACGATGCGCACGAATTTGCAGGCCATCGCGGCGCAGGGGTTGAAAAAGGGCAAGCCCATCATGTCTCACCTAAATCATCCCAACTTTCGCTGGGCCGTGAGTGCCGAGGACATCGCCCACGTCATCGAGGACAAATTTTTCGAAGTTTATAACGGCCACCCTTCCACCTACCCTGAGGGTGACCCCGCGCGTGTGGATACCTCGACTGAGCGCGTCTGGGACATCGCCAATACCATCCGCCTCGTCGAGCTGAAGGCCGCACCGCTTTTCGCCCTGGGTACCGATGACAGCCATCATTACCATGGTGGTACAGCCACCTCGGGACGCGGCTGGGTCATGGTGAAGGCGGATAAGCTGGATGGCGATGCGCTGGTGGAAGCCATGCACCGGGGAGATTTCTACGCCTCCTGCGGGGTCACGCTGAAAGACGTCACCTTTGACAAAACCACCCGCAAACTCACCGTCAAAATTCAGGGTGAACCCGGCGTGAAATACACCACCGAATTCCGTGGTACGCCGAAGAACTACAACCGCGCTGTCCAAGAAGTGCCTGCCCCTGCCGATGACAACTACCCCGTGCGCCTGAAGCACAGCGAAGAAGTGGGCAAACTCCTCGCCAGCAGTGACAGCCTGGAATCCAGCTACCAAATGACAGGTGATGAACTCTACGTCCGCGCCATCATCATCTCCGATCAGGTCATGAAAAACCCGGCCACTCCTGGCCAGCTACAGAAAGCCTGGACACAACCGGTCGGCTGGCAGCCTTAAATCACCGACTGCAGGGTTTAAGACCGTCGGTACATCCTGCCTTTTTTGGATTTTAAGCGTCTTTACTTACTCGTGTTTGGCACCGTCTCATGGGTTGCCTTTGCCCGGCAGCGTGCCATCGTGGCGGCCTGATGGATGCATTGTTCGGATTCCTGGCCTTGCCTGGGCGCGCTTTCTTAAACTTCCTGGCTTACCTGGGGCAGTTGGGCGCGCTGGTGGGTGAGCTGTGGGAGTCTCTGACGAAGGGCACCCTGCGCCTGCGCCTCATGGCGGAGCAGATGGTCATGATCGGCTATGGCTCCCAGGCGGTGGTGCTGGTCACCGGGGCCTTCACGGGCGCGGTGTTCACGGCGCAATCGTATTTCAAATTCAAGGACTTCGGCATCGAGTCCACCGTGGGCGGCATCGTCAGCGTCTCCCTGTGCCGGGAACTGGGCCCCGTGCTGGCTGGACTCATGGTCACGGGCCGTGTGGGTGCCTCCATGGCGGCTGAAATCGGCACCCTGAAGGTGAGCGAGCAGATTGATGCCCTCCGCGTGATGGGGGCGCATCCGGTGGACTATCTGGTGTTGCCGCGTTTCCTGGCCATGCTGATTTCCATGCCGCTGCTCATCGCCGAGTGCATCGTCTTTGGCCTGGGGGCCTCGGTCATCGTGGGCACGGGTGTGTTTGGCATCCCTTTTGCCTGGTTCTGGGAGCATGTGCGGGACCATACCAATCTGGAGGACCTCAGCTTTGGCATGGTGAAGGGGTTCGTCTTCGGCATCCTCATCGTCATCATCTCCTGCCATCAGGGATTGGTCGCCTCCAATGGAGCCGTGGGCGTGGGTCTGGGCACCACGCGGGCAGTCGTGTTTTCCTCCTTGGCTCTGCTGGTGGCGAATTTCTTCCTCACCCTGCTGTTGAACTACTTTTTCCCCCTGGGGACTGCTCTGTGATGAACGAGCCCGCCCTCCCAGTCGTCAATCCAGACGTGCCTTTCATCCGCATCACCGGCTTGAAAAAAAGCTTTGGTGAGCAAAAGACGCTGCAAGGTGTGGATCTCACTATTCACCATGGCGAAACACTGGTGCTCATCGGCCCCAGCGGCGAGGGCAAAAGCGTGCTGCTCAAGCACATCATCGGCCTCCTGCATCCCGATGAAGGCCGGGTGGAGCTGGATGGCGTGGACCTGTGCAGTCTGAATGAACGGGAGTTGGTGAAGTTCCGCCGCCGCATGGGCTATCTCTTTCAAAACGCCGCCCTTTTTGACAGCCTCACCGTGGCTCAAAACGTGGCCTTCCCGCTGAAAGAAGCTGGTGTGACGAACCAGGACGACATTGATCAGCAAGTGCATGAGGCCCTGGAGCTGGTGGAACTGGCGGAGCACAAAGATAAGATGCCCATCAATCTCTCCGGCGGCATGCGCAAGCGTGTGGGCATCGCCCGCGCCATCATCTGCCGCCCTGAATGCGTCTTGTATGACGAGCCCACCGCCGGGCTCGACCCCATCGTCACGGACGTGATTGATCAGATGATCATCCGTCTGCAAAAGCGCTTCCGCGTCACCAGCATCGTCATCACCCATGACATGGGCAGCGTGTTCAAGATCGCCGACCGGGTGGCCATGCTGAAAAACGGCGTGGTCTCCTTCCTCGGAACGCGGGACGAGCTGCGTGCTTCCACGAATCCCGACATCCAAAATTTCATCGCCGGACGCTCCGGCCTCTGTGCCTAAGACCCGTATGACTAAAGATCGCAAAACAGAAATCCTCGTGGGCCTCTTCCTCCTCGTGGGCCTGCTGATGCTCGGCGGCATCATCCTGGAATTTGGCAGCCTGCGCACCCTCTTTCGCGACACCTACCGCCTGAAGGTGGCCTTTCCAAACGCCTCCGGCATCAAAGAAGGCTCCCCTGTCTTTCTTGGCGGGTCCAAAGTGGGCAAGGTGGTGAAGCACCCCGAACTCAATGAGACCTTCACCGGCGTCATCATGACGCTGGAGATCTTCGACGTCGTGGACATTCCTGTGGATGCTACGTTTGGCATCGGCTCCAAAGGCCTCATGGGAGATGCCCTGGTGGAGATCAAACCCAGCGGTCTCCTGTCGGACAAATTTCTGCCGCATGACTATGACAAAATCATCGAAGGCAGCAAATCCGGCGGCCTTTCCGACCTGCAAGGCCAGGCCGAAGTGGTGGCTAAGAAGGTGGACCTCGTCCTGGATGACGTGCGCACCGCCCTGGTGGATGTGAAAGCCGCCATGGAAAAGGTGAACAAGGGTGCTCTATCAGACACCACCATCACCGACTTCAAGGAAAGCATGGAGCACCTGAACAACACCATGACACGCGTGGATGAAAAAGTGCTGGGTGATGAAAATGCCAACAACCTCAAGGCTGCCATTGCCGATATCAAGGACGCTGCTGCCAGCTTCAAAGTCTCCGCCAAAAATGTCGAGGCCAGCACCCAGAAGCTCGGCCCCATGATTGACAAGTTGGACCCCGTCATCGCCAAGGCAGATACCGCCATGGCCACGGCCGATGCCTCCCTTAAATCCATCAAAACCGCCGCCGACAGCTTCTCCGTCGCTGCCCGCAATATCACTTCCGGCAAAGGTCTCCTGGGTGCCCTGATGAATGACCCGGAGCTGAAATCGGAATTCAAAGACCTCATCACCAACCTCAAGCGCAACGGCGTCATCTTCTATCGCAACAGCGCCGATAAAGAACGCACCCGCGAAGAATCGCAGAAGCCACCGCCTGTCTCACCCTTCCGCCGCTGAATACGGCACCTTCGGTCCTGCACTTCGCGGACCGATGGGTTCAAGGAGTGACGGCGTCCCGCCGTCTGCACGATGCCCTCCCACAGAATGCATCCACCCCTTAATTCCTCGACATCGAAGTCTCCAAAATTCTGGAGCTTCGCGTCAGAACCTAAACTTCACGTCAAATCCGAACTCAGCACCGAGTGAGCGCTGCGCAGGGCCAGATCTTTGGCCTGGGTGACGACGCGTGTCGCCGTGGCATCGAACTTGTAGGCGTGGCAGCTCGGACAGGTGACGGCACGGGCCACCACGATGGACCCACAGCCTTCGCAGACTTTATACTGCTCGGGATGGCTGGTGATCTTCTCGGCCTGTTTCAGCCGTTGATCTTTGGACTCGTCGGGTGCGCTCATGAATGTCTTCTCATGTTACGCCGCTGCCACCCAAAGCGCAACGTTCGGCCCTTAAGAAATTTATTTCCGAGGACGGACCTTGATCTCCACGCGGCGATTTAGCCCCTGTTCTTCCACCGTGCCGGTGGTGGGAACGATGGGCTTGGTCTTGCCCATGCCGGCGGCTTGGATGCGGTCCACACCCAGGCGCAGGGAGTCGCGCAGCCACTGCACCACGGCATTGGCGCGGCGGATGCTCAGTTCCAAATTGTATTCATCCCCGCCGTAGCTGTCGGTATGACCTTCGATGATGAAGAGGGAATTCGGGTTTTTTTCGATCAGAAAACCCAGCTTCATCAGGCTCAGGCGGGCACCTTCGGCCAGTTGGTCGCTGCCGTATTCGAAGAGCAGGTCCGTGGGCATCAAAATGGGAGCCGTACTGCCGCCCATGCTGCCACCCCCACCCAGGAGGTCATCCAGGTTGCTGAAGCCTTTCACCCGCTGCCCGGCACCGTCGCCCTGGCCTTGGGCCTTCACCTGATCCAGAAGCTTCATGTCCACCTTGCCGCCATCCACAGGGTCCAGGCCACCGGCATCCAGCAGCATCTGTTTTTCAGAAACGGGCTTGGACAGCACATCCCGGCGCACGCTGGCCATCTCCGTTGCCAAGTCCGGCGTTGCGATGGCCTGGGGAGCGAGCATGGCGGCCATGTCGGGCATTTTGCCGCCCGGCGTCTTGCCATCGCCGGGGTCATTGGCGCGGATGAAATTGGTCACGTCTTTGACGTTCGGCGTCAGGTCGATCTCCTGATTCTCAGGCACCATCTGGGCCTTGTCGAAGTTGTCCAAATTCGGCTCAAAGGATTTGATATCCGGCTGGTTACCCGGTGCGATCAGTTCAGGAATTTCCTGGATGGCCTTTTGCTCCTGCAGCTTCTTGGGATCAATTTTAATCCGCTCGGGTACCTTGTTGATCACCACCTTGGAGGGCGCGCTGGTTCCCAGGAAACGGCTGATTTTGTCAAAACTCACGTACAGCAGCCCATGCATCAAAAAGGAAAGGATGAGGGCAAACATGATCCACCACTTCAGGCTCCAGTCCTCACGGGAGCGGAAGGAAGAGCGCGGAGTCGAACTCCAGGTCGTGGATTGAGGGACGTTAGCCATGAGGGCGGGAGACAGTAACACGCAATGAGCGTTCAGGAAAATTCAATCTCCGTGCAATGAATCCCAGTAAAATAGGGCCGGACTTGAACTGTTTCACGTAATCTTCCGTCAGAGAACTGTTGTGTACCCCCTTTTTCGTCTCTGCCTGCCACTCCTCTTGGCCACGCTATGCGTGCCTGCCAAGGCTGCGCAATGCCTCGTCATTGGCGACAGCCTGACCAAGGAATACGAGGTGGAATTTCCCGCTCTCTTCCCAGTCAACCCCGACTCCTGGGACTCGCGTAATTGGGCTGAAATCCTGCACGAGCACCGCAATGCCTCGTTTGATTTGGGCGAATTCAGGGCTTATGCCGACCCTCGACTCACCGGGCATGAGCACAACTGGGCCTTCCCCGGTGCGACGACGACGGAGATCCGCACGCAGCTCAGCCGCATCCAGAATTTTTGGTGGATCATGGAACTGGAAGGCCAAATCGAAGATGCCGCTGAACGCATCGTCATCTTCGCCGGCGGCAATGATGTGGATAGCTACTACGGCCAGATCTACAACGGGGCTTCCCCCACGACCTACATCAATGCCACCCGGGATAACCTTCAGTGGATCGTCAATTACGTGCGTGGGGTGAAGTCCTCCCTGCCCATTGTGCTCGTCTCCGTCCCGCATCTGGGCTGTGCGCCGGATGTGCAGCGGCAGTACCCGACGGACCCAGTGAAAACCGCCCGCGTCACGGCTGCACTCGATAGCCTCAATGCCCAGCTCGCCACCTTTGCGCAGAGCAAGGGCATCGGTTTTGTCCCCGGCGTCTATCAGTTTACCAAGGACATCATCAGCGGCCCCTTTCGCATCGGCGGTATTGATTTTTTTAAGGAGGCCGATCCCGATTCCCGGCCCCGTTACGCCTTCTCAGGCGATGGTTTCCACCCCGCCACCAGTGCTCATGGAAAGATCGCCCAGATGGTCATCGAGGCCTTCCGGGCCATGGATGTCGCCCCCCAGATCACCCCGCTGACGGATCGGGAAATCGTCACCGACATTTTGGGCCTAGATGCCGATCTCCCATTCAAAGAATGGATCGCCACGCAAGGCATCACCAATGGTCAAACCGCGCCTCAGGATGATCCCGATGGCGACGGCCTAACGAATGCCGTGGAATTCGCCCTGGAAGGGGCCTCCGCCTCCGTGGCCACGCCCAGCCTCATTCTGCCGCAGGTCGAAAATGGCAGCGTGGATCGACAGCTCGTCTGGACCTATCGCCTCCGCCCACCCGCTGCCGAATGGGCCCCGCCACGCCTACAGCAGTCCGTCAATCTGGTGAACTGGACCGATCTTCCCCCCAGTGCCATCACCATGAATCCCGATGGCACCCAGTCTGCGCGCCTACCCTTGATCGGGCGCGGGTTCATGCGGCTGAAGGTGGACCGATGATCACCGTGCAGCCCGGCGTAGCTCTGCCGCTTTGGCTCGAAGTTCGGCTGCCTTTTTGGCCAGGTCCGCCGTCTCAGGCTGGCTGGCATACACGCTCTCTCTTTTCTGGCTGTAGGCTGTGCCCGCCTGGTCCGCTGCAACCAGTAAAGCTGAAAGCTCAGGCACCTGCCGCGCTTGGAGGTGGATATGTCGTTCGCTCTCCGCATACGCAGCCTTGGCCTCGTCTCGTGCTGCCGCATCTCCTTGGCTTATCATGGCTGCCATCTTGTCGAAAGCTGCGGTTCGCTGCGCCCGAGCATCTGCTAGAGCTGGATGCGTTTTCAGCGCTGCTTCAGAGGTCATCAAAGCCTTGGTGGATTCCTCGTGTAGGGCTTTGAGTGCAGGATCGCGGTCATCAATGTTCGGGATCCGTTGGTGCATCTCACGATCCATCTTAAAGGCCTGTCGGCTCAGTTGTCGCGCTTCCTCTTTGGGGTCTGCGTGTGCCAGGGAGATCGTGAGAAAAAAGGTCAGAGCAGCAGCGAGAATTTTCATGGTCAGGATGAAGAGTGGGCCAGTCATTCATGATACACCGTTCTATTCATCCAGGTTTCTACGGGTGAGGCATCGGGATCAAAACTTCTGAGTTGGCTGCCCGCTACACCTCGCCGCAAGTTTCCTCACGCAGCCTTGCGTATTGTCTTCTCCATGAAATTCGCCTTCGCCATCTTGGCTGTCTTTTCCACCCTGGCTCTCTTCGGGCAAGACCTGCCTCCTCTGGATCTTCCCGGCGTGCGCGAGCAGCATGTATGGATACCCATGCGCGATGGAGTCCGCCTTTCGGCCTATCTTTACTTGCCGGAGGGGGAAGGGAAGTGGCCGGTCGTTTTTGAGCAACGCTACGCCACCCTCACCAGCAGCGGTTCGCGAAAAAACTCGGCCGAACTCGCCCGCCGTGGATACGCCGTGGCCATGGTAAACTTCCGCGGTGCTCAGCGCAGCGAGGGGCGCTACGTGGGGTATCGGGCCCTCGGTTGGGGAGAGCAGAAAGATGGTTATGACACCTGCGAATGGCTGGCCACCCAGCCCTGGTGCACGGGCAAGGTGGGCAGCTTTGGCGGTTCTCAGGGCGGCTTTGCGCAGAACTTCCTCGCCGTCACCCAGCCGCCGCACCTGGCCTGCCAGTACATGGTGGATACCGGCACCAGCCTTTTTCATGAGGGCTACCGCATCGGCGGCATCACACGCCCCGGTCGTTTTGCTGACTTCGGCGCGAACTGCCGCAACCCTGAAGACAATGCGGCGCTGCTGAAGGAGTGGGATGCACACCCGGACTACGATGACTACTGGAAGGTCGAAGACACCCGGCCCCACTTTGCCAAAATGACCGTTCCCTGCTTCACCATCGGCAGTTGGTATGACTTCATGGTCCAGGGCAGCATCCACAGCTTCATCGGGCGTAAGCCGCATGCCTTTCAGCAACTTTTGTTAGGCCCCTGGCTGCATGGCCGCCTGAATAAAGGCAGTAAGGTGGGCGACCTCACGTATCCTGAAAACGCCATCTGGCCGGAGGTGGACCACATGGTGCGCTGGTTTGACCACTGGCTGAAAGGCGTGGACAACGGCATCGAAAAGGAACACGCCGTCCGCTACTACGTCATGGGGGCCGTGGGCGAGCCCGGTGCCCCTGGCAATGTGTGGCGTGAGGCCGCCGACTGGCCCCCGGCCACCACCGCTACTCCTTTTTATCTCCATTCTCACGGCCTGCTAACGACCGAGACCCCCACTTCGCCCACCAGCAGCACGAGTTATGAGTGCGATCCCCGCCGGCCCATGGAAATCCCCGGCCGCGCCTTTCCGGGGGCCAAAGATGCCCAGGCGGTGGAGCAGCAAAAAGACGTCCGCACCTGGACCACCGCTCCCCTCACCACGCCGCTGGAAATCACCGGCGAAATCCACGCCGATCTCTGGGTCACCTCCACCGTTCCGGATACCGACTTCATCCTCCGCGTCTCCGATGTCTATCCCGATGGCCGCAGCATCCTGCTCATGGATTACCCCCTGCGTGCCCGTTACCGCGAAGGTTTTGACAAGCAGGTTCTCCTCTCCCCCGGCCAGCCTGCCCGGCTGAAATGGACCATCGGCCACACCAGCCTCATCCTCAATGCCGGCCACCGCCTCCGCATCACCCTCACCAGCACCGGTGCCCCATTGTATGAGCCTAACAACCAAACCGGCGGCCCCCAGACCGCTACCTGGCTGGCTGAAACCCAGCCCGGCACCCACACCATCCTGCATGAAAAGGAACACCGCTCGCGGGTGTTGCTGCCGGTGATGCCTGGGGAAAGCAAACCCTAGGGAGAGGGAAGATCATGGAGCTGACACCCTCAGCATTCCAACGACGTATTTTCTCCTTCTGGAGCTTCTAACAACGCTCTACAGGGAGGAAGTGCTGTGTCGAATTAGGATGATCAAGGCCATCTGACAAAGACTTTCAGCACAGCGTCCTACATCAGCTGATGCGCTGTTGCCCATTGCCGGATCATGGACATCACCACGCCGTTCACGGGTCGGTTATGGTAGGCTTGGATTTGCACGATCTTGCGGCTGAGTACTCGCACTTCCAGGGTGGCATAAGATTTCAGATCCGTCTGCCCATCGGCATGGGTTTCATAGCGGCGCAGACTGAAGATGGCGGAGTGCCCCTGCTTGCAGCGGTGGGCATAGCCCGCCACGCAGTGGTTCATCACCTTACCCTCCGCCTTCAGTTCAGGGACGGAGCAGAGTTCCTCCATTTGCCACGGGCTCACGGGCCCATGCTTGGCAGTTTTCTGCACAGGTTGGTTGCCAGGAGGGGAGACCAGCGGGAGGCGGCCAGCCGGGACAGTTCTGCCTTGGCCACCGCCTGCTGCACCTGCTTCTCCGTCAGCAAATGGCCGTTCTCCTTCAGCAGTCGCGTCACCCACCGGATGCTGTGGTGGATGAGCCTGCTCAACGGCAGTTTTAACAAAGCCTCCACCTGACCCGCGCGTCCCTCCATGTCAGCCACCGCCAGGGCTTGCGTGACCACGGTCCAGTGGCTGGCCGCCTCCTCTGGCCCAGCGGCGAATTTTTCCAGCAGTCGCGTATAGACGCCATGGCGGTAAAGCTCTTGGGTGACCCCGCTGGCCAAAACCGCCCTCCGCAGTGCCGAGGTTGCCTGGAGGAGATCCATCTGAGTCTCCCAGATGGCCAAAGGAAGAGACGCGCTCTCCTGACGGCCTAACGTTAAGTGTAAAACTCGGTTCGACACGCTGGCTGGAAATCCAGGCACCTTGCGCAGGCTCTGGCCGAAACCCAGTGCGCACCAGCAGTCGCGTTCGAAGTGCTCCAAAGGTCCTTTCACGAGCCACGCCGCATCCATAAAGCGCGGCACCGGGTACCGGGCCAGCAGATGCCGCAGGAAGTCCGCCCACTGAGAGGCAGCATCGTCTTGTGGACGGGGTTGCCAGTCCTCAGGAGCTTGTAACCAGCGGTCTTCATAGGCACTTAATCGCGTGAGAGCAGGCACCAGGGCAAGCTCCGTGGGATGGATTTCGTGGAACACGCGGCTACGTGTTTCTAAAATCGTCACCAGACGGATGCAGGTTTGTTTCAGGGCACGCAGATCCTGCCTCCTGAAACATCGCGCCAGGGCATGAGCATGCTGGCGCAGGCAATTGTTACGCAGCGTGCGCGCCTTCCAGGCACGCCCCGCGAGGATGGCCGACAAGGTCGGCCCTTGAGGGCACGCCGAAGCCTGCCCATGATGGGTATTCATGATTTTCTAATGCAAAAATGGGTCTTGATCCTCCCGTCGCGCCTAGGCGCAGGAGTTTAACTTCCCAGCTTCGTGGCCAGGACCTCTGCGTTCAGAGGATCAAGCAAATGAGAATAGAATCATGATGGCTGAAGCCTAACCGATGACACGACACTTGCCAACAACGACGTGGCTGTTTTTTTGCAGGTGCACTCGTTGCGGCCTCGCAAAGATAAAGCTATCTGGATCTACTGGCTCAAAAGAGGGAGAATCAAGCCAGCTTCCAGTTCCTTTTTCTTGGTAAGCCATCGAAAAGTGCCTCCTCTACCTCTATCTAGGGAGGAGGCTGCTTAGCAAGCTGTGAAACTCCAGATGCAATGCTAGACTCATGACAGGCTTCGATTTGCACAGCTCTGTAACAGCTTGCTGAATCTGCTTTGGAGTGGGTTGTATTTGAGAACGGTTGTAGTCCTTGAGCCACACCGATAGCCGTGAAACAGCTTTGTGCCGTAGTGATTCGCTAGAGTCTCGTGTGAGCTGCAAGAGACAAGGGAGCTGCTCCCATTTTCCTCTTTTACAAAGTAGTTGGAATGCACGGAGGCGCACGACGTCAGATTCTTCGCTGCTAAGCATTGAGGTAATGATATCCATCGTTAAGGCGTAAGGTCTGCGTTGAAGCAAGGCCGTCGCTAATTTGCCTAAAGTTGGACTGCTGACGTTCAGCATTTCTTTTTTCAGCCATGGCAATGACTGATCAAAGTGAGCCGTTGCGAAGCAGCGTAGTGCAGATGCTCTGACACGAACACTTGAATGATTTAGCCAAGGCAGGTAATCGTCGGTAAGCCATTGACCCTTGGATTCATGAAAACCCAGAATGGAGATCGCAATCATCTGATTGGAACTGGACAAAATCTTCAGTGCCTCCGCATAACGACTCTGCAGCTCTTCAGATGAAATGTCTTTCGACAAATAATACTGCGCGAATGTGCGCATGCTTGAAGTGGGATCGAACAGGGCCTTTGTGAGAAGTTCTGTAGCTTGGCTTAATTGCCTTTCCGAAAATCGATGCCATGCATACCGCCGCAACAGCGAGCGTCTAGACGTGATCGCGCGTAGCAGAAGATGGTCAGGTAGTTCAGAATCTTTCGTGTGAAGATGCTTCAGTAAAAGCACCCCAAGCATGGGATCTGCATGTGTGAGCAAAGCTTGTTGAAGCTCTGAATTTTTTAATGAACCGCCTTTTGCAAGCTGAGAGAAAATCAATTGGCGGGATCGAGTGCCTGAAGACGGCAAGGCACTCAAAAGCAGTGGAGAAATTTCCGGTGCAGCCAACCGCTCAATCAAAGTTTGGACCCATGGCGATGACTGTCCGCGTCCTCGTTCGGTGAGTGCTGCCAAGATGGGGGCACACTGAATGATCTGCCTGATATCAATAAAATCAGAGCATGATGAAAACCACTGATGAGCCGCTGCCTGAACTTGGGGCACCCAGTCGTTGAGCCGCAAAAGAACGTATGGGAGCGCCTCGGAATCTTTGGAACTGGCAAGTTTTGCCACGGCTTTTTCACGTCTCCATCCGCTTGCTGCTAAGGTGCTTAGTTTCCAACCTTCGGTCGATAAGGCGAGAAACTTATGGCCGTCATGATTAAATGTGGACCAGCTTTCACGAATCAAGCTTTCCAAGGCGGTAATTTGACTGGCGTCCAGTTGAGGAAGCAATTGAGCGACTATCCGTTCTGCGAAATCACGATTTTTTTCGCTGGGGTGGTGAATGAAGGGCAACAAGTACGGCAAGGCTGCAATGTTGTTTGTGGCGTGGATTTTTTCCAATATGGCTGGTAGTGGATCACTCCATTGGAACAAGCCTTTCCGAGGCCCACGGGACGTCAGTTCGTTCAGTAGGAACAGTAAGGCCGAATCAGGCTTGGGAAACACGCAGCAACCCTTCCGAGGTGTCGTAATCCGTCAATGAAAGATGCCTTGTGACCTTTGCGAAAAATCAGTTCATCTCAAGAACTCGGGCAAATAGAGAACTCTCCGAATCACCCAAACAACACCATCTGCCCTGCATCCGCATCATTCGTTAGGCGAGTCTTCTTAACTTTGGCGGGCACACTCGTCGGTATCGGCACATGCGTCACGCTCTCCGCCGGTTGATGCCCGGCTTCCAACTGCGCCAGCACTTCTTTAGCCCGCTCAATGACGTTCTCTGGCAGGCCGGCGAGGCGGGCCACCTGGATGCCGTAGCTTTTCTCCGCGCAACCGGGCAGGATCTTGCGCAGGAAGATGATCTGCTGGTTCCATTCCTTCACGGCCACGTTGTAGTTCTTCACCGCGCTACGGCTTTGGGCCAGGGCCGTGATCTCGTGGTAGTGGGTGGCAAACAAAGCGCGCGCGCCAATGTGGTCGTGCAGGTGCTCGGCCACGCTCCAGGCAATGCTCAGTCCATCAAAGGTGCTGGTGCCGCGGCCGATCTCATCCAGGATGACGAGGCTGCGCTCCGTGGCGTTGTTCAGGATCAGCGCCGTCTCATTCATCTCCACCATGAAGGTGGATTGGCCACGGGCCAGGTCGTCGCTGGCACCGATGCGGGTAAAGATGCGGTCCACCAGACCGATCTCCGCGCTGGTGGCGGGTAAGTAACTGCCGATCTGCGCCATGAGGGTGAGCAGCGCCGTCTGCCGCAGGTAGGTGCTTTTGCCCGCCATGTTCGGCCCGGTGATGAGGATGAGGCGGCTTTCCTCAGGCTCCAGCGTCACGTCATTGGGCACAAAACGTTCGCCACTGGTCAGGTTCTGATCCAGCACCGGGTGGCGGCCATCGCGGATGAAAAGATGCCGCGTGTCATTGAGGACGGGGCGCGTGTAGTTGAACAACCGTGCCGTCTCCGCCAGGGAGCAAAGCGCATCCAGTACCGCCAGCACGGCCGCTGTTTCCTGAATCTCTGCCAGATGTGTGAGCACCCGGCTGCGCAGGCCGATGAATTCCTCATACTCTAATACCTTGCTGCGTTCCTCAGCGCCCAGGATTTTATCCTCCATGCGCTTGAGCTCATCCGTGATGTAGCGCTCGCCATTCACCGTGGTCTGCTTGCGATGGTAGTCGGCCGGCACGCTGCCTACGTTCGCTTTGGTGATCTCGATGAAATAACCAAACACGGCGTTATACTTGATCTTCAGGCTCTTGATGCCCGTGCGTTCGATCTCGCGATTTTGTAAATCGGCGATCCACTGGCGGCCTAACGTGGAAGCATCGCGCAGCTCATCCAGCTCCGGCAGGTAACCCGGGCGGAAGACGCCCCCTTCCTTGATTTGCATGGGCGGCTCTTCCACCAGCGCCTGCTGGATCTGGGTGGCCAGGGCAGAGAGGTCATGAAGGTTCACCAGCAGCCGGGCAAAGTCCGCACTGCGCGCCTGCTCCATCGCCATTTTCAGCGAAGGCACCACTTCCAAAGAGGCGGCCATGGCCAGCAGATCGCGCCCATTGCCGCTTCCCTGGCTGAGGCGGCTGCTGGTGCGCTCCAGATCCCGCACCTCTTTGAGTAGTGTGCGCAACTGGCCTAACAAAAGGGATTCTGCCAGCAGCGTGGCCACCATGTCCTGCCGCTGCGTCAGTTGCTCCAGATCCCGCAGCGGGTGCAGCACCCAGTGGCGCAGCTTGCGCCCCCCCATGGGCGTGCAGGTGCGGTCCAGCGCACTCAGCAAAGTATGTTGGGCGCCACCGCGTGCCGTCACCAGTTCCAGGTGGCTCTGGCTCGCCGCATCAATGAGCACAAAATCACTCGTCTGGGCCACACGCAGACGCTGGATGTGGTCCACATTTCGCCGCAATTGAAATTGCAGATACTGCAGGATGCAGCCGGCCGCACACAGCGCTGCCGTCAGGCCCTGGCAGCCGAAACCATCCAGAGACTTCACCTTAAAATGCTGCGTCAGCGCGTGGTCCGCCTGATCTTCCAAGAAAAGGTACCCCTCCACGGCCAGGGCGCAGGCGGGGCTGCCGAGAGACTCGATCAAATCCCGCTGCTCCTCACTGTGCAGCAGCTCACTGGCCTGGATGCGCTCCAGCTCATCCACTAGGTCCACCGCTTCCTTAAATTCCGCCACCTCAAATTCCCCCGTGGTGAGGTCCACATAGGCCAGGCCCAGCTTTTTTGCCGTGCGAAAGACCGCCGCCAGGTAGTTCGACCGGTTCGATTCCAGAAGGTTGAGGTCATTGATCGTCCCCGCGCTGAGGATCTGCGAAACCGCCCGCTCCACGATCTTTCCAGGCACTGGGTCCGTCGTCTGTTCTGCGATGGCCACCCGCTTGCCCGCCCTGATCAGCTTCGCAATGTAGCCCTGGGAGGCGTGGTGGGGCACCCCGCACATCGGCACGCCATTGCGCTTGGTCAGGGAGACATTCAGCAGGGGGGCCGCCGTCTTGGCATCCTCAAAAAAAAGCTCGTAGAAATCCCCCAGGCGGAAAAACAGCAGCACATCCTCCGGAAGCTCCCGCCGGATGGCGAGATACTGCTTCATCATGGGGGTGGCGCTGGCGTCGGACATGGCTCAATCAGGCGGCCCAGGCTTGGCTGTCAAGGGGTCAACGGTCAAGGAGGGAAGTTCGTCCGACCTCCATTACCAGGCAAAAAATGGCCGTGTCTTTACATCACCCCCTTGGGCAGAAACCAGGGGTCCGGCCCCTTTGTCCTCCCTGGCCAGAGGGCTCCCCATGAACAAACAAGTTGCGCAAGCCGCAGAGTCGCCTATTCTCGCCACCCTTTTTCAACCCCGAACCTTCTTTTCTTACCATGTCTCAGCATCGCAGCCTCAAAACCGCCGGTTCCGTTGGTACCAAGCGCAGCGTCCTTAAGCGTGGCGAGCGCATCAAGCTCATGAAGGCCCGTGGTCAGTGGAAAGACGGTCGTCTCCCGACCGGTCTGCCCAAGACCAAATCCGAATAGTTTGCGCGGGTTAATCCCCGCAGTCTCCCACCGTGCGCCTTAACCGTTATCTCAGCCTGTGCGGCCTCGGCTCCCGCCGTGGCTGCGAAGTACTCATTCAAGAAGGTCGCGTCTCCATCAATGGACATGTGATCAAAGACCTGGCCACCCAGGTCTCAGATGAGGATCGAATCATCGCGGACGGCAAGCCCGTCAAAGCTGAGAGCGGTGTGGTGATCGCCCTGCACAAGCCGCGCGGCTACATTTGCAGCCGTAGCGATGAGCGGGATCGCATGACGATCTACTCGCTCCTGCCCAAGCAGTTTCAGACCCTCCACCACGTGGGCCGTCTGGATAAAGACAGCGAGGGCCTGCTACTGATGACCAATCGTGGGGAGCTTTCCCACCGCCTCATTCACCCCAGTATGGGTGCTGAAAAGGAATACGAGGTCATCGTGGATCAGCCCATGGACCAGGCCACCATGGCCAAGCTGGTCAAGGGCATGCTCACTGAAGAAGGCCACGCCAAGTGCGAACGCGCCTGGATGATCACCGAATATCGCGCCCATGTCGTCCTGAAACAGGGCCTGAAGCGCCAGATCCGCCTCATGTTCTATCAGCTCGGTTTTGAGGTGGAGCGCCTCACCCGCACCCGCATCGGCTGGCTCGAGCTTAAAGGCCTTCAAAAAGGCGGCTGGAAACAGCTCACCGAAGTCGAAGTCGAGCGCTTCTTTTCCAAAGACGGCGTCACCGGACGTCCGGCCAAGATCGCCAAAACCGCCTCGGCTACGGATGTCGGCGATGAGGAATCTGGCCGCCCCGTGCGCCGCGCCCCGGCCAAACCTCGCGGTGGCCCACGCGCCAAGAAATCCTTCGGCAGCGAAGACCGCCCCCGCACCCCCCGTGCCAGGACCTCTGAAGGCGAAGACCGTCCCCGTGGCGGACCGCGTGGCAAAAAAACTTTCGGCAGTGAAGAGCGCCCCCGTGGTGGTTCTCGTGGAAAAAAATCCTTTGGCAGCGAAGATCGCCCCCGCAGCCCCCGGGCCGCTCCTTCGGATGGCGAAGAGCGCCCCTTCGGTGCACCGCGCCCCAAAAAATCTTTTGGCGGTGAAGAACGTCCCCGTGGCCCCCGCCCAAGCTTCTCCGAAGGGGAAGATCGTCCTTTCGGTGCCCCCCGCGCCCGCCCTTCTTTTGGGGGTAAAGACCGCCCTGGCGCCGCTCGCCCGAGTTTCTCTGATGGTGAAGACCGCCCTCGTGGTGGCTCCAGCGGCCCTCGTGGACGCTCCTCCTTTGGTGATGACGAGGCCCCTCGTCCCCGTGGGAAACGCCCGGATGGCGACCGCAAACCCCGCAGCAGCGGCGGTGCCGGAAAGCCACGTTCCACCCGTGGGGACTCCCCCAGCAGGCCCCCGCGCGCCTCGGTGAAACGCGCCCCCGGAAAAAAAGGCCCTCGCGGCCGTCCCTAAACTGGGATTGTCTTTATTCTTGCCACGGCAGTCAGAGGGGCTAACCTCGACACCTCTAATCGCACTCACATCCCATTAATGGACGACACAAAATCTAACGAGAAGGAGGCCACAGCTTTGGACCTGAAGCAGATCAAGCAGATCGTGGCCCTCATGGCCGAAAACGACCTCAGTTACTTTCATTTCGAAAACCAAGGATCCAAGGTCGAACTGCGACGTGGATCTGACTTCCAGGCGGCCAAAGAGCTGCTGAAGCACCTCCCCGTCGCCTCGGCCGCCGCCCCGGTTGCCATGGCCTCCGCCGCACCGGTCGCAGCAGCTCCAGCGGCCACTGCCGCAGCAGCGCCCGCCGCTGTCGCCGCCGAGCCTGCGGGCCCTACCATCAACAGCCCGATGGTCGGCACCTTCTACCGCTCCTCCGCCCCAGGCGAAAAAGCCTTTGCCAACATTGGTGACTCCGTGGATGAAAACTCCAACGTTTGCATCATTGAGGCCATGAAGGTCATGAATGAGATCAAGGCCGAGATACGTGGCACCATCGCCCGCGTCCTCGTCGAAGACGGCAAGCCGGTCCAATACGGCCAGCCCCTCTTCGAATTGAAAGCCTAGGACAGTTGACCGTCGCTATGCTTGACCCCTGACCCCTGATGGTCAGGCGGGTCAAGGGGTCAGCCGTCAGAAAGTCAAGATACGCACCTCCTTTTCCTCTCCCGTCCCTCATGTTCCGAAAAGTCCTCGTCGCCAACCGTGGTGAGATCGCCGTCCGCATCATCCGCGCCTGCAAAGAACTCGATGTTAAAACCGTCGCCGTTTACTCTGAAGCGGATGTGGACTCCATGCACGTCCACCTTGCTGATGAAGCCATCTGCATCGGCCCCGGCCCCAGCAGCGAGAGCTATCTGAAGATCAGCCGCATCATCAGCGCGGCGGAGATCGCGAATGTGGACGCCATCCACCCCGGCTACGGCTTCCTTTCCGAAAAAGCCGAATTCGCCGACGTGTGCGAGCAGTGCAAAATCAAGTTCATCGGGCCCAGCTCCCGAGTCATCTCCATGATGGGGGACAAAAACGTCGCCCGCGCCACTGCGCGCAAGGCAGGCGTGCCCGTCACCCCCGGCTCAGATGGCCTCATCCATAACGAGGAAGAAGCCCTCATGTGGGCTCGGAAGATCGGCTATCCCGTTATCATCAAGGCTAGCGCAGGTGGCGGTGGTCGCGGCATGCGCCCCGTGCTGAACGAGGCCACCCTCATTTCCAGCTTCCAGGCCGCCTCCATGGAAGCCCTCAAGTGCTTCGGCGACGGCTCCATGTACATGGAAAAGCTGGTCGAAAAACCGCACCACATCGAGTTCCAGATCGTCGCCGACAGCCAGGGCAACGTCGTCCACCTCGGCGAGCGCGACTGCTCCATGCAGCGGCGTAACCAAAAGATCATCGAGGAGTGCCCCAGCCCCAAGATGACCGATGCCCTCCGTAAAAAGATGGGCGATGCCACCGTCCGTATCTGCAAAGAGATCGGCTACGAAAACTGCGGCACCATTGAGTTCCTCGTCGATAACAACCGTGAAGACTTCTACTTCATGGAGATGAACACCCGCATCCAGGTGGAGCACCCCATCACCGAAGAAGTGTATGGCTGCGACCTCATCAAAGAGCAGATCCGCATCGCCGCCGGTCTGCCGCTCAGTGAGCACGTCGTCAACGCCGTCCCTCGTGGCCACTCCATCGAGTGCCGCATCAACGCCGAAGACCCCTTCCGCAACTTCGCCCCCAGCCCCGGCAAGATCAATCTCTGGTATACCTCCGGTGGTCGCGGCGTCCGCGTGGACAGCCACGTCTATTCCGGCTACGAAGTGCCCCCGTATTATGACTCGATGATCGCCAAGCTCATCGTCACCGGTGCCACCCGCGAGATCGCCATCCGTCGCATGCGCCGCGCCCTCGGTGAATTCGTCGTCGAAGGCATCAAAACGACCATCCCTCTCCAGAGCAAAGTCCTCACCACCAGCGACTTCCAAAACGGCCAATACGACATCACCTGGGTCGAAAACTTCCTCCGCCAGGAAGGCCTGAAGGGTTAGTCTTATGGCGCTTGAGGTGCTGCCATGTCTGAATTACCCGGCAGCGATGTGAATCCGTATGCACCGCCGCAGGTGGATGTGCTGGGGGCTGAGGGCTTGCCACCACAGCCCTTGCTCCGGCCTCGGTCCACGAAGTGGGCAATTTTCATTCTTTTGCTGAAAGTCGTTGTGATCCATTGGATCCACTGGGGCATCATCCAAGAGAGTGGTTTTGAGGAACTTTGGAATGCTTATGCAGTTCAACTGGGCAGTTTAGCGGCCCCTGTCTTGAGTTTCCTCGGATTGGTCCTGCTGGTCTTTACCCATCGCTCGCGCGTGGCCTATGCTCTGGCGAGTTCGGCCTTGGTCGTCTTGTTTTGTGATGGGGTGACCCATAGCTATCTACAACTGCGAACGTATGGGGACGTCGAAAACACCTTCCCTTTCGTCTTGGATGTGGGGATCCCAGTGGTCCTGTTTTCACTCTTCCTCTACCTGCTCTACCGCTTCATCTTCGGCTTGCCCAGCCGCCGTTACTACCGGATCGGGAAGGCCTGGGTCCAGGACGAGGAGGTGTAAAAAAGCGGCTGTCTGGGGACTCCCTCAATCCTCAAAGTAGTCTGAGTCCACCCGCTTCAGGGCGATACTGCGCACGGTGGAGACTCCGACGCCGTATTCGATCATCAGCTCCGCGAGCCGCTGACCGCTGATGAGGATGACCTTGTGCTGCACATTGCGGGCGTACTCGAGGGCAAAGCAAAAACGAAGAAGACGTTACTGATTGAGTTCAAGTGGAGGCAATGCCTTGACGATCTTCATCGTTTCCAAGCTGACGGTGATGACGCGGAGGAAGAGTTCTAGGGGATACTTGGGGTTGTCCATGGTTTCGGTGGCCCAGAGATTGGCGTCTTTGATGATGCCGCTGTCTTTGTCGGTGGTGACGGACTGGCGTTCCATGACCCATTCGAGGGCGGGTTTGCCGTTGACGACGTAGTGGTAAGCCTCCAGCGGGATGTCGCGGATCGTGACATAGTCGTTGTAGATAATGGTGGTCTTGTCGTTGATGTTCTTATTCGTCGCCGGGTCGCGGGTTTTCGCGAATTTCATCTTCGTCACCCGATAGTCCTCTGCGGTGATGGAGCGCGGACCTCCGAGTCCGCTGCGGGTCGTCGGAGCGTCGGAGCGTTGGATGCGGAATTGCCAGAACTCAGGCTTGTCGGCGTGCTTGCGGCGTTGGCTGGTTGATCCGGAGTGTTTCCTGCTGGCGGTGTGCTGCGGGCTCGGAGGCCCGCGCTCCCTTGGATCGTCACCTCGTAAGTTCTTTGCCTAGGTTGTCGGCGTGGCGGCTGCGGTAGTCGGGGGAGTGCCGCTCCTCAAGATGTGGGACGACGCAAACATCTGCAAAACCCAGGTTTGATCCTGCGTTTCACCTTGCATGAAAAGCCTCCTGGCGTGTTCAATTATCGTCACGTTTTGCCTTGGGCCGATCGCCCGGGCCGATCCAGAAGTTTCCTCCTCCGCCGATGAAATTGACGCGTTTTTGGCGAGGGACTGGGCAGCGAACAAGTTGACACCCAACGCCCCGGCGGATGACAGTGTTTTCGTGCGCCGCATTTATTTGGATGTGGTGGGCCGCATTCCCACCACGCGTGAGGCTGAGGAGTTTCTGGCTTCCAAAGAAGATGGAAAGAGGGCCGCACTGATCGACAAGCTCCTCGATTCCGAGGGCTATGTGCAGAACTACTTTCATTACTGGGCGGATGTGTTGCGTGTGCAATCCAAGGGCCAGCGAGCAGGCCCCGCGTATGTTCATTTCATCAAGGATGCGCTGCGCAGCAACAAGCCGTACGACATGTTCGTGCGGGAGATGGTCGCCGGAGATGGCAAGGCCTGGTCCGATGGGGCGATTGGCTACTACACACGTGATCGTGGCATGCCCTTGGACAACATGGCGAGCACGTTGCGCATCTTCCTGGGCACCCGCATCGAATGCGCCCAGTGCCACAATCACCCCTTTGACAAGTGGACCCAGATGCAGTTCTACGAGATGGCGGCCTTCACCTTTGGCGTGGAGATCAGAGACTCCGGCGGCAGTTTCACGGGCGGTATCAGCGACCTTCTGCGTGATCAAGGCATGGCCATTCGCACCACGTTCAAGCAGCCTGAATGGCCCAAAAACTCGACCACCGAGGCCGACCGCCTCGCTTTCTGGGCGGAGTTGGAGAAAGTGGGGCGGGCACGCCGGGCGGCTGAGGACTACTTGCTCAAGGCTGAGCGTTTATACAATCAGGCCATGAGCGGGCCTCGTGGCATCGGGCGCTACCCCAAGGTGACCTTTGACGAGAAGCGCAAGGTCACCCTGCCACCGGATTACCAGTATGACGATGCGAAGCCCAAATCCGTCGTGAAACCGGCTGCCATCATGGGTCATGCATGTACTCCTCTGCCAGGTGAAACACGGGTCCAGGCCTACGCACGCTGGCTGGCGAATCCCGATAATGACCGCTTCAACAAGGTCGTGGTCAATCGCCTGTGGAAAAAGGTATTCGGACTCGCCCTGATCGAGCCGCTCGACGATCTCACGGACACTACCGTGGCAGTGAATCCTGAACTATTGAGCCATCTTGAAAAGCTGATGGTGAGCCTGAATTACGATATGAAGGCGTATCTGCGCATCCTTTTCAACACGAGCACCTACCAGCGCCAGGCCTCCCACGAGGAGGTGGCACTGGGGACTGCCAGCCACTTCACAGGCCCGCTGCTGCGCCGCATGACTGCTGAGCAACTGTGGGACAGCTTTGTGACGCTGATCAACCCCAATCCCGACATGCTAAACATGGCCTCCCACGAATTCTTTGAGCAACGCAGGTTGGCCGTGGAAAAGGTCGCCGATCCGGCTGAGACGCTTAAGAGCATTCAAATGGCCGCCAAGAAGTTCCAGGAGCAGCCGGAAGGTGTGGAGGCCCTGCAGAAACGGTTAGTGGAGGCCCGCGAGGAGGCCAAAAAATACCAATCCATCGCCGCCACAGCCACCGGACCTGAAAAACAGGCTGCCGCCGCCCACGCTGCTGAGTGCCATGTGAAAATCAAAACCATCAGCCGGGAGATCACTGCTCTTTATACCAATGCCCGCCGCACCGTCATGACGGAAGTGATCATTCCTGGCCAAAAAAAGCTGTTCGAGAAGGTCACCGGCAAGCCCTTTGAGATCATTGCTTATGAACCCAATCAGGAGGTTCCAATTCAAGCCGCCCCCAGTGCCGACATGCAGGCGACCGGTGCTGCGAACGGCGGGCTCAAGATGGCCCCTGAGGATGGCAAGATCAAAACGACCAAGCCGACCAAGGCGGAGGTCGCCGAAGCTGAGATAAGGGCCTGGAGCGAAGAGGCCATGTACTATGCCATCCCCCGGAAACATTGGCGGGACTACTTCCGTTCGCGGGCCCAGCAGTCTCGGCAGTGGCTGCGGGCAGCGGAAATCGAAAGCCCTGCCCCGCGCGGTCATTACCTGCGCGAATTTGGCCAGAGCGACCGGGAAATCATTGAGAACAGCAACAATGAAGCCTCCGTTCCCCAGGCTCTGGCATTGATGAATGGAGAGCTCCTGCCGCAGATCGTTCACCGCTACAGCCAGCTCATGCTCTCCGTGGGCAAGGCCCGGTCTGCCGACGAAAGAATCGACGCCGCTTACATGGCCGTGCTTTCCCGCAAACCCACCGCCAGGGAAAAGGGCCTTTGCCTTCAGGCCCAGGAAAAGGGCCTCAGCACCGTGGAGGACCTGATCTACGCACTGATCAATACCCAGCAGTTCATCTTCAATCAGTAAGTAACGGCCGTCGGCGTTCTCCCATCGAGCCAACCTTGCCAAGACTCCGCAGGCAAGATCGCCGACATTCGGTTGTAAACCTGGGCGACTTGATCGTTCGGGGTGTTGGTCAAAATCCAATACCTCACTGGGCAGCAGACGCATTGCGACGGCAGGACAAGGTGTTGCGAGAGTTCGAGGCGTTCATCCCTCCGCTAGTCACCGCCAGTCGTTCTAGGCTACTCTGGGCACCACCTGTTGTTGCCCGATGTCTGAAGCGCCCTGAACGTCAAGATTCCGAATGGGCTCGGACTGCATCGAAACACCAGGAACTGCACCTATTATTGTGAAAAGCATGGGCTGCGTTTTCCTCGAGGAGTGTTTCTAGCCAAGCGGTGGTGGTCTCGGCGGTGAGGGCGGTTTCTTCCAGCATAGCGAAAAGATCGCGGATGGCCCAGCCTTCGGGCCGGTGCACGGAGCGGTCTTGGAAGAACTGTTGTTTCACAAGGCGGCGCTTGGGTGGTGGATGAGCAGCCAGTTGTCGCGGCCCCCTTTTACCCTCATTTTTTGGGGCGATGTCGGTCAGTATGACTTCGCCTAGTGGAGTATTCTTCCAGTGCGGGGCGGAGGGCTCTGCTTTGCGGCCAGTGCTTTTTTCCAGGTAGTGGCCAGTGTAGAGTCCGGTGGCGGCAGATGAACCGCAGGAGGACACTGCGGGGATGGAAATATCCTTATCTGCAAACCATCTTTCCATTTGACGAATGGCTGTGTGCCTCTAGAGTCGTCACCCCTTTTCTAAACCATTTCTCTGAAACTGTATGCCCGAAGTCCAAATCCGCAAAGGTGAGCCTGTTGACCGCGCTCTCAAGCGTCTGAAAACCAAGCTCGAGATGGAAGGCATTCTCGAAGAAATGCGCCGCCTGCGCGCCCACGAAAACCCGAAAGAGCGCACCAAGCGCAAGGCTCGTGCTGCTGCCAAGCGTGGTAAGATCCGTTTTCGTTTCACGCTGCCGAAGGCTCCTGAGGGCGCTGCCCCGACGGCCTGATTTATTTCCTGGCTCGTTGTCCGGATTTCCAACCTCGGAAAGGCTGTCTGTTTTCAGACAGCCTTTTTGTTTGTCCTACCCCTTGTTTCAGGGCATCTTGTAGTGAGCTTGTGAAATTTTTCACAAATTCGTGTTGCCGCTGTTTGGCCAGCGTAGAATAGTCATCTTTACCCCATTATGCCTGCTGTTACCCGTGAATACGAGTCCCCGGACACCGCCGCCAAGGTGGCGCTGCACCTGGACAGCCTCGAAGAGACGACCAGCGACATCGTGGGCGAAAAGCTGGTCCTGAACATGGGCCCCTCCCACCCGGCCACGCACGGCGTGCTGCGGATGATTTTGGAACTGGATGGCGAGACCATCACGAAAGCGGAGCCGGATGTCGGTTACCTGCACCGTGGGGATGAGAAGATCGCCGAAAACATGCATTACAACCAGTTCGTGCCTTATACGGACCGGTTGGATTACTTGGCACCCCTGGCCAACAATGTGGCCTACGCCCTCGCGGTGGAAAAACTCATGGGCTGGGAAGTGCCAGAACGGGGCCGCGCCATCCGCGTGATCTGCTGTGAGTTGGCCCGCATCTCTGCCCACCTGCTGGGCGTGGGCGTGTTTGCCATGGATGTCGGGGCCATGACGGTCTTCCTCTACACGTTCACGGAACGTGAAAAGATTTATAACCTCTGCGAGCAGCTCACGGGTGCCCGTTTCACCACCAGCTACACCCGCGTGGGTGGCCAGATTCGCGATCTGCCAGAAGGTTTCACAGAAGCGGTGCTGAAATTCCTGGCTGAGGTGGAGCCCGTCATTGACGAGATCGACAAGTTGCTGACCCGCAATGCGATTTTCATTGCCCGTACGCAGGACATTGGGGTCATCACCAAGGCGGATGCCATTGCCTACGGCATCTCCGGGCCGAACCTTCGCGGTTCCGGTGTGGAGCATGACCTGCGCAAGACGAACCCGTACCTGGATTACGAGAAGTACGAGTTCGATATCCCCATCGGCACCAAAGGCGACTGTTACGACCGTTACCTCGTTCGCATGGAAGAAATGCGCCAAAGCGTCCGCATCCTGCGCCAAGTTTTCGCCAATCTTCCTGGCGGCCCTATCAATGTGGCCGATGCCAAGAACCTGCTGCCAAACAAGGACCGCGTGCTGATGAAGATGGAGGAGCTGATCCACCACTTCATCATTGCCACTCAGGGCATTGATGCGCCGGCCGGAGAAGTTTACTTTGGTGCAGAGAATCCTAAGGGCGAGCTGGGTTTCTATATCCACAGCAAGGGCGGCGGCGTCCCTTACCGTCTGAAGATCCGCAGCCCCTCGTTTGTGAACCTCAGCATCCTTTCGAAGATCATGCCAGGTCACATGCTCAGCGACATTCCTTCCGTGCTGGGCAGCCTCGACTTTGTGATGGGCGAGTGCGACCGCTAACAGCCTGCACGCGCTGAATCTAGCAACCTTTAATACCTGAACTTCAAGATGGCATTCACAGTCCCCGCAGAGTTGGAGAGCAAGATGGACGAGGTGATCACGCATTACCCCGTTTCCAAGCGCAGTGCCGTTTTGCCCCTCCTGCATCTGATGCAGGAGCATTACCGTTTCATCAGTGATGACATCGTCAACTGGGTGGCGGCGAAGCTGGGGCTGGAGCCCATTCAGGTGCTGGAAGTGGTGACTTTTTATCCCGGGTTCCGCCAGAGCGCGCCTGGGAAATATCACATCCGTGTTTGCCGCACGCTTTCCTGTGCGATGACGGGCAGTTACGAGCTGATGGACGCCCTCTGCAAAGAGGCCAAGATCGACCGTAGCCACTGCGATCACCATCACCCCATCGCGGTGAGCGAAGATGGCAAATACAGCATCGAATTCGCCGAGTGCCTCGCCAGTTGCGGCTTTGGCCCTGTTTGCATGGTGGAGGACGACTTCTTTGAGAAGGTGGAGCCCGCCAAGGCCGCTGAACTGCTGGCTAAGTATCCCTGATTCCTGGGTTGGTAACGCCGTTGATCGGAAGCCTAGCCTCCTCAGCCGCTTGGGGTAGGGAACTGTTGCTTGAGCTTACCCGCATTCTGGGACATAAGCGCTGCCCCTCATGCCCGAAAGAATCCCCGTCATTCTGAATCCGGCCGCCCGCAGCACCCAGGCGGCTGCGCGTGAAAAGGCCATTCGCGCCCTCACTCCAGCGCCAGAACTCATCCTCACGGAAGGTCCCGGCCAGGCCACGGATCTGGCGGAAAAACTGGCCCTGGAGGGGCATCCCCTCATTGTCGCAGCAGGCGGAGACGGCACCATGAATGAGGTCCTCCAGGGGCTCAGCCGGGTGAATGCGGCGAGGCCATCGGGGGAAAAACACACCGCCTTGGGCGTACTGCCTGTGGGGACGATGAACGTGTTTTCGCTGGAGCTGGGCCTGCCCAGCGCGGATCTGCCCGCGTGCTGGGCGCAGATTTCCCAGGGCCGTTTCCGGGAGCTGGATCTCTGGATGGCGAATGACCAGTATTTTGTGCAGCTAGCCGGCGTGGGTTTTGATGCCGAAATCATCCAGGAGACTTCTTGGGAGAGCAAAAAACGCTTTGGCCCGCTGAGCTACGTCATGTCTGCCATGCAGGTGCTAACAAGGCAGCCGCCTGTGCTTTCCGTCCACATTGAGGGGCGCCCCTCCATGCACGGCTCGGTGGTCCTTGTCGGGGCAGGGAAGCACTATGGCGGCCCTGTGCCGGTCTTCCGTCGTGCGTCCAATCAGGATGGCCTGCTGGATGTCCTGGTCTTTCGCGGTCTGGGAGGCTGGGAATTCGCCCAGATGCTGCGCGCCATTTTGGTAGATGGGTATGAGCCTGCCGAAGACATCGATTACCTGCAGCTCCGGGAGTTCACGGTGACTTCTATGCCTGGTGCACCACTGGAGGTGGATGGGGAGCTGGCCAGCGAGGGCACCCCGGTGCACTTCAGGGCCGCACCTTTCAAGCTACAGGTGGCGGTGTGAAATTTATGAATCTCGTTTTGCTCACTCTTTTTGTGCTTTCAGCAGTCATCGCGAATGCTGAAATGAGCGTGAAAAAGTTGATGATCAATGACCGGGAGTTCTGGTGCTTAGTGAGTGGCGGGCAAACGAAAAAGCTGTTTCCTGGCAGTGAGCATTATCGAGGAGATCGTTGCACGGTACTTGGCAGCCCAGATGGATCTCGTTTGTGCATCCTTCATTTTAAAAACAGGAGAGAGTCATCTTTTTACCTATTGGATAAATCCTTGGGATATAATGCCATTGAGGTGAAATCGGATTTCCTTGACCTAACGGAAACTGAGTTTGCACTCGCCTCAATAAATTTCACACCTGATCCCGAATCTCCTGATGTTGGTGGATTGAATTTTGGCGTGTTGAGTATTTTATTATCGGATAACGATCCACCAGACGAATCTCATTTTAACATGGAATTTCAAATCGTCCTGATTCCAGGGTCTGCTCATTTGCGACTCATGAAGTGCAAGGGTTACGCAAACTATCAGGAGTGGCTGAATGCGCATCCAAACAGCAAGGGATGGCAACTTGTGGCAGAGACTGAGGACGAGTCAAAATAGCACATTGACCTTTCCTAAGTTGCCGCGTGTTTCTGCGGACTGAGGGGAGGCGGTGGCAGGAAGCCGTACTTTTCCAAGCTGTCCTCAATGATGCGCTCGCAGGCGCTGAGCTGGCGTTCGCGTTCGCGGCGGCCTTCATCCGCGATGGCTTGCAGGGCATCGATGTCGTAAAGGTACACGCCTTCGATCTCGTTGACGGCGGGGTCCACATCGCGCGGCACGGCGATGTCGATGATCAGCAGCGGGTCCCAGCGGCGTTTGCGCATGACCTGCTGGATGAGCTCGGGCTTGATGACAAAATGTGGCGCACTGGTGCTGGAGATGATGACGTCCACCTCATGCAGGGCGTGTTCCCATTCGTCGAATTTCATGGCCGTGCCCTTCATCTCGGTGGCCAGTTCCACGGCGCGGTCATAGCTGCGGTTGGAGACGATAATGCTGCGCGCGCCGCGTGAGAGCAGGCTCTGCGCGCAGGTGCGGCTCATCTCGCCCGCGCCGACGAGCATCACGCGGCACTGTTTCAGGTCATGCACCTTTTCCGCCAGATCCACAGCCACGGAGCCCACGCTGGTGGAGCCGCGCTGGATGGTGGTGTCGTTGCGGACCTTTTTGCCGACGGTGAAGGCTTGCTGGAAAAGTTTATTCAGGGCGCGGCCGGTGCTGCCGGTTTCCAGGGCCACTTTGTAGGCCTGTTTCACCTGGCCGAAGATCTCCGTCTCCCCCAGCACCATGCTGTCCAGCCCGCTGACGACGCGAAAGAGGTGGCGGGCAGCGTCATCGGACCGCAGGCGGTAGGTCACCAGGGCCTCGGCCTGTTCCTGGGGCAGTTCAAAACGGCGCACCAGGTAGTCCACCAGGGCATCATGGGCCACGCGGGCATCATCCAGCGTGTGGGTGGCGTACAGCTCCACGCGATTGCAGGTGCTCAGCACCACGCTTTCTTCAAAGCCAGGCAGTTGGCGGATCTCCTGCACGGCATCCGGCACCTTCGCCTCGGGGAAAGCCACGCGCTCACGCACCTCCACCGGAGTGGTGCGGTAGTTCAGGCCCAGGCAGACCAGATGCTCGCGGGTGGCGGGTGGTGGGGTCATGGTCAGGTGACGAGCCAGAGGGAAATGAAGGGGATGACAAACCCCACCGCAGCTAGCCAGGCCGTCTGCCGGGGGGAAAGCGCGTGCCGCCAGGCGATGAAGCCCATGACGGCGTACAGGCCCCAGACCCCCCAGGCGAAAATGAGCTTCGGATTCGTGATGGGCGTGTCCAGCTTGAAGGTGATGGCCAGGCTGGCGCTCAGCAGGATCAGCCCCAGCAGCACCTGGCGCTGGATGGCCTTCGCCAGGCCCTGGATGGGCGGCAATTGATAAAACAGGCCGCCGATGAGGTGGCGCTTCAGGAAGCGCTCTTGAAGCAGGTACATCACGCCTGTGACGCAGGCCAGGGCAAAGGCGGCGTAGGCCACCAGGGCCAGGGCGGCATGAAGCTCCACCCACGCATCAATCTTCGGCTTCGCCGCATAGTCTGGAAACGCACCCGGCAGGGCAAAGGCCAGCCCGTGCATGGCCGCGACTAGAGGCGCGGTGAACATGCCCAGGAGGGACACCCGGTACGTCGTACCCACCAGGAAATACAGCAGCACCACACTCCAGGCGATGAAGACCAGGATATCCGAGACACTTTTCATCGGGCACTGCCCCACCACCTGCCCCCGCAGGTAAATAGCCCCGGTTTGAAAGACAAAACCCAGGGCCATGGTCAGCTTTTGGGCCATTCCCCGGCGCCAGTCCCCGGTCTGCAGCGCGCGCAACGCTGGTACCACCGCCGCCAAAAAGGCGAAGGTGGAAAGAAGGAGCGCGATCCGGTCTGGAGTCATGGTTGGGGGACCCAGCTTCGCGGCAGCGGCGCACGCCTGCAACTGGGAAGCTAATTACGCTCAAAACAGCCCCGAATCAGCGAACTATTTCATTTTTCAGCTATAGGCGGGTCTCCATGTCATCGTCTTGTACAGTCACTTGACCAGCCTCTGGAAACCCTTGATGAATGCGAGATTGAAAGGGGGCCTTATGGCATCCCTTGAGCTCATTTCTGGAGTTTCTTATGAAAAAGCTGTTTTCTTCCTTGGTTCCCACGCTCGTCCTGGCGCTCGTTTTGCCTGCCTGGGCGGTGATCCCGGACCCGCTGCCTGCGGCACCGGAGCCGGTGGAGGACATCCTACGGCTGCAGATTTTCCTCGATACGCAGCTTTTCGGCCCGGGGAAGGTGGATGGGCGGCCGGGGGACATCACCACCCAGGCGCTGAAGCTTTACCAGCGCACGCAGGGCCTGCCAGAGACGGAGGTGGCGGCGCACACGCTGGATCTCAGCAGCGTGCCAGAGGTGTACACCACCTACACCATCCGCCCGGAGGACCTGAAATACGTGGGGGATCTGCCCAGCCAGCCCTCCGCCCAGAGCAAGAAGAAGTACCTGCCGTACGATTCGCTGCTGGAGTTTTTGACGGAGCGCTTTCACTGCTCGCCCGAATTGATTGAATATGTCAATCGACCCATGAAGATGGCGGCCCTGAAGCCAGGGGATGCGGTGAAGGTGCCAAGCGTGCAGCCTTTCCTCATCGAGGAGCTGACGCAGATCGCCAAGCTGCCCGAGGTGCCGGAATTTCTCACGCGGGTGATCAAGATCGACACGCGGGAAAAGCGCCTGCGCCTGTATGAAGGGGAAAAGCTGCTGGCCACGCTGCCGATCACTCCAGGGAGTGGACACTTGGCGACACCACCGGGCACGTGGCGCATTTCAGGCATCGCGCAGATGCCCACCTTCCGCTGGGATAAGAGTGTGCTGGAGTATGGGGTGCGCAGCAGCAGCTACTTCCAGCTCCCCCTGGGGCCAAACAACCCGGTGGGGGTGATGTGGATCGGCCTGAACAAGCCTGGCATCGGCATTCACGGCACCAATCAGCCGCAGACCATCGGTCGCAGCGCCAGCCACGGCTGCATGCGCACGGCCAATTGGGACGTGGTGCGCTTGGTGAAAATGATCACGCAGGGCATGACGGTCATCATTGAGGGCCCCGCGCCCGTGCCGCGCCCGCCGGTGTATGCCAAGGCGGTGAAGGCGGAGGAAGTGCGGGCTGCCGAGGTGGTGGAGCCGCCTGCAACGGAACCCAAGCGCGGCTTGCGGCTGTTTTTCTGGAAGAAATAAGTACGTTGGCTCTGATGGAGAAGGGCATCGCCTTGATGCGATTCGCTTGCGACTAAAGCTCCGCTTTAAAGCTAGCCTGCATCAGCCAGAAAGCGCTGGTAGTCAGGTGAAAATACTCCAGGTGGATCGGGTATAATCTGTATTCAGCCTCTCTCGTCCATTCGTAGATCACGGCCTGGGAAAAGGTCTGGGGTGAACTGATCCTATATCCCATTTTTGACCCATTTGAGCCCCAAATGAAACGGTCACGGCCACGGAGCCTCGCATCGCCGAATTAGCGGCCAAGTTACAACTGCACGGCAAAAAAGGGCCATTTGGCGGCAAAATCCCCCAGGGAACGGCTCTTTTGGCGCATTTTGCAACAAAATCTCAACAGCATGGGGTCTTCGCAAGTTGGTATTTACCATGTATTTGAATTGACGCTACATGGCCCCTTCCGCTATTCTGAACAAAATACCGGAAATATCAGTCCTTCATACTAGCCCGGAGTCTCTCCCACCATGAACACCTCTCTCTCTCTCCCATCCCGTCAGTCTCTACGTCGCGGGTTTTCCTTGGTCGAAGTGGTCATGGCCGTCGGCATCATGGCTCTTGGCGTGGTGACGATCCTGGGCCTCTTGCCACACGGGCTGGAAATGTCCCGCAAGACGGCCAATGAACAAGCGGAGACCCGCATTGTGGACCTCATCGTCGGCGAAATGCAGTCGGCTGACTGGGCCACACTGGATCTCACCCCTAAACAGGTCCGTTATTTTGACGATCAAGGCCTGGAGCTGGTGGAAGGCGAGGCAGGAGGCGGCGATTTCAGCATCATGCTCAGCTACGTCGTTCAGGTGAACATTCCCCCGCTTGATGTGCGCTTGCCTAACAATGATGGGAGCATGACCCCCAATCAGAACCTCCGCCGCGTGATGATCAAAATGATCGCTGCCCCGCTGCGGGATTTTAATTTTGATGCCCCTGCCTCAACGATTCCGGTCAAAGTCTTCACCCAGTTGGTCGCCAACACGGGTCTGGCGAATAATTAGCCTTCGTTTGTGTAATTGTCTCCCCCCCGTTTGCCAGGACAATTGGCCGTAACCAACCTTTCAGTTCCCCCCCCTCCTTGCTTATGAAAACTAACCCCGCTTCCTCTGGAGTCCTGCGTGCAGCCCTCAGGCTGGTGCCAGCCCTGAGTCTGGTCTTGATGGCTCAAGGGCCCGTTTTCGGGCAGGGTGCCTCATTGACCAAGGTGGATGCCTCCTCCAACACCAACACAGCGACCACCAGTTGGCAGCAGGCTGTTGCTGGATACACGCAGACGCAGATGATTCAGGCGGTGGCAACTGCCACACGAGTTGGTGATAAGATTACAGCGATTAGCATCCAAAAAAATGGGGCGGGTTATCTGGCTGTGCCAACGGTCTCGATCACCCTTGGTGGTGGCACTGGCGCTACTGCGACTGCTACTATTACTGCGGACGGGCGCGTGGATCTTATCACGATAACTAACCAGGGGTCAGGTTACACTGGGACTCCTACAGTCACCATTTCTCCTCCGGCTCCTGGCGGAATAGGCTCCACCGTGAATTTTCACACGGACTTGGGCGTCAACAGCACCATTAATTTGGATGGCAATCGCACCATTGGGAAAATGGTTTTGGGGGACCTTTTTAATAACAGTAACACCTACACTTTCGCGTCTGGAACCGGGGGCAGCCTGACTTTTAACAACCGCGGCGATGGGGGTGGGGCGTTTGTCAATAAAATCACTGGTATCACAGATTCCATCACGGCACCCGTTACGCTCAACGACCAGCTAAACATCCGAGCGACGATTTCACGGCTGACGCTGAGCAACACGATCACGGGCAATGGCAATACCATCACCAGTTATGGCAACGGCACTTTGTCCCTGACGGGGAACAATACTGGGAGCAACTTTGACCTTGTGTTGTGGAACCGTGGCACCACGAATACGGGAGCCCAGGTGGAGCTGGGTGCCAGCTCTGGTCGTGCGGTGGGAGGAAACATCACCATCGGTAATGCCTCCCGCGGCACCTCCGGTCATGCCGTGCTTCAGCTACTTGCAGGCCGCAGCAACGACGATCAGATCCTGGACACGGCCACCCTCACGTTTGACAGCTTTGCTGGCAGCGGTCGCAATAATTATTTCAAGCTGATGGGCGTCAATGAAACGGTGGGTCGCCTTTTGGACCTCGGCAGTCTGGCGGTCATTGAAAACCGTGAATCGGAAGGGATCTTCACGGCCTCCAGGCTGACAATCGCTGGCAATGCAGACTCCTATGTCACTGGTTTCATCCGCGACAACAGCGGCAACAACTTTCAGCAGGCGGATGCTGACGGCACTGCAGGCACACGCGGGCTTGGCATTACCAAAGAAGGTGCCGGTACGCTGACCCTTCAGGGTGGCAACATGATCTTCACGGGTGGTCTCACCGTGACCGGCGGCACGACCATCCTTCGTCAGGCTACCAACTTCCGCAGTGATGTGGTGAACAATGGAACCCTGATTTTCGACAACACGGGAACCTGGGGTTTTACCAAGACCTTTGATGACCCCGACGGCTCGGGCCCCGTTCGCGCCCCGGTGCCCCAGAACCTGACCATCTCAGGCAGCGGCAATGTGGAAAAAATGGGCAATGGCATCCTGAACCTCGGCGGAAGCGCATCTGAAAACCACCTCATCGGTGGATCTTTCACCGTACGTAACGGCACGCTTAATTTCATGGGAGCTGGGGCGACAGATGGAGGCAAGATTGGCGGTTCGCTTGTCGTGGCCGGCGACTCGGGCCTGAACCGAAATGTCAGCTTGCTGGGCCGCACCACGATCGTCGGAGGCATTGATGCCACAGGTCGTTACGCCAATACAGGCAGCACCATCAGCGTCCGCGGTACCGTCCTCACCGGTGGCGATAAGGAAACATCGTTCTTTCAGGATGGTTTGGCCACCATCAATGGCGACGTCAAGCTGCGTTACATGGATCTCCGTTTGGAAAGCGATTTTGCGATTGCCAAAACCTCTGGACCAACGTCATCCGGTTCCACAGTCACCATCACCAACAGTTCCTCCATCGTGGTGGGCATGCGGGTGACTGGTAGTGGCATTCAGGCCGATACTGTCGTGACCGCCATTGATCCGGTGGACCGTGTGGTGACTCTCAGCAAGTCGGCCAACATTCCTGCTGGCTCGGGCCTTAACTTCGCTTACTCGAGCCATACGGATGGTGTCATCAACGGCACCCTGCCAAATCTGACCATCGTTGGCCGCCCAGCGACTGTCGGTGCGACGCCCGTTGCCGGCGGTCTTTATCTGGTCAATAACCGTTACTCAAACAACACCAACCGCCTGCCAGATGGCACCAACATCAACCTCAAGGGTGGGGTGATCGAATTCATCAACGACGGCACGACCAATACCTTTTCTGAGCAGTTGGGCGCACTGACCCTCAACCAGGGGCAGTCGCAGATCAATGCTTACCAAGCAGGTGCCGGGGGTACTTCGGCCCTCCGGTTTTCCTCCTTGGCTCGCAACTATGGCAGCACCGTCGAATTTTCTGGCCGTGAACTTGTGGGCACCGTCACCAGCACCGTGACCAACACCTTGGGTACCAACACCCGCAATCAGATCCTGATCAATGGCGGAGTGACGCTGGACAATGGCATCATTGGCGGCTGGGCCTGGGCCAACAATGAATTCGTCAAATATGGGGCCAATGGGGTGACCCGCCTTCTTGAAACGGACTATGCGGTAACGCTTGCCGCCACCGACCAGGCCAATCAGTGGTTTTTCGACAGAAATGTTAAAATGACGGGTGCGTCTAACTTCACCACCCTGACTCTCAGTGCTAGAAGGGCTATCAACTCTCTGAACATCCAGGCCACCACAGCGGATGGGGCGGCTGCCGCCAACCGTGCGGTGACTCTAGGCACCAACATTCTCTCCATCGAATCGGGAGGCTTGCTGGCCAACCACGGCAGCCATACCATCACTGGCTCCGGCTCCACGGGGTATCTCACGGTTGGTTCTCCGATCGGCACTCCTGCCGAGCTTTTTGTCACCACGGGCACGACTGCCAATTCCACGACGGCCAGTGCGCTGACCCTGAATACGGCGGTGCGCGACTTCATCCTGGAATTCCGCGGCCAGGGAGCGCCTGACGTGGTGACGATGCCAGCAGACAGCTTTACCATGACGGTGCCGATCAACACGGCCACGGTGCTTCAGGTCGGCATGGAAGTCACCCATGCCAACCTGCCTCCAGGCACCGTCATCACGGCGGTGGACCGCACCCAGGCAGGTGTGACGACGATAACCCTCAACAAGAAGCCTACGGCAGCTTTGGCGGCCTCGAACGCCAATCCGGTGGCGTTCAAAGGCGGCAGCGTGGGCCTCGTTAAATCCGGGCCAGGGACTCTGGTCATGCCGCTGACTTTTCAAAATACCTACACGGGTCCTACGGTGGTCAACAACGGCATCCTTCGTCTGCGTGCCAATACCAACCTGGGCACGGATCCATCGACCTTCCAGGCCGCCCATCTTCAGATCAATGGCGGTACGTTGCAGTTTGGCCGCGATTCTATCGCTGGGACTGCCGGAGTGCGTTCGCCCGACTTTAACGACTACATGATTACCGATGGCAATCGCGGCATCACTTTTGGTGATGCGGGTGGCCGTCTTGAAATTGGCCACATCAATCCTAGTCCCCGGCTTGAGACTGCTGGCAACATCACCCAGGTGGTGAACGTCACCATCACCAACCCGATTTATGCCACGGGCGTGGTTGAGTTGGCTGTGCGCTCAAATGTGGGAATCAGCGAATTCAACTCCCTGGTTCTGGGCGATGAAGATTCCGAAAACTACTACGGCGGCGGTATCAAGACCGAAGGTACTTATGACGGTAAGGCCCTGATCTATGGTAATAACTACGTGAACGGCCTTTTCATGGAAGGCGGCCGAGTGGAGTTCTTTGGCAATAACAATTTTAGCAGTGATATCCGCATCTTGAGCGGTCAGCTCACTTTGTACGGCAATAACACTTACAACAACACCTCTGCTTTCACCGACACGATCACCATCAACTCGGCGACGGTGAATCTCCTCTCTGAAAGTGCCTTGGGCACGGCCGGCATCAAGGTGAACATGACCGACAACGCTCAGTTGCGTTTCCAAGGAACGAACCAAACGCTGCTCAGCCTCGCTGGGACTGCCAGTTCGACCATCAGCAATGGTCATAGCCGCCCTACAGGCACCGGGACAGAGCAAGACAATCCTTCGACGCTGACCGTACAACTGCCCATCAATGAGACCTACAACGGTCGGCTCAATAACGGTGGCAGCAGCAAGTTGAACCTCGTCAAAACGGGCCCCGGCCGTCTGGCCCTCACCAGCAATGACAGCGACTTTACCGGCGATGTAAGCATCCTCGAAGGTGTGATTGATGTGACGACCATCACCTTTGCCGGTGGGCAGTCGGCTCTTGGCAAAGGCAGCCGTGGAAACGCCTCTGAAATCTTCATTGATGGAGGTGCCCTCTCGTTTTCTCCCCGTGGCCAGCAGTTCACCAACCGTTCTTTCTCGATGGGTGCTGGCATCGATGCCGCCACCTTGGTGGCCAACGGTCTGAACCAGGCCGCCCGTGTGATTTTGGGTTCCGCCTTCACTCTCTACCCAGGCACCCAGTTTGAGGAAAGTTACCTCAGCCAGCCTGTTGGTCTCGTCGGTGCAGGTTCACGCACTCTGACCCTCAGCGGGGTCAATACAGGGGATAATGAATTCCAGCTTCAGCTTTCAGACAAGTCTGCCACTGAAGCCACTTCTTTGCTCAAGGCAGGCCCTGGAACCTGGGCTCTCGGCACGGCTGCGAACTTCAGCGGCGCGGTGACTCAGCAGGAAGGCGTTCTCGCCGTTCTTGGCAACGACACTCTCGGCACCAGCAACGGTATTCCGACCACAGTGGGCCTTGATCCAGCGAATACTCTGACGGGTGATATCCCGAATGGCACGGAAGTGACCTTCCCGAAATTTTATGAGACCATCCTTCCTGTGGGGCTCCAGGCAAACAGACGCTACTACGTCATCGCGTCCAATGGCACCACTTTCCAGGTGGCGACATCTCCTGGCAGCACAACCGCCGTCAAGCTGACTGCTCTGAAAACGTTCAACGAGGATTTCGAAGAGATCCCCATCTATCCGGCCAATGTGGTTTTTGTTCCGAACATTCAGTCTGTGGCCTCAACGGTCGGTCTGGATGCGTCCGATACCTTCAGCGGCAATCTCATCAACGGCACTGCTGTCGTCTTTAGCTACGGTCTTCCAAACCGCGCAACTATCACCAACGCGCAGACGGGCGCGACGCTGCCTGGGGGTATCACTACTTATGAGACTTACTACGTCGTCAATGCCACAGGCACGACTTTCAAAGTTGCCCCGACACCTGGGGGAACCGCGCTTAATCTGACTAGCAATTCCACCGGCAACATCATCTACACTGCCTCAGGTCCTGGCATTTCCACTTCGGGAGTCAACATCATCGGCGGTCGTCTGGAACTGCGCAATGTGGACTACATGACCCATGAGACGCTCACTTTTCAGGGTGGTGCCCTATCCGTGCCCGCAAAAACAACGGCGACTTGGGCTGGCAATCTGGACGTCCAGGCCAACACCACGTTTACGGTTGGTGCGAATTCGGAACTTGTCCTGAATGGCAACGTCATCGGCACACGGTCCCTGACCCAGTTGGGTGAAGGGATCATCCGCATGCGGGGTGAAACTATTACGCCCACCCAGCCGGATGCAAGCCTTGCGGAACTGGACAGCAATCGTCGCACATACTCGGTTCAGGCTGGGACCTTGATTCTGGATTACGGTATCAACAACAATTCTAAGCTTGTGGATGTTGCCACACTCGTTCTCGGTGGCGGTCGCCGTGGGGGCATTCTGAGACTGCAAGGCGGCAGCCACGAGGAGGTGGTTAACAATTTGAGCATCCAGCCCGGAGCCAACCAGATCTATCGGGACAGCGGCACCAGCACGATCCGTCTCAATACAATTTCAAGAGCAGAGGGTTCGTCCCTCTACTTTGACCTCGCTCGCATCGCGACGGTGGACAATCTCAACATCAACAATATTCTCGGCGGTTGGGCCATCATCCGGGATGCCGTGGTCAATGCAAGCTGGACCCTTCGTGGGACGGTTAGCCGTAATTTTACCGCCAACGTCTCCACGGATTTGCTGACGCCTACGCCGGTTGGGGTGCATTATCTGGCCAATGGCAGCCCCGTCCGGCTGACAACTACAGGCAGTCTGCCATCGCCGCTGCTTCCAAACAAAACCTATTACGTGGTCAGCGCGTCTGCCATCCGGTTCAAGCTTTCAGAAACACCTGCTGGCCCTCCTATTGATATTTTGACCACAGGAGGTGCTGGTGGAGATGTGCACACAGTGGCGTCCTACCAGCCACAGCGTGCAGGTCCATCCACCCTGGTCTTCATGGCCAATCCAGACATCTATCCCGGTGCTCTGGGCAACGACATTTTCCGTGTTGAAATCGATAATTCAGGCGTCGCTGGAAACATCACCTCTCAGCTCACGGTACCCCCGGAAATCACGCCCGCCACGCCCCTGATCTACCGGATCATCACCACCACCACCAAGAGCAGCGCCAATGACATCGTGGCTTTTGTGAATGGCACCGATATAGTTGTGCGGAATTACCTGAGCGTCACGTCTTCGGGCAGTGACCTCATTTTGGATCCCGGCGATTATGGCCCCCAATTGCTTCAGGGTGGCACCAACGACAATGGTAGCCAAGAACTCGGCTGGGCCCGCAATGGTTCCAACAGCTTGGACGGCCTGGTGCAGGTCAACAGCGTCTATTCCGCCAACTCTTGGCAGGAAAATGCCAACACCAACATGGTGAGCAATACGGATGTGCAGGAAGGCAGCTCCACCTACACACTGCGATTTGCCTCTAGCGCCCCGATCGCTGTCACCTTGGGTGGTGGCAATGAGTTTGGCGGCATCAGCACCTTGCAGACGGGGGCCATCCTGGTTTCTCCGACTGTCGGTGCGAATGATTCCAGCATCATCGGTAGCGGCAGCCTTGCCACTCTCAATGAGGGCAACCTGCGCGACTTCATGATCCATCAGTATAATGAGCAGGGGGACCTTGTGATTGGTGTGCCTCTTCTCAATCGCGATCCCGTCGTTCGTCGCGGTCGCCTCACCAGTGGCAACCGTCGTATCATCAGCGGTCTGACGACCACGGCCGGTCTGGAAGTCGGCGCCACTGTCGCTGGCCCTGGTATTCCTGGGAGCACCGTCATCGCTGCGATTTTGGATAGCAACACCGTGCGTCTTAACAATGAAGGACCCAACAGCGACACGCGTGTGGAGCTGACCTTCACGGTGGCAGGCAATCAGATCAAACGTTTCGGCACTACTCAGAGCTCGACAACCCAGAACCGCATCAATGGCGTGGTCAACCCAATCACTGGGGCTCTTTCCACCTCCGACATTTACATTAACATGCCGATCTCCGGCCCCGGTATCCCAGCGGGTGCTCTGGTGGGTAGCATCGTCAATGAATCGGACATCACCCTCAATACCAACCACTTTTTCAATGCGGAACCTGAGGGCATTGTCTCTGAGTTTACGCTCACCCCTTCCGTGGGTGTTCAGAAACTGGGTGGCGGTACGTTGATCCTCAGCGGGAACAACACTTACAATGGGGTCACTTTCATTGCAGACGGGGTGCTCCGGGCGCAAAATCTGACGGACGGAGGCATCGCTGGCAGCTTGGGTGCCTCGACCAATACCGCAGCTAATTTGGTCTTCAATGGTGGTACTCTTCAGTACATCGGTGAAAACAATTCAAACAACCGCAACTTCACCATCACTGACTTTGCTCGCATTGACATTGGTCATGAAAAGACCACCTCTATTTTTAATGGTTCTATCTCTCTTTCCGGAACCATCGGGGCCTCTGACCGATTGGAAAAAACCGGTTCAGGGACACTGGAAATGCGCGGCGGTGGCAGCCTCAACGAAATCAAGGTGGATGAAGGTAAGCTACGGGTCCAATTGGTGGATCTCAATCCAGCACCTGGTTCAGGCAACATTTCCAACTTGGGCCAAAATGGTCTGGCTAGCCTGCGTCTCGCAGGGGGTATCTTCGAAGTGCGCGGCGCGGCTGAGACCAATTCGGGCCAGACTTTCGGGGGGTCTCTCTTTGTAGATGAAGGGGCCTCCAAAGTCATCGCCACAAGCGTTTCTGGGTTTGATCCTAACAACCTGAGAATCGGGGCCCAGGCGCGCACCACCACTCTGACCCTCATGGGTGGGGAGGAAACGACCCGTGTCCTTCGTGCTTCGGGAGGCACGGTGCATTTTGTGGAAAATCCGGAAACCAATTCCGGTGCCGCCAACATCATCTTGAATACCAATCTTTTTGATCGTGCGCAGATTCTGCCATGGGCAGTTTACCAGAACACGGCCGATACCGGCACGCCTGGAGTGAACAACTTCGCTTCTATTTCTTTGACCAGCGCTGGTGTGGTCTCGGCAGACTCCCTCTTCCTGCACGATCTTGGCAGCTTCTTCATGAATGCCAACAATTGGGGCACCGTCGAGCCAGGTACTGCGGTGGATGCTTCTGAAGGCGGCACTTTGCAGGTCAACTTCACCTCTGGCATCACGGCAACTACTGGCAGCAAAGTCCTGCTGGTCTCTCCAGTCCAGACGGTCAATTTTAACAGACTGCTGGTGGGCATGAGCGTTTTTGGTCTCGGTATTCCTGCCGATACGCAGATTGAATCCCTGGATCCCATTACTTTCACCATCACTCTGACGAAGGAAAGCACCGGAGACTTTTCCGATACAGCCTATCTCTTTGAGCAGAAGCGCACCTTTTTTGGCCGTGTGGGTCTTGTAGATCCGAACAAGCCAGAGGATGATTCTGTGAATGTAGAGTTTGGCCGCGATCGTGAGCTTAATACGCTGCGTTATTACAGCGATGCGGACAGCACGATCACCATTGATGAAGATAGTACGATGAGACTCACCTCGGGGGCTATCCTGGTTGCCTCCAACGTCCGCGGTGGCAGCAAAAACATCGTTGGCCCCGGCAACATCACTGGCGTGGCCGCCGCAGGTGACAGCAGTGATTTTATCGTCCATAACTACAATCCGTCTTCAGACTTCACCATTGGAGCCAACATTGTAGATAACGTTCTGCGCTTGGAATTGCCAAGGGCTGGGTTGCCCGCCCTCGGTGCAGGCAGCATTGAAGCAGGTCAGACGACCCTGAACTCCAATGGACGGGCCTTTCAAATCTTCAACCGCATCCATCCAGGGATGGAAGTGACTGGTCCCGGCCTACAGACAGATACCTTCGTGGTCGCCACGGTTACCTTGCTGAATCAGATTGTGCTCAGCAAGCCGGCGCTCACCACCCATATTGACGCAACCTACATTTTCCGTTCCACGACCAACTTCGTCCAGAGCGGCACAGGCACCACAGTCCTGTCTGGTACGAATATTTATACGGGCAACACCTTTGTTCATGGCGGTGTTCTGCGCCTGGATTCGGCCACGGCCCTTCCTGGTGGCATTTCCACTTCGGCTCCCCTTGCAACATCCAGCCACATCATCGTCAAGGATGGCGTCATCGGTCTGGGGTCAGGAGATTTCACCCGTAACCTCGGCACGGCGGCGAATCAGATCGAGTTCAAAGGAAGCGGCGGTTTTGCTGCTTACGGTTCTAATCGGTTGGTGAATTTCGGCGGTGCGGGTGCCCGTCTGCGATTTGGTAATGATGGATTCGTCACGGACGGCTCCTCCCTGATTTTGGGCGCGTCGGATGCCACTCACAAAGTGACCATCGTCAATCCAATTGACCTCGGAAGCTTCAGCCAAGTCGTGCGGGTCAACAATGGTCCTGCTGACATCGAAGGCGAGCTGTCCGGCACACTTTCCGGGGTGGGCAAGCTCATCAAATTTGGCCAGGGCACCCTGCGTCTCAGTGGTCAGAGCACCCACACGGGCGGCATTGAGATCTCCGACGGTCGTCTGGTGGTGGCCAATGTGCCGAATGTCTTGGGACTCGGCGCTGGCGCAGTATCTCTGGGTACCAGCAACACCAACACCTCGAAAAATGCCGCCATTGAGCTGGCTGTTGAAGGCGGTAATGTGAGCAAAAACATCAACGTGGGCAATGTCAATTCCCGCGGCCCAAACTGGCTAGCTCGTGGCACGGTGGACACTTCCGCCAGCGACTTGGGGACTCACTCCTCCATGGCACTGGTGAATGGCAATCCTGCCATTGCTTATTACGATGCGAGTACGCAGGATCTGAAATATGTCCGCGCGGCCGACGCTCGTGGGAACACGTGGCTTCCGCCTGTGACTCTCGCCTCCCGTGGCGATGTGGGCAAATATCCATCCCTCTCGGTGATCAACGGCACTCCAGCCGTGAGCTACTATGACGCTACCAATGGCACTCTCTGCTACATTCGTTCCACAGACAGCAGCGGGGTCTTCTGGGCTGCCAGCGTCATTGCGGATTCCAGTCCTGTCAGCGCCATCGGCATCCAGTCCGATGGCAAGATAGTCGTGGGCGGCACCTTCACGGAATTTGATGGTGTGGCGCAGACCCGTCTCGCACGTTTCAGCAGCACAGGCGTGCTGGACACTGGATTCAATGTTACGGTGAGTGGTGAGGTCCGTGCGATTGTCATTCAGTCGGATGACAGCATCATCATTGCCGGTGCTTTCACCAAAGTGAAAGGCAGCGGTGCGGGGCAGACCGAAACCGATCGTAACAACATCGCACGCCTCTCCAGTTCTGGAGCGCTGGATGCTGGTTACAATCCAAATGCTGACAACACCGTGCGCACCCTGCTTCTGCAGCCGGATGGTAGCTTGCTGGTAGGAGGCGTGTTCTCTAATATTGGTGGTAGCGGTCGCAACCGTCTGGCTCGTCTTACGAGCGCAGGCATCGCAGATGCCTTCAACCCGAACGTGGACGGTGAAATTTTCGCCTTGGCTCTCGAAGCCGATGGCAGCGTGCTTCTGGGCGGTAGCTTTCTGAACGTCAGTGGCCAGTCCCGCAATCGGTTGGCTCGAGTCAACTCGGCCGGCGTCCTTCAGGCCTTTAACCCGAATGCCAACAACGTCGTGCGTGGCATCGTGGTGGCCGGGGACGGCAACATCTATGTCGGTGGCCTTTTCAGCACCCTGGTCGGCACAGGCTCTGGCACCACTTTTACGCGCAACCGTTTGGCCCGTCTGCTGCCTGATGGCAAAGTGGACTTCACCTATGGGGTGGAAGTGAATGCCGAAATCCGCAGCATGCGTCTCTTGGCTAGTGGCAAGATCGCTGTGCTCGGTATCTTCTCTGGGGTTGGCCAGACTTCGGTCAATTTCCTCGCCAATCTTAATCCAGACGGCTCGGTGGACACGTCTTTCGCGCCCAACCCCGACTATGAAGTCCGGGCCATTGCCCAGCAGACGGATGGCAAGCTGGTCGTCGGCGGTTTGTTCAGCAATATCGGTGGAGGCACGCAGCACATGCTGGGCCGTCTCAATGTGAATGGAACGCAGGATGTGAGCTTCCTTCGCAAAGTCAATGACCGCGGCCAGTTCACCTCCCTTGCATCAGCAAACACCGGTTCTCCTGTGAACGGGGTTCCTGCCATTGCTTACTACGATGTCGCCCAGAGCGATCTTCGTTACGTTCGTGCCGTGGATGTCAATGGCAACGACTGGGTTCCTTCCCGGCGGCTGGATGGTGCAGGAGGTCTTAATGTTGGCGAGGGCACATCCATGAAGATCGCCAACATCGGTGGTGACATCATTGTGGAAAACCCGACCAATGGCACGGCCACCATCACCACGCTTTCGAACCTGGGCAACCCTGCCATCGCTTACTACGATCAGCAAAATGGCAACCTGAAATACATCCTCTCCTATGACTCTGCTGGTGATGCCTGGAGTACGCCAGAAATCCTGGAGAACATCGGCACTGGCGGTGGCCATCTCTCATTGGAAATCGTCAATGGGTTCCCCGGCATCGCTTACTACAAGAACACAAATAATCCTCCAACGGCTCCCCGTGGTCTCTATTATATTCACGCCACCCATGTCGGTGGGCTTACCAGCAACTTTGGCGCTGGCGTGACGCAGCCTATCGTTGGCGTTTCTTTCGAGTCAGCCTTTGGAGCTCCTCAATTGCTGGACAGTGGCAATGCAGCATCGCCTGGCCAGGACATCGTTGGTCAATATCCTAGCCTTACCGTCGTCAACGGCCAGCCTACCACGGCTGCAGGCACACCCGCTGTGGCCTACTATGATGCCACGCGCAAGGACCTCAAATACGTGCGGGCCAACACGGCCTCGGGCATGCCCACCGGCAGTTGGGGCCAGCCGATCATTGTCGTGAATTCGGCAAACGACGTCGGCCGTTACACCAGCATGATCATGACAGATGGAGTTCCCGGCATCAGCTACCAGGATTTCAATGAGGAACTCGACGAGCGACGTTTGAAATTTGTCCATCTGACGGATGCTTCAGGCTATTCCAAACTGACCTTCACTGGCGACACCACCCTGTCTGGTGGGATGAACCTGGACGGCATGGCCATTGTCTCTCCTGAAAATGGCAGCACGGTCACGGTCACGGGTGCCCTTACAGGTTCGGGCGGCTTCCGCCTGAATACTGACGGCACGCTGGTCATCAACAGCTCGAACAACAACTTTGGCGGTGGACTGGGCGAGCAGGACAACGGCAGTGCACGCGTGGTCATTCGCACAGGTAATCTCCTGCTGGGCAGCAGCACCGCGCTGGGCATCAATACCAGCGGCATTAACAATCCTGCCTGGCATGGCCGGGTGGATCTGGGTGACAGAAATGGCAACCCTTTCCTCACCAATCCGCAGGTCTCCGTTCTGCGGGCGACCTCCGGCACCAGCGTGCTGGCTGGCGGCGGCTCCTTTGATGCCGGGCTGGGCGCGGGCACCTTTGTGAATGTGGCCAATGTGGTGGACGGCTTCACCTTCACCACCAGTGATATTAACAGCCTCGTCCTGGTGAAGGATGAGCTAGCCCATCCTGAGCGCAACGGCGTTTACCTTGTGAGCATCCCCAATGGGCAGCCTGCAGGCACGATGAATCTTGTCCGTGCACCCGCCCTGGATGCATTGAACGAATTTGTCTATGGCACCAAGGTGGGTGTCCAGACAGGCAGTAAAGCCAATGAGATTTACTTCCTCGCTAGCTTGGTGAAGACGGTGAACACTTCGCCTGTGCTATGGGCCCAGACGCTCACGGTGGATCGCGCCACGACAGGCTTTAGTCTGACCCGTGACAAAGGCCGTTTCGACGCCACTCATAACGGACTTTTCAGCAACGCTGGCGGTCCTGGAGCTTTTGTGGAAATCGACACCACCATTGATGGTCGCACTTTCACGGAAGCCGACGTCGGCACCCTGATCTTGGTCAAAGACGAACTGGAAAACCCCGCTTGGAACGGAGTTTACCAAGTCATTTACAGCGCGGGCCTTCAGCTTGACGGCACGATGAACCTTGTCCGCGCACCTGAGCTCGATCAGTTGGCCGAACTGACTTATGGCACTCAGGCCCGTGTCACCAACGGCACGCATGCTGGTGAAGCCTACTTTATTGCCAGCCAAGTCAGTGATCTGAACAATTCGCCAGTCCTTTGGACTCGTGATGTCGCCGATGGAGATCTCTCCCTCCGCACTGCCGTCAGCGGCCTGACCATTTCCCAAGCCATTGATGTCAATGCCCGTCAGGGTGCTGGCAGCATGAGCCTTGGCTCTGCCACTTCCATGACCACCGGCAATGCCACCTTCACAGGTGACATCACCCTCCGTGATAATCAGGCGCAGATCGCTGAAATCCAGAAGCTGAATCTCGATTCCAACATCCTCTCTGGCTATGGAGTCAGCATCAATGGCAACATCACGGAAGCTCGTGGCACGGCTGGTTTGGACAGCAATAATAATCCGCTGCCAGCCGATTCTCTCTCCCTGGTGAAGACCGGCACAGGCGTCGTCACCTTGCGTGGCAACAACAGCACCTTCCATGGTGGCGTTAGCGTCAATGAAGGCACTCTGTTGGTGATGAACACCAATGTGACTACGGGCTCTGCCACCGGTTCTGGCACTGTCCGTGTCAATGCGGGCGCAGTCCTGGGTGGCATTGGCCGCATCGGTGGACCTGTGGAACTGGTAGGCACAGGCACGGGGATTGAAACCCGCGCCACCCTGCGCATCGGTGATCCGACTGTCACCTCTCCTGAGGAAAAACTGACTCTCGGTGGCCCTCTCACCGTGGGCGCCAATTCCGTGGTCGAATTCACCCTCGGTGCCAACAATCTTACCAAGCTTGCGGGCACTTCCGTGAACATCACGGAAACCGGACGCCTGCTAGTGCAGTTGGCTGCCGGCTACAACCCTGCAATCAACACTTCGTTTGATATTCTGGATCTGACAGGATCTCTCACCTTCGGTCCTGGAAACCTCTCGGATTACGTGAGGCTTCCTGGACAGTATCTGTGGGATACTTCCACCTTGCTCAGCCAGGGTGTGATTCGCATCACCGGCCTGACCGACGATGTGGAAATCACGGCCCAGCCTGTGGCTATCGCCGTCAACCCTGGTCTTGGTACCATCGCGAACTTCAGTGTCACCGTCGCTGGCAGCCCTCAGTTTGTCTATCAGTGGCAGAGAAGCATTAATGGCGGTGCGTTTGAGAACATCGGCGATCCTGTCCGCAGCAGTCAGCTCACCAACACCTTCTCGAAGACCGGCATCTTTGAGGCAGATCAAGGTCTGTATCGTGTGGTGGTGACGAATGGTGAAGGTGCCTTCACGGCAACCAGCAACCCAGTGCTTTTGACCGTCAACGATCCTCCGGTCATCGCGGTGCAGCCTCTGCCTCAGTCGGCCAATCCGAATGGCTCTGTCAGCTTCACCGTGCAGCTTGATTTGATCAACGGCGGCCCGCCTCCTTACGCTTTCCAATGGAGACGCGGTACGACGAACATCAACTCTGGCGGTCGTTTCTCCGTGACCTCGGATGCTCAGACGGGCTTCTCCACCCTGACCATCACGGGCTTGCTGGAAAGTGATGAGGACAGCAACTACAACGTCGTCCCGAGCAATCTTGCTGGCAACGGCCCTGTGAGCAACCTGGTGTCACTCACCGTTAACAATCCGGTGGTCATCACATCTCCCCCTACTTCGGTGCAGGTGAGCACGGGCGATATCGCCTTCTTCCGTGTGATTGCCACAGGCACGCCGACGCTGACCTACCAATGGCAGCGCCGCGAGGCAGGTGGTGTGTTTGCAAACATCCCTGGCGAGACGGCCAGCACCTTGAGGATCGCGGGCATCACCAATAATGACAACGGTGACGAAGTGCGGGTGGAAGTCACCAACTCGGTCGGCACTGTTCCTAGTGCTGTCGCCTCCATCTCGGTGGTGGAAGGTGTGCCAAACATCCAGCTTCAGCCTGAATCTTACACGCTGGTTCAGGGTGAAAATCTGGAACTCATCACCCGCGTGGGCGGTGCCCAGACGGGCCGCACCGTGGTGTGGAAGCGCAACAAAGGCGCTATCAAACTGGGCGACACTGTAGTTGGCGGCGTCACCTCGAAGATCTCCGTCACGGAAGAGCTGGATGGCACCGTGCTGGTTTCCACCCTGCGGATCGAAAACATCACCCCAGCGCTCGCCGGGGAATTCACCGTCGAGGCCAAAAACGTGAACGTCACCAAACCTACCCTCTCGGTTCCTGGAACTGGACAGGTGGTGGTGGCCTCCAATCCTGACGTCAATCTGCCAGCTTCCAATAAACCCAAAACGAAGGCCACCATGACGGTCCTTGCCATGGGACCGAAGGGAGTGACCATCGGTTACAAATGGAAGAGATTGGTGAACAGTGTCTTTGTGGACATCCCTGCAGAAGATCTGCTGGACTTCACTGGCGTCACGACCAAGACCCTGACCATCAACAACGTCGAAGTGGCAGACCGCGGCACCTATGCCTGCGAGATCACGGGTGTCGGAGATCCTGCTGTTCGCATGGCAGGTACTCATCACCTGAAGGTTTACACGGAAGGCGCAGACCTGGAAGAGATCGAATTCCCATTCGCCATGGTTGGGTCAGATTTCGAGTACCAGATCCCTGTGGACTTCGGTGTGGACGGTTCCAAAACCCCTGTTAGCTATGCGGCCGCAGGTCTGCCTGCGGGTCTGAAACTGGATGCCAAGACTGGCAAAATTACCGGTCGCCCTACCAAGGCTGGCGCATTCGCGGTCAAGGTTTCGGCCATCAATGCTTTGGGCACCTCCAAAACCGATCCGATCAATCCAGTTCTGACCGTCCAGGCCATTCCTGAAGGGGCAGTGGGTGTCTTCGCAGGCTGGATTCCACGGGATGAACTCAATGGCGAACTCGGCGGTCGCTTCGACATGACGGTCACCGCCCTGGGAACCTTCTCCGGCAGAGTCACGCTCGGGGGCAATATTCACGCCTTCAAAGGTATCCTCGATATTGATCTCGATCCTGACACGGGTGTCCCACAGTCACCCAATGCCACGATCACGATTGCACGCACGGGCAAGCCTGTGCCGCCACCGCTTACGCTGACTTTCGCTTTGAATCCTGACCAGAATCGCCTGGCTTCGGCTTCCCTGAGCACGACGGTCCAGCAGGAAGTGGACGGTCAGATCGAATTTGTGGACCTGGAGGTCGCCTTCACGGGCTGGCGCAACAAGTGGTCCAAGAACCTGCCTGCCAATCCGTATCTAAACGAGCTGGCTGTGTCTGATTCACCGGTCGAAAAACCCCCTGTTTCCGGTTACTACACCTTTGCCCTCATGCCTCCGGACGCGTCGGCTGATACTATTCCGCAGGGAGACAGCTATGCTTCCTTCACGGTGAATGCGTTGGGTGGCCTTAGCATGGTCGGCAGAACTGCGGATGGCCAGACCATCACCGGGGCTCAGTTTGTGGGCCCGAATGGAGAGATTGTGATGTATCAGGCTCTTTACAAAGCGCCTCTTCGCGGATCGCTGGTGGGCCAGATCACCCTTAATAAGGTGGATGACGGCAAATACGCCGATAACATCATCTCCGCCAGCCCTGGGACGGCGCCGACCTGGAGTTGCCCGCCGAATCCAAAGGCCACCAGCTATCTGGCAGGCTTCGGCCCCATCACCCTGACGGTGACTGGCGGTGCCTACGAAGATCCGACGCGCAAACCGGTCCACAGTGATGATGTCGGTCCGTTCCCGCTGATTCTGGGCATTGCCCGGACTCTGGTAGAGGCTGATAACAAAGACAATGCCACGTTGTTGTTCTCTCAGGATGGCATCGAAGGCATCGGGCCGCTGATGACCCCCAACCTGCCGTACCCCGGCAGCACGGACAAGGTGGATGTGACCGCGAAAAACACGGTGGTCGTGCCGAAGCAAATCTCGGGTGGAATCAATGTGAACCCTTACGGGACAACACTGACTGTCACGGCCAAGACCGGGGCCATCAGAGGCACGGTGATGGTCCAGCAGCTTCTCCTGGGCAAGCTGGTCAAACGCACGGCGGCCTACCAGGGTCTCATCGTCAGGACGGACGAAGGGCTACGTGGCGTCGGTTACTACCTGATGGTGAAACGCTCGAATGAAAAAGTGCCGCTGATTTCCAATCAGGTGCTGTTTTCACCTGCTCCTTAAACCCCTTCCCCTGGAGGAATAATCCTCCAGGGGCTTTTTTTGGGCAAAAATCGACTGTAATAACGAAGTATATACTGAGCAATGACTTGAAAAGATTTCGTGTTTCCGATTTAATCGAAAAAAAGAAATAAATTTCCCCCCTTTTACTGCCATGAAACACATCCGCCTCTTCCTTGCAGACGCCCGGCGTCACCAAGGGTTAGCCTTGATCATCGTTCTTTCGATGCTCGCCTTGGCTACCATCGTTATCCTGGCCTTCTTGAGTGTTGCAGACACTGAGAACAAGGCCACGAACATTTACTCCGCTTCCCAGGCTTCGCGCCGCTTTGCGGATACGGCTGTGAACATGGTCATCGCCCAGATTCGTTCTGGTGCAGCCCGTGAAAGCGAGGGCGTGCCAGTGATCCATGCCACCCAGCCCGGTGCCGTCCGTAAATACGCTGCCAGTGGCGCATTCCTGGCTGGCTACAAGCTCTTCTCTGACAAGGACATGATCTTTCGAGGTGCGGGCGGTGGTCTGAATGTCCGGGAACGCGAGTTTGTGAGCCAGTCAGAGCCACCCAGCAATTGGAACGACGTCAGAAATGCCGCCCGATACGTGGACATGAATGATCCCGTCATCAAAGGCGTGGTCACGGGAGCCCAGACGAACCAGGACAATGCCCAGATTTTTTTCCCGATCATTGATCCGCGCGCTGGTCAGGACATTGACCCAACCAACGCCGAGGTGCCGGTGGAAGGCTTCTCTTACGACACCAATACGCAGATCAACTCTAACAACATTGGCGACGGTGCCGTGGGCGATGCTTTACAGCCCATTATCAAGCCTACCGGCGCTGGCGCCGGGATTGACCAACTGCGTTTGGCGATGCCCGTCCAGTGGCTGTATGTGCTGAAAGACGGCGCTGTCGGATACCTGCTGGAAGACTCGTTGGAGTTCCGCGTGCTCAATAGCGCGGAAGGTGGCCTGGGTCAGGGGCCTTCGGTGGATGCCAATGAGCAGTATGGCGTCCCTTCCGAAGCCAATCCCATCGTCGGTCGTGTCGCATTCTGGACGGACGACGAAACCAGCAAGATCAACATCAACACCGCTGCTGAGCCGACCTATGCCGGTCTGCCGATCTATTACCATGAGCGTGACCACCGCTGGGCCGACTTTCCACCTGCACGCAGCGAATATCAACGTTTCCCTGGCCATCCTGCGACTGTTGCCCTCAGCAGCGTATTCTACCCGAACCCACTTCAGGATGAAAATCGCAGCCTGGATACCTATGGCCTTCGGGGTCCGGTCTCCGGCACAGAGCAGTCAACTATCCTTGCTGTCAAAGAGCGGCTTTATGAAATCATGCCGCGCATTCACACCGGCGGCAGCAAGGCGGGGACCACCACCTTCGAGCAGGATGACTATCGAACGGTCACCGGAGATACCAATAATGCCTCTGCGATTGCCGTGGCCATGGGAGAGCGTCTTTACTCCAGCGTGGATGAGCTGCTCTTTGCCCAGGGGGCTAATGCCGGACGTCGTATCCTCAACTCCGCCCAGGTCAATGACCGCGTGACTTTGTTTAACAAGACCAGTCTGGAGCGTTCGAGCGCCTTCCTCACAGCTCAGAGCCGAGGCAGTGAGATCAACCTTTTCGGCCTTCCACGCATCGCCATGTGGCCCGTGTCTCACTCGATCGACAAACGCACTGGCTTCGACAAACTCATGGAATTTTGTTCCCGCCTGGGGACCAATGGCAATCCCGACACTGGCAACAGCTACATCTTTCAGCGGGAAAATTCTGCGACGATCGTCGGCTCGGCTAGTGGTGCCAAGTCTGACATCAATCTGTCTCGGAACGGCAAGCTGTTGAGCATGCTCGACAAGATTCTGGACCAGCCTTTCCCAACCGCTTCAGAGGAAGGCAATGCCACGGCCAAGTCTTTCAAGAGCAGCGAAAAACTCGGAGTGGACAATGCGCGCCAGCTTCTGGTGAGCATGTTTGACTACATCCGCAGCACCAATCTTTATGATAGCTTCATGGTGCCCCAGAGCCGCAGCAACTGGCTTCAGAGCAACGACATGGCTTGGACAAATCTTTACAAAATACGGGATACGCAACAGGGTCAGTTCAAAACATTCACGCCTGGAGTCGTCCGGAATGCCTCCAACGCCACGAACTTGGCGGATCCTTTTGCAGATCGCTTTCTGCCTGGTCACGGTCAGGTGACACCTTCGGAGCACCCCACTTGGAAAAGTCCCACGGTGCCCCCTGAGGCTATTCGGGGTTTTGGCCGCTTCATCTCTCTGAGTGAAATCGGGCTTCAGTTCATTTGTACCGCCGATGGCCAGCCCGACATGTATAGTTGGAGAATTCCTGCCCTTGAGACCGGTCCGACGGCAAAGCCAGGTGATTTCAGAATTCCGGCCATTGCTCCTGGCAATCTGGATGCCGCTGCCCAGGCGGCCATTCCAGTGGTCAGCGGTGGCCGCACAGCCCTCCGCGTTCGTGAAGAAGATCTGGAAGGGTTCCACATCTTGCATGGCTTCCCGAACGGTTTTGATGGCGGCACAGCTCGCCTCACCAATGTGGATGCTGTCCACTGGAGAAATGGCACTACCCAGCCGGATGGCGTCACGCCAGCCGCCAACATGATCAAGGAACGTTATTATTCCAATTACCCCCCCCTGCGTAACCCTCAGCAGGCCGGATTTTATGGAACGACAGGCGTTGCCGCACCGGAAACCAGCCCTAACTATGGCCGTTATTACCGCCTGCATCCAGGGTATGACTGGCGCAACTGGAACTGGACCTTGGATTTTGATACGCCACTGGCCATCAATCAAAAACGCGTGCAGGCTCTTCTGCAGCTTGAGTTCTTCTGCCCTTCGGCCGCCTACACGGAGATCAATCCAGATTACACCATTGTGGTTACAAATCTGAACAGCATTGAAGTCAATGGTCGCGCCATTTTCCCCACCAATGATGCCGTGGCCCTTCGCAGTGAGCGTCCTTTGTATGAGACAGATGGCCACCCGGAAATCGGTGGTTTCGCCAGTTTCCGCAACGTGGCCCTGGGACGCCGTGTGAGCAGTCGTTCCACCATGCCTGCAGATGGAGGTTATGATGAAAACGCGACGAGCCAGGTGCATTCTGGGCTGGTCAACATGGACTTGGTTTCCGGCTTCTTCACCGTCAATCACAACCAGAAGCTCACTTTCTCATCCTCAGAAATGACGATTAGGATTTACGACCACCATGTTCAGGCCAATACCAATGAGGAGCCCGTGCAGATCATCAATTTCCGGCTGAGTGAAGGGTCTTCCCCGACTCCTGACATTGTCACGGCAGGCTCCTATACCGTCAACTACACCAATACCGACGGCAGCACTTACAACCACCCAGCCATCCAGGCACCACGCTGGTGGAGCTTCAGCCGGGATGGTGCCTTGGCCCGTTTTGATGATGCTGGTAATCGCATCGACGTTGAACAAGCAACGACCACCCGTGGCATTAGAGGCCGTTTCTACCGTTGGGATAACGTTAACATTCAGACCAATACCCGTGCTTATGATCCACGCGTGGCTGGTAACAATAATCAGAGTGTGCCAGGAGCGGTCGCCCTTATCTACGGCAAAGATGCCGCTAACTACATCGGTGTGGAGCTTCAGCAAAATGAACTCATCCGCACCAACCGTTTGGCTGCCATTGGTTACGGGCCGCTCAATGATCCTCAAAACGGCGTTCAAGACATTCAATTGCGCAATGAAGACGCGCGCGAATTGGTTAACTGGGACCGGCCATGGCACTTTGGTTCGGATGTCGTGCGCACCCTAATGCCCGCTCAGGGCGATCCGCGTATCATTGCGGCCAAGAAGATCGTTCCTGCTACGGATTGGACGCCCCACCGCTATTGGAACAATGAAGATGTTTACACGGCCCATAACTTCTCCTCCTACACAGCCGGGACTGAGCCAGGATTTGATCGCGGTTCAGCCAGCGTGACGGACAGTGCCGTGAACACCGATGTACGGGGATTGCCAAAAAGTGTAGTTCTGGATGGTACCAATGGCTTGGGTGCAGGCCGCACGCCGGATTTGCCTCATACCCGGCTGGCCGCTGATTCGATCCAGCGTTATTATGACTTTGATGATTCCGATCCAGGTGGACGCATTGGCCCCTTCATCAACAAAGTGGATGAAGGCAACTACTCGGTGGGTGATTTCAGGCTTACCGGCTGGCCAGATGCCAAGAAATGGCGGTCCACTTACTTCCGGTCAAACAGCCAGTCGGCCCGTTTTGCCAGCGGTCAGGGCAACTACTTCTCGCCGAACCGCATGGTTCCCTCACCAGTGGTCATGGGTTCTCTGCCATCACGTATCTGGGATGCGAATGGCAACGGTGCATGGACGAACCTCCTGTTCCGACCTTACGTAACCTACCTCAACCCTGTGACGGGAGGCATTTCCAATGCAGCCCCGACACATCCAGGTGCCACGTCTCCGCCCGATCATTACCTCCTGGACCTTTTCTGGATGCCGGTGGTCGAGCCTTACGCAATCAGCGAGTCTCTATCCACGGCGGGCAAGATCAACCTGAACTACCAGATGATGCCCTTCACGCACATTCGCCGTGCTACCGCCGTCCATGCAGCCATGAAGGGTGAAATCATGGCGGCCTTGCCTAATGGGGACTATGAGCAGTCGAAAAGTGTCCGCACAGGCTGGGGTACCAATGGCTCTTCTGCACCGATCTTCCGCAGTGAGGCTGACAACAAATATTGGCACCGGTCCATCGTGGTGGATCAGTTCCGGGCTGGTGCTAGGCTTTGGTGGGACCCCGCCAATACCAAGGACAACTTGGTTCAGGGTACACTTCGCCAGTTTGAGGAGCGATTTAACTTCTCGCCGAACTTGGGGGATGGTTTCCGTGGTGGGCTTTTCCGCACAGCTTCCCAACTTTGCGAGATTCACCTGATTCCTAGCGAGGTTCCGGGCGTGCCGGCTGAGGGTAATGTCTCGGCCTCTGCGGTCGATACTCCGACGAAACGCAGGGACGCCATGGCTCGGTTCTGGAGTGCCCATTGCTCCACGGGCGACAACACCCGTGAGAAGCCTTACGCAAACTTGTATTCCAAGTTCACCACCCGCTCGAACACCTTCCGGGTGCATGTGCGGGCCCAGGCCATCCGCAAAGCCCGTCGTTCTGTGGCCGCCAATCAGTTTGATCCTGCCCTGGACCTCCCCGTCGGCGAGTTCCGCGGATCTTTCCTGGTCGAGCGTTACATTGACCAGACGGACATGCAGGAAGCGGGACTCGATGTGGATTATGCTTCGGCAGCCAATCCGTTTAGCTTGAAGCCGCTTGAGAGCTACTACCGCTTCCGCGTTCTCGAATCCAAACGTTTTGCTCCCTAATCTGTTTCTTACCCCCCATTGGCCATGAGCTTTCGACATTCGCAATCTTTAGCCTCCCTCCGGAAAGGGAGGGCTGCATTCACCCTGGTGGAGGTTCTCGTCTCCATGACCATCCTGATCATCCTGCTGCTGGTCAGCGCTCAGGTCATCGGGACGGTCCAGAGCACATGGACGAAGTCCAATGCCCGGGTCAGCCAGTTCCGGGAGGCGCGTATCGCCTTTGACATCATCACAAGAAACCTCAGCCAAGCGACGCTGAATTCTTACGTGGATTATGACAACTCGTACTTGTCTGATTCGGTAAACACCGTGAGCAACACGGCTCCACAGAATTACCTGCGGAAATCGGATCTGCGTTTTGTCTGTGGTCCAGCCGAGGGCATCCTGCAGCAGGGGGCAAGTGCGGCCAATTCACCAGGACATGCCGTGTTTTTCCAGGCACCCCTGGGAGTTGCCCATGATCCCTCCTATGTGGGTCTGGACCGTCTGTTGTGTGGTCGCGGTTATTTTGTGCAATACACATCGGATGAATTTTTCCGACCAGAGATCCTGCCTCCAGGAATTCCGCGTTTCCGCTACCGCCTCATGGAGTTCTCTCCCCCAGCCGAAAAGAACCTCATCTACCCCGCAGCGGCGGCAGCCCCGACGGGTGCTAATACCAGCATTGCTTGGTATGAACAGGCAGGCGTGGAGATGGATACCAACGCGACAACGATCAACCAAAACCTCACCCGCCCCATTGCCGACAACATTGTCGCTTTGATCGTGGCCCCACAGGTGGAAGTTCCGGGTGCGGGTGCTGGCAATCAATTCCAGTCCGTATTCAATTATGATTCTGCAGTTGATACGGAAGCTTCCCCGACCAAGCAGGGAAACCAGCACCGTCTGCCTTCGCTGGTGAAAGTGATTTTGATCGCCATTGATGAAGGAAGCGCCGACAGGCTCAGCCAGAATAGCTCACCCGAAAGCCCGCCCTTCGACACACTTATTTCTCAAGCGCTTGAAGGTCAGGATGCTGCGCAAAACCTCAATGACACGATGACGAAGGTGGCCAATATTATGGCCGACAGGCGTGTCAATTACCGCATCTTTTCAGCCACGGTATCCATGCGTGGAGCTAAGTGGGGCAGCTAGTCCAAATCTTTCCCTTTGAGACATGACAACTTTTTCTCAGCGCCGCAGAAGGTCGGCCTTCACGCTCATCGAAATGCTCACCGTCGTGGGCATCATCTCCATTTTGATCGCTTTGGCTGCTCCGGCCTTGATTGATGTGGTGCGCTCTACCCGGCTGAATTCGGCGGGTGATGCGCTGATCAACCGCATCAGCCTTGCTCAACAGAGCGCCGTCTCGTTATCATCCGAGGTGGAAGTGCGTTTTTACCGCTATGTGGACAGCACGGCGGACAATCCAAGCGACAACTCTTTTTATGCCTATCAGGTGGTGCAGAGCCTGCCGAGTGGGGGACAGAAAGCCATTTCCGACCCATATTACTTGGAGTCTGGCATCATTTTGTCTGCCCAAGAAAGGATGTCACCCCTCTTGCAGACGGTCGTCCAGCAAGTGGAAGGGCAGACTGGGCAGTACCTTTTCACTCCACCAGGGAATGCCACGGCTGGCGATGTTTCTTATGCCGCCATGCGCTTCTACCCAGATGGCAGCATGCGGATGCTGACCTCTGCAACAAATGCCGATGCGAATGCCAACGATGTCGCCCGAGCCTACACAATCCCAGAATTTAATAAAAGCTTCATCATGGTGATCGAGTCGAGGGATTCTCAAAGTAACGAGGCACCGACAAACTATTATTGTGTGCAGATTGACTCCTACACGGGCAGAACCCGCGTTTATCGTCCGTGATTTGCATTCAGAAGTCACTTTCTGCGTGACACTCGTCTGAGTGCCGCTTAGATGGCACATGGGCGATATTCCTTCCCTTGCACTGAGTTTTGATGACGTATTGGTCCTGCCTGGACTGAGCCAGGTTCTGCCTGGAGAGGTAAATCTGGGCACGGTTTTTGGCAACAGCATCCAGTTGAACATCCCGGTCCTATCCTCGGCGATGGATACGGTGACGGAGGCCGAGCTGGCGATCGCCCTGGCACGCGAGGGTGGCCTGGGAGTCATCCACCGCAACATCCCGATTGATTATCAAGCGGAGCAGGTGGCGAAGGTAAAGCGCTCTGAAAACACCGTCATCCAGACGCCGCACACGGTGCGCCCGGAGACGACGCTGGGCGCGCTGCAGCGCCTGATGCATGAAAAAGGCGTGAGCGGATTCCCTGTAGTGGAGCCGGATGGCACGCTGGTGGGCATGGTGACGAGCCGTGACCTCTGGTACATCGAGGACGAAAACACGCCGGTCTCGACGATCATGACGCCGCGCGACCGCCTAGCTATCGGCACTCCGACGACGAGCTTTGATGAGGCGCTTAAGATCCTCTACACGCACCGAATTGAAAAGCTGCCGCTGGTGGATGCGAATGGCAAACTGGCCGGGCTGATCACCAAGCAGGACGTGGTGAAGCGCCAGATGTTTACCAGTGCCGCGAAGGATGCGAATGGCCAACTGCGCGTGGGCGCGGCCGTAGGTGTGGGTGATGATTGTGCAGATCGCGGAGCGGCCCTGGTGGCTGCGGGTGCAGATGCACTTTTCATTGATGCGGCCACAGGCCACACCACCCGTGTGGCAGATGTGATCCGCCGCTTGCGCGATCGCGTGGGCGGCAGCATCCCGATCGTGGCGGGGAACGTGGTGACCCAGGACGGGGCGCTGCATCTCGTCGAGGCGGGTGCCTCCGCCATCAAGGTGGGGGTGGGCCCGGGGTCCATCTGCACCACGCGCATCATTTCGGGCGTAGGCATGGCCCAGTTCACGGCGGTGCAGGAGGTGGCTGAAGTGTGCCGCCCGCGCGGCGTGACGGTGATCGCGGATGGCGGCATCCGTTACTCCGGCGATATCGTGAAGGCACTGGCCGGCGGGGCGGACTGCGTGATGCTGGGCTCTCTCCTGGCAGGCACGGCGGAAAGCCCGGGCAACATGGTGAAGTGGCAGGGCCGCACCTTTAAGGAATACCGGGGCATGGGCAGCCTGAAGGCCATGCGCAAGGGCGCTGGGGACCGCTACGGGCAAAATAGCTCGGGCAAACTGGTGCCGGAAGGGGTGGAGGCTCGCGTGCCGTTCAAGGGACCTTTGGCGGATGTGGTGTTCCAGCTCATGGGCGGTCTGCGCTCTGGAATGGGCTATGTGGGCGCGGATAATCTGGATGAGCTGCGGGCAAAGGCGCGCTTTGTCCGCATCACCGCTGGCGGGCTGAAGGAAAGCCACCCGCATGACGTGGTGATCACGGAAGAGCCAGTGAATTACGAGCCGTCTTAATCTCCCTGTTTCTGACCTTTCGCGGTCGCCCTGGTGACCGCGTTTTTTGATTCTCTTTTTCGATTTATATTCCATGACCGACCACGAAGTTGCCGTACTCGATTACGGTTCCCAGTACTCTCAGCTCATCGTCCGCCGCGTTCGCGAGCTGGGCTTCGTTTCCCACCTGTACCCGCCGGCAGAACTGGCGAACCTGAAGAACCCCGGAGCGATCATCCTTTCTGGTGGCCCGCGCAGCACCTCCGAGGTAGATGCACCGGACGTGGACTTTGAAAAGCTGCTGGCCTTTGGCGTGCCGGTGCTGGGCGTGTGCTATGGCATGCAGCTCCTGAACATCAAACACGGCGGCACGGTGAAGCCAGGGGTCACGCGCGAGTATGGCCCGGCGAAGCTGGTGGTGACGGAGCATGCAGATCTTTTCAAGGGCATCTCCCATGAGTCTCAGGTGTGGATGAGCCACAGCGATACCTGCGCGAATCTGGCGGCGACCACGCAGGTCATCGCCACGAATGAAGATGCGGTGCCGGTGGCGCTGAAGTGGAGCGACCGCTGCTGGGGCATCCAGTTTCACCCGGAGGTGACGCACTCGCACGAGGGCACGGCCATTTTGAAAAACTTCCTCACGGAAAGCGGTGCGAAGCTGGCGAAGTTCGACATCCAAGAGTTCAAGGACCAGATGATCGCCCAGATCAAGACGGACGTGGGTGACCGCGAAGTCATCTGCGGCGTATCCGGCGGTGTGGATAGCACGGTGCTGGCGGTGCTGCTGGCACGCGCGGGCGTGAAGGTGCGCTGCATCTTCATTGATACCGGGCTGATGCGCCTGAATGAATCGGCCGAGGTCAAAGTGCTGTTTGAAGAAGTGGGTGTGCCCATTGAGCAGATTGATGCGAGCGAGGTCTTCCTGGGTGCACTGAAAGGAGTGACGGACCCTGAGCAAAAGCGCCGCATCATCGGCACGCTGTTTGTGGAGGAATTCTGGAAGCTGGCGGACGATGTGGAACTGCTGGCCCAGGGCACGCTGTACCCAGACGTGATCGAGAGCGCTACGAGCGGCTCCATCGCCAGCAAGATCAAGACCCACCACAACCGGGTGGATCGCATCATGGAACTGAAGGCACAGGGCAAGGTGCTGGAGCCTCTGGCCGAGCTGTTTAAGGACGAAGTGCGAGCGCTGGGCGCCAGCCTGGGCATCCCCCATCGCGCCCTGTGGCGGCATCCTTTCCCAGGCCCCGGCCTGGCCGTGCGTATCCCGGGTGAGATTACGCCGGAGCGCATCGTGGCCACGCAGCAGGCGGATGCCATCTTCATCGCGGAGCTGCATCGCAGTGGCTGGTACCAGCACGTGTGGCAGGCCTATGCGGCGCTGCTACCGGTGAAAACCGTGGGCGTGAAGGGCGACGAACGAAGCTACGAGCAGGCCATCTCTCTGCGCGCGGTCATCAGCGAAGATGCGATGACGGCCGACTGGGTGGAGCTGCCGTATGAAGTGCTGCGCAACACGTCTAACAAAATCCTCAACAGCGTGAAGGGTGTGAACCGCGTGCTGTATGACATCAGCACGAAACCACCAGCGAGCATCGAGTGGGAATGATGCGGGAAGGAGACGGGGCACCTGCGGGTGCCCTTTTTCTTTGGGGGACTGGGTTTGGGGTGCGTTTTTTAGACGGACTTCACGCGATGGAGATGGGCGCGCGCGGGTCGGGGCCTAACAGGAAGTGGAGTTTGATCTTCTGTGAATGATGGCGAAAAGACATCTTCAAGCAGAAGCGACTTGGAGGGGTGTATCTATTGCGATATCTTTTGTTAGGTGTGGGTCCAGGGGCGCTCGTGCCTCGCTGCACCCCCGGTTACCTTCTTTCGCCCTTCAAGGGGGGCAAGGGGGCGGACGGGGCTGGGTGGGGGCGGATGCATCACTCGGAGAGTGATGAGTACTGTGCGGCGAACGGGCGACGCGTGTTCCTGTGAGATCGGTGCCCAGCACTTGCTGAAGCCGGGACTGCAACGCACGGAGGGCTTGTCAGTTCGGGTATCTCCTGCCACTTTGGCGGCGAACGACTGGCTTTTCCTCTGACCATGACCCTCCGCGATCCTGAAATTGTTGAACTTTCCACGGCTACGGGGCCTATGCGGGCTTTGGTGCTGCGGCCTGCGGGGGCGGGGAGATATCCGGGGTTGTTGTTTCACTCGGAGATTTTTCAACTGACGGGGCCCATCGTGCGCACGGCGGCGTTTCTGGCGGGGCATGGGTTTGTGGTGGCGCTGCCGGAGATCTACCATGAATACCTGACGGCGGGGACAGTGCTGGCGTATGATCAGGCGGGCTCGGATGTGGGGAACCGGCTGAAAACGGAGAAGCCAGTGGCGGCCTATGATGGAGATAACCGGGCGGTGCTGGATTACCTCAAGAGGCATGAGGCTTGCACGGGGAGTCTGGGCTCCTTTGGCCCGTGCATCGGCGGGCATCTGACGTATCGCGCAGCCTTGCAGCCGGACGTGGCAGCAGCGGCCTGTTTTTACCCGACGGATCTGCATAAGCGCAGCCTGGGGGCGGGCATGAATGACGATTCCCTGGCGCGGGCGGCGGAGATCAAGGGGGAACTGATGATGGTCTTTGGCCGTCAGGACCCGCATGTGCCGGCGGAAGGGCGGGCGCTGATCTACCAGACGCTGACGGCGGCCGGGGTGAACTTCACCTGGCACGAGTTCAATGCGGCCCATGCTTTCCTCCGCGATGAGGGTCTGCGCTATGATGCGGAGCTGGGGCGTCAGGCGCTGGGCATGACGGTGGATTTTTTCCGTCGTTGTTTGGCGTGAGATTGCCCCCTGAGGGATCTCTTTCCCCTGGGTCGATATTGGGTCTATTCGGCGGAAGAGGAGAGTTTGGTGCCACAGTGCTGGCAGTGGAGGGCGAGAGGATCGTGATCTTCCCAGCCGCATTCGTTGCAGCAACGACGGGGTGCGAGGGGCTTGCCCATGGCGCGGCCCAGCTCGCTGGTGACGATGCCGGTGGGCACGGCGATGATGGCAAAGCCCGTCAGCATGATGATGGAGGCCATCATTTTACCAGGAACAGTGATGGGGGCGACATCGCCATAACCGACGGTGGTGATGGTGACGATGGCCCAGTAGATGGCCTGGGGGATGTTGGCAAAGTCCGGGTTGGCCTCATGCTCGAGCACGTAAACGACGGTGCCTTCCACCAAGACGATGCCGATGACGGTGGTGAGGAAGAGAGTGATCTTTCGCCGGCTGGCGCGCAGGGCGGCGAGGAGGATGCTGGCCTCGCCCAGGTATTCGGCCATTTTCAGGACACGGAACATGCGCATGAGGCGCAGCACGCGGAGGGCCATCAGGTAGTGGGTGCCAGGAATGAGCAACTCCAGGTAGGCGGGCAGGATGGAGATGAGGTCCAGCAGGCCAAAGAAGCTGAGGGCATAGCGCAAGGGACGGCGGACGGACCAGAGACGGGCGAGGTATTCGGTGGTGAAAAGGACCGTGAAGATCCACTCGAGCGTCCAGAAAAGATTGGCGTGAGGCAGGCGGATTTCATCCACGCTTTCTAGGATGATGGTGACCACGCTGAGCGCAATGAGCCAGAGGAGCACGACATCAAAGGCCCGGCCTACCGGAGTATCGGAAAGAAAGATGATCCGCCAGAGGCGTTCCCGTTTGGGAGAGGGGTCGGGTGGGGCGGCACTCATGCGGTCCATTTCATCATCGTACGTTAGACTGTCGTGGCGTCCACTGGAGAGACTGGGGGCCGGGTTCGCGTCCTAGAGGAGGGATGCGACCGTGTGTGGGGATGCCAGAATGGAAGGTGAGGCTGATGGCCAGCAGACCGCTAAGGACAAGTATGGCCATTTGGCCGAGGGCGACCAGGGTGGAGGTTTGCCAGAGACGGGTCTCCCGGAGAGGATCCCGCAAGCGAAAGGGGAGAATGACGATGAAAAGGATGGAAGCGATGGCGGCGATGAGGAGGGCCGTCCATCCGGCGTCTTGGACGGGATGCTGGGAACGGTAGTAGTCCATGCCCTGGGTCCATGCGTGGGTGATCCGTGCCGCGCCCCAGGAGCTACCCAGGATTGTGACGATGAAGAGCGGTAGCCAGGTGAGTAGGGCCACGGTCCATCGGCTTGGGGAGAGCATGGCGGGGAAGGGGCCGTTACAGCTTCCGTTTGTATCCGTCGCAGCGGTTGTGCCAGCCAGCGAGCCAGCGCTGTTCCTTGCGGGCTGCGGGCGCGTTTTGCACACGGCGGCTGAGGACGGTTTTGGAGGCTTCGGCAAAGGCGGCGGGGGTGGGTTGCTTCATGCCTTCGAGGACTTGAAGGAGGCCCCAGCCCTGGCCGTTGTAACGCTCGGTTGGGGCGGTGCCTTCGCCTTTAAAATTGACGTAATCAATGAGGCAGAAGGCACCTTCGGGGCTGGCCAGGAGAGCATCGAAGTGGGCCTGGACGAGGGCAGGTTTTTTGGAGCTGGCTTTCATCTTGGGCAGGGCACGCTGAAGCCGAGCGATGATGAATTCGGTCTGTAGGGAGACGGTTTTGACCAGGATGGCCCGGAGGGCGGTCTGACGCGGGCCGTCTTTGTCCGCTTCGAAGTTGGCCTTGCTGGTCCAGGGGCAGGGGCCAGTGGTCCAGTCTGGCATTTCTACTCCCCGGCTCTGCAAAAAGGTGGCGAGGGGGGGGAAACTTTCTTCAAACGGTCCTTTCTTGCCTGCAGGATACCAAATAAAATGACCGATCCCTAACGATGCAAAATCTTCGCCCGAGTTCCAGCTTGTCAGTCCTGCCACCGTGCCTGCGCATTCGTTTTGCCAGATGCGCTGTCCCACTCGCTGGAGCTGGGCCGGAGAGAGTTCAACGGCGGCGCTGAAGGCGTTTAATGGCGAAAAAGAAGCCGTGAGGGTGACGGCGAGGCTAAAAAGTTTTAAAAATCTGCGGGGATTCATATTTTAATAAACTTAAATGTATCTGGCTTTTCTGACAGGCGCTAAAATGATGGCATTCTGCATCGTTTGATGAGATCTCCCCAGTTTATTAAGATTGATTCAATGATTTTCCAAAATTAATCTCCGAGCCGCACCCGCTGCCCCGCTTTCTGCATGCCTTATTTGGCCTTTAACCTCAACGACGGAAATGAATTCGTCTTCGATATCCTCGAAGAGCGTCTTTCCATCGGCAGGGATGCGAAGAACGACATCGTCATTGATAACACGTACATTTCGGGGTTTCACGCCGAGTTCATCCGTCAGGCGGATGGGGTGTATGAGCTGGTGGATTTGAAGTCATCGAACGGTACTTTCGTGAATGGGAAGCGGATCGACCGTATGAGGGTGAAGGGGGGGGACAAAATTCGTTTTGGCCAGCTTGACTCGAGGTTTCGTGAACGAGCCCCCAAAGGGATGGCACCATCGACTGAGGCCAAAAATGTGGCAGCGAAGGGCCAGCCCTTCCGAACGGATGGCAAACGTGGGGACACGGAGTCCGTGCCTGCAAAGGATGTGGAGCCAAAGTCTGAAACGAGCCAGGTGGAGCCCACGAAGACGCCCCTGGGCAGACCTGACATGGGCATCAAAGGGCCTTCTGTGGCAGCCGCGCACGGCATGTTGATCCAGCGGGTTGCTCCTGTAGACACCGCGCAGCAAAAGCAGGCGGATGAACTGAGAGAGGAAGTGAGCAGGCTGCAAAAGGAGCGTGATCTGCTGCGCCGTGAAAATGAAAAGGAGACGCTGCGGCGGGAGGAACTGCGGGTGCTGGAAAGGCAGGTCGAAGAGGGCCGCAAAACCTTGGCTGACCTGGAAAGCCGGACCGTGGAGATCAAGAGCAGCCTGATCAATTCGGAAGATGAGCTGGCAAAGCTGGCTATCAAACGACGTGAAGCTGCAAATTTGGACAGTCAGGTGGAGTCCAGCCGCAGTGCACTGGCCAAGGTGCAGGATGACATTGCCGTGGCGAGCAAGAGTTTGCAGGCGCTGCATGCCGAGGCAGACAAAGCGAGTGCGGACCGCAGCGCTAGCCTGAAAGAAAAGGAGACGGTCGCGGCAGAACTGGCCCGTCTGAAGCAGGATCTCAGTGAGGCCTCATTGCCCGCTGCCGCTGTCTTGGCGGCTGTTTCTCCAGAAGTGGATGAGGCTTCCTTGGGTGAGCGCAGTGCGGAGCTGGCGGCGTTGGACGCGCAGGTGGCACAGCGGCAGGCGGAAGTGGAGGAGGTGAAAAAGACGCTGGAAAGGCTGCGTCAGGAAGAAGACCAACTCACGGCCCAGGTGCAAACATTGGTGGTCAAAGAAACCAGCCTGACTCAGACCACCGGTGCCCTGGCGGAGCTAGAAAATAAACGCCGTCTGCTGGATGCTGCCCTGGCCGGTCTGACGGGCAACCAAACGGCGCTGGAGACGAAGCTGGCCGATTTGGACCAACAATGCGCTGTGGCCAGTGCGCGGCTTCAGGATCTTTCCGGCGATCACGCCAAGGCGACCTCTGAGCATGAGTCTCTGAATGCGACCAAGCTGAAGCTGGAAACACATATCCAGGATCTGCGCCAGCAAACTGAGCATCTGATTTCCAATCAAAAGAAGGCGGAAGAGGAGGCTTCACAAAAGCTGGTCACACTGGAAGGGCGGCTGCGCCAGAAGGCCGAAGAGCTGAAAGCCCTTGAGACACGCTCGGGCGACCTAACAAATAAGCTGGATGATCTTGCGGCTACGGATACGCAGCTCAGCAGTGCCAGCGAGGCACTGAAAGCAGTGGAGGCCCACAAGGCGGAACTGACGACGGCGATTTCCCAACTGTCCCAGGAGCGCGATGCGTTGACCCGGGAACTTTTAGCCGCGACGGAAAAGGGGAAGGCGCAGCATGGCCTCACGCAAACGCTGATGATGCGGCGGGAGTCCTTGGAAAAAGAGGTGCGCAGCATTGAGGAGCAGAAAGAGATGCTGACTGCGGATGTGGCGAAGGCTCGTGAGAGTCTGCGCCAGGCGGAAACCGCGCTGGCTGAGCGTCAGCAGGAGGCCAAGGCGGCGGAGGCGAAGACCGAGGAATTCACCACCAAGGCCAGTGAGGTGGTGGCCCAGCATGCCGCGCTGCAAAAGGAGATCACCACTTTGCGGGCGGAAGCCCAGGCCGCGCGAATGGAGCTGGACAAGGCGACGGGCGAAGCTGCAGCACAAAAGCAGGCTGCCATCACGGCTACGGTGGAGGAGCAAAAGCTACGTGCCCAGGCCGGTGAATTGCAGGGGAAGATCACAGGTTTGGAAGCTCTGCTGGTGACATTGGCTGCTGCTCAGACGGGGAAAGTGCAGGATGTGGCCGCTGCCGAACAAAAAGTCTCACAATTGCAGGCGCAGGCTGCCAGCGTCGCCGCGCAGCTCAGCGCAGTGCAGGCAGATGTGCAGCAGCAGCAGGAAAAGCTGGCCGCTGCCCAGAAGGCTAATGAGCAGGCTGGGGCGGAGATCAAAGCCAACCTGGAGTCCGCCAAGGAGGCCCAGTCTGCCCTGCTGTCTGCGGAACAGAGCCGGGACAAAGCCCAGGCGGAAGCCAAGCGCTTGCAAGCTGAGGTTGAAGGCTACGAAGCCCGTACCCCTGGCCTGCGTGCCGAGGCCGAGAAAATGCAGGCGGAGCTGGCCGCGAAGCTGCATAATCTGGCTGCCAGCGAATCCCGTGTGGCTGCCCTGACGCAGCAGACTGCGCAACTTGAGGCCCGGGCCCAGGAGCTGGCCAGCGTGGAATCCAGGCTGACAAAGGGGCGCACGGAGCTGGCCGAGATCACGGCCAAGCATGAGAAACTTTCCACTCAGGTGCCGCCGCTGGCGGCTGCGCGTGAGGAGCATGAAAAAGTATTGCCCGGCCTGAAGACGGAGATCGAAAGCTTGCGGGCGGAGATGACCACGCTGCTGCGCGACAAGCAGTCGACAGCCGCCGCTTTGGAAAAAGCCCAGGCTGATCGCCGCGCTGCCTTTGACCAGACGGAAAGTCTGCGCGCGGAGACGGCGAACCTGGAGAAACTGCTAAACGACAAGCGTAGCAATCTGGAGGCTGAAACCAAAGCCAAGCTGGCTGAGGCTGCGGCTGCGGAGACGCGCCTGCGCGAGCTGCAAACGAAGATTGAAGCCGATGAAAAGCGTTTACTTGAATTGGCGGAAGTGCAGCAAAAACTCGCGAGTGCCACCCAGGGTGTGAAAGAGGCTGAAAAGCAGCGCCTGACCGAAGAAAAAGCCCTGGGCGAACTGGCCCGGCAGCAGGAGGGACTGCGCAAAGACATCGCCAAACTGGAGGCAGAATCCAAGGCATGGAACACCCAGATTTCCGAACAGACGAAAAAGGCCAAGGCGGAGGAAGCCCGGGCGGCAGACTGGGAAAATCGCCTCCAAAAGGCCACTGCGGCTGCGCAGGTGGTGGAGGCGAAGCGGCTGGAGGCCGAGGCCGTGGCCACTCGTGCCCGCGAGGAGGAGAAGGTGCTACGCAAGCAGATCCCGGGCCTGACCACGGAGCTGGCAGGTCTGCAGGCCATGATGACGAGCCTGACCAAGGAGCGTGAAGAGGCCTCGCAATTCGTCACCCGCCTGAACGTCACCACTGAAAATTCTAACAAAAAGCTCGCTGAGCTGCAGCAGCAGATTTCCCAACTGGAAGAAGCCCACAAAATGCGTGAGGAGCGGCTGATGAAAGCCCAGGAGGAGGTGGACAAAGAAGCCGCACGCCTGAAGGCTGCGCAGGAAGGTAGCCGCGCTGCTGAGCAGGCCCAGCAAGATCTGGAAAAAGAGGTGAAGGAAGCCCGCCAGCGTGCTGATGCCGCCCGGACTCAGGCGAACGGTCTGGAGACGGAGCTGGGCACGCGGCTGGACCGGGTGGAGAAGCTGAAGCTGGAAGAGACCCGCCTGACCAAGGAACTGGAAACGCAAACCCAGGAAATCCAGGGCCGGACTGCCGTGATGGCCGAGTTGCAGGACAAAATCCGGCATGAGGAAACCCGCCTGGGCGACTTTACCCAGGTCGGTGGTCAGATCCTTTCCCTGGGGGCTGCCCTGGCCAGCCTGGAAACCCGGCAGGCTGAAGCCAGCAAAAACCTGAGGGATGCGGCGGAGCGTGAGCTGGCGCTGCAGGTGAAGATCAATGCCCTGCAAGAGTCCCTGAACCGTGACTCCGCACGTGCGGAGCAAGCACGGAAGGAACGGACGGCTGTGGAGACGGAGCTGGCCACCTTTACGCAACAGGCCGAGAAACTAGCGGCCTCCCTCCAGGCCCAGGAGAGCGAGCAGCGGAAGCGGCTGGCAGACCTGGATGCACAACTGCATGAGCAGGCCGCTGCCGTGACCCATCTGAAAGCGGAGCTGACGACGCTGAGTGACCGCCGAGCGGAGTTTGCCCAGGCGGAGGCACAGTTGAACCACTGGAAAGAGATCGATGCCCGCCTGCGTGGCCAGCTTTTGGAACTGGAGGAGAAGCACGAAATTCTGCGGCGTGGCCTGCCTGCCGAGGAGGCCACGGTGGTGATGTTCGCCAATGACATCATCAAGCGGATTGATCTCATTGATGCGCTCAGTTCCCGGTATGCGGGCTACAATGGCGGGGATGTGGTGGCGCAGCTTCGCACCCTGCGGCATTCGTTTGAGGATATCCTCCTTCAGCACGGCATCAGCGAATTTGACATTGGCAGTGGTACCGAAGTGGATGTGGAGTTGCGCAAGCGCATCACAGTGGTGGAGTCCGTGCCTGGAAAAAACAAACCTCGGGTGGTGGAAAGCTGCCGCTCAGGGTTTGCCTACTCCCGTGAGGAGGGTCACGAATTCATCCTTCGCAAAGTGGAGGTGAGAACCTCCAGCCAGTAGTAGTCGTCTTTTCATTTTTTCATTCTATCCTCTGTTATGGCTGAATACGTTGGCATTGATCTTGGCACCACGCTCTCGGGCTTGGCATATCTGAAACCTGACGGCAACCCGGAGATCGTGCCCAACGCTGACGGTGAGCGCCTGACTCCTTCGGTGGTGTTCTTCGAGGCGCACGAGGATGTGAAGCTGGTGGGCAGCCCGGCCCGCGACGGGGGGGAGCCGGACCGCACGATCTTCCAGATTAAGCGTTACATGGATGACCCGGAGCACCTGGTGGAGATCGACGGCAAGAAATGGACGCCTGCCGAAATTTCTGCGCTGATCCTTGCCAAGCTGAGGCGCGATTGTTCGAAGATCATTGGCGACATCAACGAGGTCGTCATCACTGTGCCAGCGAACTTCAATGAACTGGCGCGCAAAAGCACCATCGCGGCGGCGGAGATGGCCGGGATGAAGGTGCGGCGGCTGGTGAATGAGCCCACGGCTGCGGCCGTGTATTATGCGCACAGCCAGGGGGTGAAGGGACGCATCCTGGTGTATGACCTGGGCGGCGGCACGCTGGATGTGACCATCCTCGATGTGGAAGGGGACAACATCCGAATCCTGACCAGCGAAGGAGCGCGTCATCTAGGTGGCAGCAATTTTGATGACATGCTGCTGGCTGCCTACGGGGAGCAATACACGAAGCAGACCGGGGCACCCCTTTTCAATGATGAGCGCCATCGCCGTCGTGTACTGCTGGCCACGGAAGATGCCAAGAAGATGCTCTCGAAGCTGCAGCGTGTGAATGACACGGTGGCGAATGACAAGAACGATGGCCTGGCCCGTATCGACCTCACGCGCGAGACGTTTGAGAAAATGATCCGCCACATGCTGACCCGCACGGTGATGCTAGTGGAGCAGGCACTGGACTCTGCCAAGCTGAAGGTGAGCGACATCGACCACGTGGTGCTCGTGGGCGGCTCCACCCGCATTCCCAAGGTGAAGACGATGCTGGACAAGATGTTTGGCAAGACGCCGAAGTCCTGTGGCAATGTCGATGAGTGCGTGGCGCTGGGCGCGGCCCTGTTTGCCAAGAAATCCGCACGCATCCAGGAAGTATGCAACGCCAGCTACGGCACAGTGGCCATGGTTTACAATGCCAAGACGGGTGAGGAGAAGCTGATGAATTCCGTGGTGATTCCGAAAAACACCCCGATCCCTTGCTCCCGTACGCAGATCTACCAGACCAGCGAAGACAATGAGAGAGTGATCGAGGTGGACATCACTCAAGGAGAAGATGAGGACTCAAAATTCGTGGATGTCATCGGTCGCATCACCTTGGAGGTGCCGCCCAACCGACCGAAGGGCTGCGAGGTGGCCGTCACCTTCAGCTATGATGAAAACCAACGGGTACGCGCCTTGGTGATGGACAAGCAGTCGGGCCGCAGCCGCGAGGTGGCGGTGAGCTATAAAGGAGCCGGTGTTTTGTCCGATGAAGATCTGAAGCGCAAGACAGCCCACCTGCGCACGATGCGCATTGAGTAACCTGTACGCACGCCCCGCCTCCGAACCCCGAACGCCCAACGTCATGTTCAAAAAGATCCTTCAATCGCTGTCGAAGTCACAAGCGGCCAAGCAGCCTGCGGCAGCCCCTGCCCCTGTGGCCAAAGCCTCGCCTCAGCCCCTCAGACCCGAAGCCCCGAAGTCAGAACCTTCGAAGCAAGGAGTGGTGCTGCCAAAGGCCGCCAAGCCTGTGCTAGCTGCTAACATCGCCGCCGCTCCCCTCAGTGCGGAGGAGATGTGCGAGATCACGCCGAAGATGCCGAAAGACCAGATCCAGGCGCAACTGAAGTTGCTGTACCGCCGCTACAATCGCAGTGCCTCAAGTCTGGATGCGAAGATCCGCGAAGAAGCCGACGGCATGCTCGACGCCATTGTCCGCGTGCGAGAGAAATATTTTGGGGAGATCTGAGCGTCAAAGGAAACTCAAGGCCCGCAGTTTTCCTCATAGAGGGGATTGCGGCCCAATTTTTTGTTAGGCGGCTCAAGGCTAGTCGACGCGGCAAAACCGCGACAGCCAGCTTTAGCTGACTGCACGGTCGGTCTGGAAGATGCCGGCGTGGGCGAGGAAGACCTCCCAGTCGCGCACTTGGTAGGTATTGCGAATGAGCTGGGTCACTGGTACCTCACGCGGCGCGGAAGGGCGACGTAGGAGTTTCAGCCCCGCTTCTTCGGGCAGCTTGCTGCCTTTTTTGCTATTCACCTTTTTATCGGCCAGCACGCAGTTGTCCCAGGTGCTTTTGCCACCGCGAGAAACGGGGACGATGTGGTCGATGTTCCCCTCGTTAGGCTTCAGCTTGCGCCCGGTGTATTGGCATACGCCGCCATCGCGTTCCCAGATGGCTTTGGCACAGAATTTGGGCCTGCGCTTTGGCACTCTGTCGAAGCGGGCCAGGACGAGGACGGTGGGCACGCGCACGGGACCGTGGACAGTGCCGATGGCGTTGTCGCCCTCGTTCACCGGCAGGCGCATCCAGTCCTCCCAGGTGACGGGTGTCATGTCATCTTCAGCAGAGATGTTCAGCGCTGTCGCATTGCCTGCGGCCATCATGCTAAAGGCATCGGCAGGTGATTTCACACCGATGGCTTGCCAGTTTCGGTTCAAAACTAGGACAGTAGATTTGTTCAACACATCATTCATGCTTCGGCTCCTTATTGACGGGAATTGACGGCACGAAGGGACGACGCGGTGTTCGTTCCTCTATGTTGGGCACTTATCGTGCAGCAACTTAGGCATTTGCCAAGTGGCAAATTTGTCAGCTTTATAGTTACGCCTGCCAGGGGATCTCTGACAAAGGCAAGGTTAGGGCATCTGCAAAGTGCGGATTCACGTACGTGGGCCGCGAATTCGGGGTGGCCATATTTAATCCTCTGCCTTGTCTCCAGCCGGACACATTTTGACGATGCGCGGCTGGAACTGCCCCAGCACCTCCACCAGATCTTGCTGGGCTGCCATGACGCTGTGAATGTCTTTATAGACTCCAGGCACTTCGTCGATGCCGGCGCTGAGGAGCTCAATCCCAGCCGCTGTGAGCTGCTTTTTCACAACGCCCCAGGTGAAGCTTTGCTTGGCCTCTGCCCGGCTCATCACTCGTCCGGCACCGTGGGAGGCGCTGTTCAGGGAGCCTGGTTTGCCCCGGCCCCTAACGACAAATCCGGGGGTCGCCATGGAACCGGGAATGACGCCCAGCTCTCCCACCGCAGCGGGTGTGGCCCCCTTGCGATGCACCACCACCTCGCGCTCCTGGCCCTGGATGACGTGCGTCTCCTTCCAGGCGAAGTTGTGATGGTTCTCAATATCGAGGATGACATGGGCACCCACCTTCTTGGCGATGGTTTTGTGAATCAACGCATGGTTAGCCGCTGCGTATCGTCCCATGAGGTTCATGGCGGCCCAGTATTCCTGGCCCGCCTCTTCCTCAAAAGTCAGCCAGGACAGGTGCTTCATGTCCTTCGGCAGGTCGTAGCGTCTCTCCATGGCGATGTGGCTGTAGTGCTGGCACACTTGGGCCCCTGCGCCGCGTGATCCACTGTGGGAGAGCAGGGCTAGGTATTCACCAGGCGGAATGTCAAAACCGGATTCTTTCAGCGCCTCCACTTGGTCTGCCTTGACCTCAAAGGCACCGAATTCGACGAAGTGATTCCCCGAACCGCTCGTGCCAAGTTGAGCCCAGGCTTTGTCCTTGAAGCGTCGGGTGATGGGCGAGACATTCCAGTCCTCGTCCATGACCTCGTGGTGCCGCTTGTCTTTAAACGCACCTCCCATGCCGAAGTTGGTTTCACGTTCGAGGATGTTGGCCAGGCGACCTTTTTGGCCTGGAATGATATTGGCCTTGCGGTCATAAACGCTCAACCTCATGCGACAGGCGATGTCCACACCCACTGCATAGGGGATGACGCAATTGTCCGTCGCGAGCACACCACCGATGGGCAGTCCATAACCCTGATGCGCATCCGGCATCAGCGCACCGGCCACAGCGACCGGCAGCGCGCAGGCATTGGCCAGCTGCTGCGCGGCCCCGGCTTCGAGGCCAGATCCCCACTGGTGCCAGGGAGCCAGGGCATCGCGCTGCGTGTAAGCGGGCGCATAAAGAGCGCGAGCCAAAGACTCGCGCAAAGGATCGCCTAGAAAAGCGGCTGGATCTGCGACGATCGCACAGATGTCTTCCTCCAGCCTGGAAGGGTCGCCGCCAGCACTGGCCTGATTGGCGACGAACGCTAGGCCGAAGCCCAGCGCCGGGCCATCAGGAATGCCGAGGCGGGTGAGTGATTGAGAGTTCATAAAATTGGTTAGAATGAGAAACTAAAGAGGTGAAAATGAGAGGCGGAGTTTGTCTGGATCCGCGTATTACGAATGCAAAAGTCGGCCCACGGGGACATGCACCCCGCTATGCCGGTTAAAAGCCGGCTGCTTCGCTGTCTAAGCTTTGGACCGTTCAAAAATGGCGACCCTGACGGGATTCGAACCCGTATTATCCGGTAGAAAGCCGGATGTCCTGAGCCGTTAGACGACAGGGTCATCTCTGTGGGAGCAGGCGCGCTCTGCGCTGACAGACGAAGTGCTATGGCCGACACCCCGGCTGAAACGCAGGGACCTGACTCCCACAAAAGTGGCGGAACGCGGAGGGCATGCTCCCCATGCGGCACCTAGCCGCACGATCTCTTTAGCAAAGAGTCCCGGGGCCTCGCCCGGATCACGTTCCAGAAAAAGTGTCCCCGGCAGGATTTGCACCTGCGGCCTGCTGCTTCGTAAACAGCCGCTCTCTCTACTGAGCTACGGTGACGTAAAAATGGACTAACATAAGGTGCCACACCTTGGATTCGAACCAAGAACCTCTGAGGTCTGAGCTCAGTGCCTCTGCCAGATTGGGCTAGTGCGGCCTAACAAAAAATCGGTCTGGCGGGAGTTGCACCCGCATCTCTCGGGTTATGAGCCCGGTGCTTTGACTGTTAAGCGACTGACCGAAAAAACGGGTCGGATACCCCGGTGCTGCCCCGGGCACCTCTTGTCTCCAAAACAAGCGAGTTCGCTGGCTCTCTCGTATCCGATTAAAAATGGACGCGTGCCCCAGACTTGCACTGGGTAAGGCGGCTTTGCAGGCCACTGACTTGGCTCTTTGTCTTGCACGCGGTTGGGGTGTGGGCGTCTTTCGCTAGACACACCGTTGGTTAGAAAAGTTCCCTCAGCCGGATCTGCCCCGGCACCGTCTCCGTCACAGGGAGGAATGCTGCTATTACACCATGAAGGGAGTGAAATAAAAAAAGTGCGGCCTGCCGGTGCTGCCCCGGCGCGCCCTGTTTGGAAGACAGACATGCTTGCTGTTACATCAAGGCCGCGGGGAAAAGGTCGCTGGAGTTGGTAGCGCGCCAACCTGTGCGGAGCTTCAATCCGCCGCTCATCTGTCTGAGCCATCCAGCGTTCTAAAAGGAAGTCCCTCTGCGTGGTGACGCTCCACGGTCTTCCGGTTATCAACCGGGTGCTCTGCTGTTGAGCTACGGAGGGGAAAGTGATGCGGCCACTTTTGGCTGCATGAGGTTGAGAGATTGGCGGAGCACCAGAGAATCGCACTCTGGACGCTGGTTAGGCGCAGCGGTTTTCAAGACCGTTTCCTCGTCTGTTCCGGACGTGCTCCGTTAGAAAATGAAAGTGCCCACACCAGGATTTGCACCTGGAACCTCGGCCGTTAGAAGCAGCGCGTGCAAGTCTGTTACACCTTGCGGGCTTGATGAAAAAAGGGGTGCGGCGTCACGGTAACGCTCCGTGTCGGTCGGGGGACTCCTGGGTTACAGCCAGGCTCGTGTCTTTAACGAACTACCGCCGCATGAAAGGGACGCAGGGGCTGGAGTTGCACCAGCCGGGCGCGGCTTATGAGACCGGGCCGAGCACTGGCTCTCCCTGCTATTACTAAAATGGTGGACGAGGACGGTAATGCTCCGTCACTTGCTGGATGCGAGCCAGCCGTGCAAACTTCTACACTACAAGCCCTTGTGGGAAATGGATCGAGGCCATGGAACGTGGGGACAGGCAGCCTGCCCGGACCTAACATTCCGGCGGGGTGATCTTGTGTCCCCTGGAATGTGGTGGGCGATCCTCTGCGGCGAGTCCCCACGCTCCATGATGTTTGGCGCGGCGGGTGGTTATCTGCCACCGCCGCTCTTTGGAATGGCCGCAGAAGCTCATTCGAGACGGATGAACTTCTGCGGCCATTCATGCGTGACGTGTGAAATTCACCTTTTAGTTAGGCTAGGTTTCAGGCACGTCACGTCTGAATAGAACGAACACCGCTGCCACGCACGGGAGGAGGGGGTAAAGCTCGTCGCTGGCGTCGCACCCGCAGGGTATTTCACGGCGGATGTTTCGGTGTTTATGGCACACCTTCCGGGAAGCCTCTTCGTGATGTCGGGAAAGGGGCGCGGACTCCCTGCATTCAGATTGAATGCTTAGGAAATACTACGCGCTTAATAGTGTCCAAAATTCATCTTCGCAGAGTGCACAAAAAGGTGCTTTCAGCGGGTCTTGCGCAGGCCGTTTCGGGGCCTCATCTGCGAGTGGCATTCGGGGTCTCACTCCGGCGTCTGGGCGACAGACGCCGGAGCTTTGACGAGTTAGCGACCCCGTCCAGGTGACGGGGGCTCAAGGGTATGGGTTGTTTGGGGAATGGGTGGGTGGAAAGATCTTCCGGTGGATGGGGGTGATACGGGATCTGCGTGAAAACAAAAAGCCCTGCTGCCTTTCGAAGGGCGAGCAGGGCTTTTAAAAGGCCGGTTCTGGGTAAAACCTGCGGCTTAGCCGCGTTGCTCGTGGACCTCCATGTTCGGGGTGCTTTGATACATCTCGTCATGGCCCAGGCTTGTAATGCCTGCTTCCAATCCGATGCCAAAACTCCCTGCTCGACACTCGGCGAGTGCTCTGAGGCTGGAGGAGTTGATGGCTATGGGTTTCATGGAAGTGCGTGCTGAAGGTAGGCGGAGTTTGACACAGTCTTCAAAGACGTCAAATTCAAATAATCATTTTTTTTATCGATAGTGAACTCAATTCGAACTTTTGTCCTTAGGTCATCCTAGACTCATGGAAAGGCTTTATCCAGGGCCTCAATATTTGCCTTCATGACGCTGAGAAAGTCGCCTGTTTCCGGGACGTTGCCGCAGGGGTCATAGACAAGGCTTTGGATGCCAAGGGCGGTGAGTTTGGTCACGCTTGCTGAGGCCGGGGTGCCTTCCCAGAGCATGTGCTTGGCCGGGTGTTTGGCGAGGATGGCCTGGAGGTTGGCCATGGCTTTGTCATCGGGCACGGTCTCCGGTTCCCAAAGGACGGACTGGAGGTTGAGATCGTAACGGCGGGCGAGGTATTGGTAAACAGGATGGGAGGCGACTAGCGGGGTTTTACCCATGCGTTTGCCCACGCCTAACAAACGTTGATCCAGATCGGCGAGGTCCTTTTTCAAGGCTTCGAAACGCTGGGCGATGGTATCCTTTGCGGTGGCAGGGGCCACGGCCTGCAGAGCTTTGGAGACTTCCTGAGCCTGGAGAATGGCCTGCTGAAAATCGAGCCAGGTAGTGAAGGCGGTGCCGCTGTGGCTGTGTTCGCCACCGGGGCCGTGGCTATGGGTGGTGGCATCCTTGACCTCGATGTATTGGTTCGAGTAGGAGCTGCCGGTATTGATGACTTTTTCATCGGGTAGGGTGGTGCTATCCACCCACTTGGAGTAGCTGGCGCCATTCATGAGGATGAGGTCGGCGGCCTGATACTTGGCCAGGGTGTCGTCATCGGGCTGCCAAAAGGCGGGGTCTTCATCCGCCGGTGCCGGGAAGTGCACATCCACCAGATCGGCCCCCAGCCGCTGGGCAAAGTACTGCAGCGGGTAGTTGGCCACATAGACCTGGGGCTTGCCGCTTTTGGCAACGGCTGCGGGAGTGCTGGAGGAGGGTTTGCAACTGGCGATGGCCAGCAGGCAAGAGAGGGCAAGGAGGGCTTTCATGAAAAGGAGAGGTTTGGAGGTTTGTGCCGGGGAATGAATTCGCCTCGCGGTGAGAATGAACGTGCTGAAGAGGGAGGATGTTGCCTCCGGCTTCAGCGTTGCCAAAGGATGTCGGGCGTGATTTGGTTTACGGTTGCACATCCAGTTAGGCCCATGGCGACTTCGAATTCGGCCCGGAGAATGTTCAGCACGTGGGCAACGCCGATGGGTCCTGCGACGCTGAGGCCGAAGATGTAGGGCCTGCCGACGAGGACTGCGCTGGCACCGAGGGCGAGTGCCTTGAGCACATCCGTGCCGCGGCGGATGCCTCCGTCCACCAGCACGGGGATGCGGCCTGCGACCTGGGCGGTGATCTGCGTCAGCACCTCCACGGTGGCGGGCATGGTGTCCAGGATGCGGCCACCGTGATTGGAGACGATGACGGCGGCAAAACCGTGCTGGACGGCCAGTTCGGCATCGGCGGGTGAAAGAATGCCTTTGAGAATGATGGGCAGGGTGGTGATGGAGCGCAGCCACTCCACATCCTTCCATGTGGGGGCATCATCCAGCAGGGCGCCGAAGGCCACGTTTTCACCTGCTTGGCGGGGGCGCATGTCAGGCGGGGCCATGCCCCGGAGGTTGATGGCCTCCACCCCTGCTGGCATGCGAAACTGCGCGCGCTGCTGGCGATTGCGAATGCCGTTGAGAGGCGCATCCACGGTGAGAACCAGGGCCTGATAACCGGCGGCCTCGGCACGTTGTACGAGGCGCTGGGTGAATGCGCGGTCGGGCTGCATGTAAAGCTGAAACCACAGGTGTGTCTGGGCAGCGGCGGCAATGTCCTCCAGTGGCACGGAGGCACGGGTGCTGACGACCATGCCGGCCTTCAAGGCGGATGCACCCAGCACGGTGGCCAGCTCTCCCTCGGCATGGGCCATGCGCTGATAGGCAATGGGGGCAAGGAAGATGGGGTGATCATAGGTCTGTCCCAGCAGGTTGATGCGGGTGTGGCCGCCGGTCATGTCGCGCAGTACACGTGGTACGAGTTTGAGCTGATCGTAACCGCTGCGGTTTTCCCGCAGGGTGATTTCATCTGCTGCACCGCCAGCGAAGTAAGCCCAAGCCTGCTCGCCCAACTGTTGGCGGGCGAGCGGCTCGTAATCCGTCAGCGCGACGATCTCTGGCGGGATCTGGGACAGGGCGGGCAGCGGAAATGACATGGTCTGCCCACGTGTTCATCTGGCCCAGGGAATGGGCAAGTGGATTGATGGGGCGGCAGACGGGATCAATCCGCCTTTTTCTTCTTTGCAGCGGCTTTGCCCTTACCTTTGCCTTTTCCCTTCGGAGCTGCCGGGGCGACTTTTTCACCGGGTTTGGGCAGGGTGGCTTTTACGCTTTCCCACTCCGGGTTCAAGGTGGCGGAGCGGATGGTGAGGTGGCGGAAGTCCACGGACTGGCCGCCGACGGTGAAGCCGGGGTTCATTTTATCGCTCTTGAAGAGGTCGCTGCTACCCCAGGCCGTGAAGTCGTCCACCTGCCCCAGAAGGGTGTCGCCCACCATCTCCAGGCGCACTTTGTGCCAGGTGCCTGGGGTGAGATCGGCTGGGACGCGGGCAAAGACCACGGCTTTATCGGGGCCCTCATGGTCGTTGTCATCCCGCTGCACGGTGATACTTTTAGGGGTGATGTTGATACGGGCCATGTGGTCTTTCACGGCATTGATCGAGAGGCTGGTGGTGCGGGCTCCTTCGAACTTAAATTCGTATTCGATGATGAAGTCATTCAGTTTGTTAGGCAGGCGGGTGACGGCCCCGTGTTTGTCGGCCTCTAGTTCACTGCCGCGCAGCACGCCGTCCTTCAGTTCCCACTGGCCTTTGGCCGCCTTCCAGGGGGCGGCAGGGGCGGTGTCCAGCTTGCTTTCATAAATGACGGCACCGGGCAGGGCGAGGAGGGGTTTTTCAGCAGCGTTGACCAGGGAGGCAAGCGTGAGGAAGAGGAAGGCGGAAACTTTCATGGCCGCTGAAAACGTGGGTGCTAGGGAGATATTGCGCTGATTTGCATCCCTTGCGTCCTGGGGCACTTCGATGCACTCTCGGGCGATGCGATTTCTGTCCCGACTGCTTCTGCTTGCCGCCTGTGCTGTTTTCCCCGGTGCCTGTGCCCCGGAGCGGGAGCGTGCGGACTTGGTTTTTATCCAGAGTGCCGAGCCGGAAACGCTGGACCCGGCGCTGACGACGGACCAGGTTTCCATGCGGCTTTCTACCTCGCTATTTGAGGGCCTGTGCCGCGTGACGCAGGCAGGCAAACCGGAGCCGGGCATGGCGGAGCGGTGGGACGTTTCGGAAGATCGCAAGACTTACACCTTTCATCTGCGGGCGGGTACGATGTGGACGAATGGGCAGCCGGTGACGGCGCAGGATTTTGTGGCCTCCTGGCAGCGCGCGCTGGACCCCACCACAGGTGCGGACTACGCCACGCTGATGCACATCATCCGTGGCGCAAAGGCCTACACGGAAGGAACGGAGAAGGACTTCGCCAAAGTGGGCGTGAAGGCGGTGGATGCAAAGACCCTGGTGGTGGAGCTGGAAAATCCCACGCCCTATTTTGTGGACCTTTCCGCTTTTGTCACCCTTGCCCCAGTTCCCGTGGCGACCATCGCGCAGCATGGCACGGCCTGGATCAAGCCGGCGAACATCGTTACCAACGGCGCCTATCTGCTGGAAGAGTGGCTGCTGGATGACCACATCCGCCTGCGGAAAAATCCGGCCTACTGGGACGCTGCCAATGTGAAGATGGAGACCATCGAGGTGAAGCCGGTGCAGGATGCGAACACGGCGCTGAGCTACTTTCACACGGGTCAGTGTGATCTCATGATGGACAAGGGCATGGTGCCACCCACGCTGACGCAGAAGCTGAAACAGCAGCCCTGGTTCCACACTGGGCCATTTCTGGGCACGTGGTTCATCCGCATCAATGTGACGAGGCCGCCTTTTACGGATCCACGCGTGCGCCAGGCCTTTGCACTGGCGGTGGATAAAAAGCGCATTGTGGAAAAAATCACGCAATTGGGCGAGCCAACGGCCCAGGGCATCGCTCCTCCAGGAATTGGCCAGGGCTATGAGTCACCCGAGGGGCTAAACTACAATATCGAGGAAGCACGCCGTCTACTGGCCGAGGCAGGTTTCCCTGGCGGCAAGGGGTTTCCTCGGATCGAATATCTTTACATTCCCCTGCCGATTGAGCGAAACATCGCCATCGAACTCCAGTCCATGTGGCAGGAGACGCTGGGCGTGACGGTGAACCTGACAAAGCAGGAGCAGAAGGTGTGGCTGAAGTCCATGCGCGAGCTGGACTACCACCTGTGCCGGTCCAGTTGGGTGGGCGATTACAACGATCCGAGCACCTTCCTGGATCTCTTCACCACGGGCAATGGGAACAACCGCACCGGCTGGGCTAACCAGAAGTATGACCGTCTCATTGCCGCTGCTGCGCGTGAGGTGGACATCCCTCGACGCAATGGCATCTTCCAGCAGGCGGAGCAAACGCTGGTGCGGGATGAGGCGGCGGTGATTCCGGTTTATTATTACGTAGGCGTGCAGTTTTACCGCGACGAGAAACTGGACGGTGTGCAGGGCAACCTCATTGATGACCATCCCTTCCGCTGCATGCGTTGGAAGTGATGGGCTGGCGGGCCGTGTCAGCGGATCTTCGCGTCGGGCAATTCGCTCTTCACGCCTTCATCGAGAGGCATTTTGTCCTTGGCCGGCGTCAGGCCTGTGGCGGCCATGAGCTTGGCCAGCTCCGCCTGGAGTTCGGAGACTTTGCCCGCGAGGTCGGGCTGGCCGATGAGGTTCCTTGTTTCACCAGGATCATCTTTCAAGTTGTACAATTCGGCCAGATGCCGGTCAGCTTTGCCATTGCCGTGAGGGTAGTGGATGTACTTCCATTCATCGGTGCGGATGGCCCTGACGTTGGGCGTGTAGGGGAACTGCTTTTCGTAGTTGTAATGGTAGAACCAGCTTTTGCGCCAGGTGGCATCGCCTTCACGCACGAGCTTGGTCCAGGACTTGCCGTGGATGTTGGTCAGGGCGGGGGCACCGCAAAGTTCAAGTACGCTGGGGGCCATGTCCATGGTGAGGACTTGTTGGGTGATCTTTTGAGCGTTTTTGGTTAGGCTGGGGAAGCGCGCGATGATGGGGATGCGCAGGCTGGCTTCGTGGGCGGTACGTTTGTCCACCATGCCATGTTCACCTTCGAGGAGGCCGTTGTCGCCCATGAAGACGATGAGGGTGTTGTCGAGCTGGCCTGTTTCTTCCAGATGCGTGCGCAGGCGGCCCAGGCTGTCATCCACGCTGAGGATGGTACCCCAGTAGCCATGCACCATACTTTCGAAGTCTTTGACGGCTTCGGGGCGGTCGTCCGGGAATTTTTTGCGCCACTCAAAGAGAGGGCCGTAGATACCGTGCCAGGTGTAGAGGCGCTCCTTGATCCACTTTGGCTTGTCATCCAGTTGGAATGCGGTGGCGGGGTAAGGCACACGCACGTCATCAAAGGTGTGTTCGTATTTGGGCTCGGGCGTGTAAAAACTGTGGGGGGCTTTGTGGCCCAGAAACATGCACCAGGGTTTGTCGGCGTTTTGTTTCTTCAGCCAGTCGAGCGTCAGGTCGGTGACGACGGTGGTGTAGTAGCCTTTGACGACTTCGCGCTTCTGGCCGTGGAAGTTGAATTCGGTGTCGAAGTATTTGCCCTGACCTTTATGGGTGACAAACCAGTCGTAACCTGGGCGGGGTTCATCATTGTCCTCCCCCATGTGGTATTTACCGATGTAGGCGGTGGCATAACCGGCCTTTTGCAGGACTTGGGGAAAGCTGCCCATCGTGGAGGGATACTCCGTGAAGTTATTGGTCACGCCATGGGTGTGCGCGTAGAGGCCGCTGAGGATGGAGGCGCGGCTGGGGGAGCAGAGGGAGGTGGTGCAAAAGGCGTTTTGAAACAGCACGCCTTCGGCGGCCAGGCTGTCGATGTTGGGCGTCTTGACGTGCTTGGAGCCGTAGCAGCCGAGGGCATCCGGCCGCAGGTCATCGCAGAGGATGAACAGGACATTCGGGCGGCTGGCCGCAGGAGCCGTGGCAGTGAAGACCAGGGCGAGGAGGCTGAGGAAAAGACGAAACATGGGGCGTGGTAACGATGGCCGATGGCTAGGTTTGTCAAAAAGGATGCGGGTTCTTCCGTCTTGCCTTGGCAGGTTGTATCAGACGGATTTGCCGGCCACCTGCGGGGTGGCGAAATGGTGATGGTGCGTGACCGTCCAATGATGGATGTCCATGACGATGCCCATGACCGTGCGGCCCCAGTCGGTGAGGGAGTATTCCACCAGCTTGACGCGGCCTTCTTGGAAGTCGCGACGCTGGATCAGCCCGTCACTCTCCAACTCGCGCAGGCGCTGGGTGAGCATTTTTTGAGTGATGCCAGTGAGGCTGCGCATCAGTTGCCCGTGGCGTTGAGGGCCGGAATCCAGCTCGCGAATAAGGACAACTTTCCAGCGGCCCCCGATCATCCGGAGCAACTCTTCCACGTGGCATTGGACTCTGTTTTCCTTCATGCGGGTTTTAAAGCACGGGCCTGTCCCTGATTGCAAGCAGGCAGGCACTTTTTTGTGCCTAATTGTGCGAATGTTGGTTTGGGCGCAGGATGGCGGTCCTGTCGGGTAAATAAATCAAATGATCCACTGAGTTCCCATGAGCCATTATCACCAACTCTACACCGCTGAGGACACCGCCGTCGTTTTTATTGACCATCAGCCGCAGATGACCTTCGGGGTCGCGAACATTGACCGGGCTACCCTGATCAACAATGTGACCCTCCTGGCGAAGGTTGCCAAGGAGTTCAATGTTCCGACAGTGCTGACTGCGGTGGAGACGGAATCCTTCAGCGGTTATATCTGGCCGCAGCTTCTGGATGTGTTTCCAGGCCAGCCCATCGTGGAGAGAACCTCCATGAATTCCTGGGATGATGCGGGCTTCCGCGCGGCCATCGAGGCCACCGGGAAAAAGAACATCCTCATGACCGGTCTGTGGACGGAAGTCTGCGTGACGTGGCCGACCATCGAGATGATTGGTGCCGGGTATAATATCTATGTTGTGGAGGACTGCTGCGGTGCCACCTCCCCTGCCGCGCATGAGGCGGCCATGAGCCGCATGGTCCAGGCTGGGGCCACCCGCGTGACCACCGTCCCGGCGCTGCTGGAGTGGCAGCGCGACTGGAAGAACCGCGAGCATTACAACAATCTTATGGGCCTCCTCAAAGGCCAAGCAGGGGCCTACGGAGTCGGCGTGGAGTATGCCTACACGATGGTGCACAAGGCCCCCCAATCGGCCCAAGTCCCGCAGGTGGTGACTGGCGGGTTAAAACACTGATGTCCTCCCGCAGCGCGTGGAATGATGGAGCTGGGCAGCGAGTCTGCCTCCTGCATGATTTCACGTGACTGTTTTCCCTCTTTTTATTATGAGCATCCATGTCGCCATTACCCGTCGCGTCCGCCTTGGAACTGAAGTGGAGTTTGGAGAAAGGCTCAGCCGTTTTGCCCAGCGGTCGCTGGAAGCGCCGGGCACGCGCGGTGTGCAGATGCTGCATCCGGCCCCTGGGGCAAAGAATCCTGAGTATGGCATCCTGCGCACTTTTGCCAGTGCAGAGGACCGGGATGCGTTTTATGCCTCTTCGGCGTACTTGGACTGGGAGAAGGAGATTGCCCATCTGACGGATGGTGCGCCCGAGTTTCGGGAACTGCACGGGCTGGAGGCCTGGTTCCGCCAGCCAGACGCCCCGCGCCCCCCACGCTGGAAAATGGCCCTGGCCACTTGGGCGGGTGTTTACCCAACAAGCTTGGTGTTAGGCCTCCTGCTGGCTCCGCATCTGCACACACTGCCCCGAGCGTTGTCCAGCCTCATCATTTCCGGTTGCATGGTGGTGTGTCTCACCTGGCTGGTGATGCCAGCCGTGACGAAGCTGATGCATCGCTGGCTGCACCCGCACCAATGAGGGGTGGGCAGTTTTAGAAAAATTCTTTTGGTTAGGCTAGGGCTGGGATGCCGCAGGATACTTTCCTTTTTCAATCTTCAAGCACACTCACTTCTATGTCCCTCGATACCACCACTCAGGCTGACTTGATCTTATACAATGGCCGAATCACCACGCTGGATCCCGCCTACCCGGAGGCCAGCAATATGGCCATCGGCGGCGGTCGCATCCTGGGCCTGGATGAGGGCGAGGAATATGCGGACATTTCCACACCCCAGACGCGCCGCATTGACCTGAAGGGGCGGCGCGTGGTGCCTGGGCTGTATGACAGTCACCTCCATGTCATCCGTGGCGGGTTGAACTACAATCTGGAACTGCGTTGGGATGGCGTGACCTCGCTGTCTGATGCGCTGGCTCTGCTGAAGATCCAGGCGGAGCGCACGCCTGCGCCACAATGGGTGCGGGTGGTCGGCGGTTGGAGCGAGTTTCAGTTCCAGGAAAGGCGCATGCCCACGCTGGAGGAAATCAATGCCGCCGCCCCAGATACGCCTGTTTTCATCCTGCACCTCTACTGCCATGCCATGCTGAACCGAGCAGCCTTGCGGGCCGTGGGCTACGATCGCAACTCCCCGAATCCCCCCGGCGGTGAAATCCAGCGTGATAAAAATGGCGACCCGACCGGCCTGCTGATCGCCCGGCCGAATGCCATGATCCTCTACGCCACGCTGGCCAAGGGCCCGAAGCTGCCGCTGGAGTATCAGTACAATTCCACCCGCCATTTCATGCGTGAACTGAACCGACTGGGCCTAACCAGTGTTTGCGATGCTGGTGGCGGTTTCCAAAATTACCCGGATGACTACGAGGTGGTGACGGAGCTGCACAAGCGTGGGGAACTGACGCTACGTATCGCCTACAATCTATTCACCCAAAACAAGGGGCAGGAGAAGGCGGACTTCGCGCGCTGGATCGGCCTGACCAAGCCGGGCACGGGGGATGACTACTACCGCGTGAATGGGGCAGGGGAGATGCTGGTCTTCAGTGCGGCGGATTTTGAGGACTTTCTGGAGCCCCGCCCGGACCTGCCGCCCACCTTGGAACCGGAGTTAAAAGAAGTGGTGACACTGCTGGCGCAAAACCGCTGGCCCTTCCGCCTGCACGCCACTTATGAGGAAAGCATCACACGCTTTCTCAATGTGTTTGAGGAGGTGAATCAAGAGGTGCCGCTGGAGGGGCTGCACTGGTTCTTTGATCACTGCGAGACGATCAGTGACAAGAACATCGAGAGGGTGAAGGCCCTGGGCGGTGGCATCGCCATCCAGCATCGCATGGCCTTTCAGGGTGAGTATTTTGTGGACCGCTACGGTGCCGCCGCGGCCGAGCGCACCCCGCCCGTGCGGCGTATGCTGGAGCTGGGCGTGCCGGTGGGAGCTGGCACAGATGCCACCCGCGTGGCGAACTACAACCCCTGGAACTCCCTCTACTGGCTGGTCACCGGCCGCACCGTGGGCGGGTTGAGCTTGTATCCGGAAAAGAACTGCGTGAGCCGTGAGGAAGCCCTGCGCCTCTACACCCAGGGCAGCGCCTGGTTCAGTCGTGACGAGGAAAAAAAGGGTGTGTTGAAACCCGGTCAACTAGCAGACCTGATCGTGCTAAGTGGCGACTATTTCAGCGTGCCAGAGGAGGAGATCAAAGGACTGCATAGCGTGCTCACCCTGTTGGGCGGGCAGACTGTGTGGGCAGACGCGGAGTTTAAAAACGAAGGTCCCCCTGAGCTCCCCGTGATGCCGGACTGGTCCCCCGTGGCTAAATTTGGCGGTTACGGCGCACCTGGTTTCATCCGCAGTGAACGCTCGATGTCCTTTGCTCCCTGGGCCGCCCCCCGTGTGATGCGCCGCAGCGGTTCTGTGGAAGGGCCGAAGGTGCTTGGTCAGCTCTGGGGCTCTGGCTGCGACTGCTTTGCGTTTTGAGATGGGAGATGGTTAGACCTCGCGTTTTTTGTTGCTTCAAGGTGTTAGAAATTTCCTTGCCTCCATTTTTATCCACCTCTCTCAAACGTCGTCTTGACGTGGGGGCGGCGTTCATTGCAGCATCGAAAATAAGATCAAAGTCACCAACCATCGGCGTTGATCTCAGCCTAACCATGTCCACAGCCACCGCTTCCACGGGGTCGTCCTCGACGACTCTTCGCAATGCCGTCATTCGTCTTGCAGGCAATTCGCAGGACGGGATTCAATCCATCGGTGGGTTCCTCGCACGTCTCGCGGGCCGCACCCAGCATGATGTGATGACCTACATGACCATCCCGTCCACTATCTCTGGCGGGCCTTCCATCTTCCAGTTGCATCTCGGCTCGGGCGAGGTGCTTCATCCAGGCGATGAAAGCGATGTCTTGGTGGCTTTTTACCAGCACAGTTACGATGCCCACTTCAGCTCCCTGCGCGAAGGTGGCATCTGCTTTTATGACAGTGGCGAAGTGACAGAGCTGAAGAGCGAGCGCGGCATCCACCACATCGGCGTTCCCTTCACAGCGGCCACGGTGGAGGCCATCGGCGGCAGCGCACGGGATCGTGGAAAAAACATGTTCGTTCTGGGCCTGCTGTGCGCGGTTTATCAACTGGATAAGGAGAAGCTCTCGGGCATTGTCAGCCGACAGTTCGGTAAGAAAGATGAGAGCGTGCTGCGCAATGCCATGCTGGCCTTTGATGCAGGCTACGCCTACCCCATCGGCGACATGGGCACCTTTAACTTTGAAGAAGGTGAACACACGGATGAGCACCGCCTCAGCACGGATGGGAACACCCTGATGACCATGGGCCTCATCGCCGCTGGCGTGCGTTACGGCTCGGCCTACCCCATCACACCGTGGTCCAGCATCATGGAAACCTTGCGCAGTGAGTTGCCGAAGTATGGCGGCCTGTATGTACAGGCGGAGGATGAACTGGCCGCCGTCTCCATGACCATCGGCGCTGCCTACTCCGGCCATCTGGCCGTGACCGGCAGTGCAGGCCCCGGCCTGAGCCTGAAGATGGAGGCCCTCAGTTACGCCAGCATGGCGGAGATCCCGCTCATCGTCATCAACGTCCAGCGCGGCGGTCCATCCACTGGCCTGCCCACCAGCGTGGAACAGAGCGATCTCCTCCAGGCCATCTACGGCAGCCATGGCGACTGCCCGCGCATCGTCCTCGCGCCCAAGGATGTGGAAGACTGCTTTTACATCGCTTTGGAAGCAGGAAAACTGGCGCGCGAATACTCCTGCCCGGTCATCATTTTGAGCGACCAGGCACTCAGCAGCCGCATTGAGGCCTTCACCGAGCCTGACCTGGACAAGCACTGGGTGGAGCCCGGCCTCGACTTGGCCGAACGGCCCGTGGATTTCAAACCGTATCCGCTGGATCAAGTGACCCGCCACGCGCCTCCGGGGAGCAAGATGGCCAGTGGCCGCTACCCCCATGTCACCGGGCTGGAGCACGACGAATGGGGCCACCCCAGTGGCAACCCCAAGATGCACCAGAAGATGACCGACAAACGCCGCAACAAGCTGGTGGCCCTGGCCAACAGCCTGCCTCTGCCCGAGGTGCACGGCGACCAGGAAGGCGATGCCCTCCTCATCGGCTGGGGCAGCAGTTACGGCCCGATCAAGGAAAGCGTGAACCGCCTGCGTGCCGAAGGGCATAAGGTGGGCGCAGCGCACCTGCGTCACCTGCATCCGATGCCCGCCAAACTGGACACGCTGTTCGCCAAGTACAAGCACATCATCGTCGTAGAGATGAATGATGCAGGCGTCTATGGTTACGGCCAACTGGCCATGCTGCTGCGCGCCAGCCTCGCAGATCCGAAGATCCAATCCGTCTGCAAAACCGACGGCCTCAACTTCCGTATCGGCGAGATTGTCACGGGTGTGGAAAAGGTGTTGGCCAAGGTTTGATTTTGTTCGCCTTTTTGAAGGCCGTGATTCCTTCTGGGGATCGCGGCTTTTTTGTGTTCGAGACCACAAAAAACCCCGCTGCTTTCGCTGGCGGGGTTTTTCACAACGAGGAATTGAAGAAGATGCTACTGGGGTGGCACGCGGAAGAGTTTGCCTGTGTAAGGGCATTTCACTTCCATGCCAGTCGGCAGTCCTGTCACATCCACCAACTGATGCTTGGCGGCGTATGGGCTGTTCACAAAACCTGCACGGCCAGGGATGGACGTGCCATAGGGAAGTTCTGAGGCAGGCGCTGGTGCCGGGGCGGGAGCAGGGGCGGGCTCCAGCTTGGGATCAGGTGCGGGTGTCATCGCAGCCACATTGCTAGGGGCGGGAGGGGTTACCGGTACGGTCACGCTGGTGCGCGGCTTCGTCTGGCGTTGCGGCTCGGCTTGAACCTTGGGTTGGGGAGTGGGACTGGCTGCGATTCGGGGTGCTGCAGCTTCGTTCATGCCGCTGGGCACGATAAAAGGTTTCTGGGTGTATGGGCACACCACTTTGGATCCAGGACCCATGCCGCGCACATCTACGAGACGACCGGGGGTAGTGTAGGGGGAACGAACGTAACCCGGGAGCTCGCCAACTGCTCGTGCCACTGGCAGGTTGCTGGCTGGGGTCGTTGCTGGAGCTTGACGTCTAGGTGCCGCCGTCGGGGTCGTGTTGATGGCGAGAGTCTGGCGGGAACTGCCGGACGTCAAAGGCGCACCGGAAGATTTGCCCACATAATAGCTGATCAATCCTTTGCTTTGGATCTGATTCCAGGCTTCACGGGGAGGCATGGAACACGAGGAGAGTGCCGCAACGGTAAAACCCAAGAGTGGGAGACGGAGCCGGGAGAGCGTCAGAGAGTTTAACATGGCGTGAGGCGTTTTTTTGAATTCGCTTTCGAAATCTAGTGAATTTTTAAGATTATGCAACATCAATGCCAAAACGTGACAGTAATAGAAGCTTAATTTTTCGCTTTTATTATATTTACCATACCATTCAGCAGTCTGCTTTCTGCCCGATTATCATTTATGCATTGGCGAATCATCACTGTGGGAAAACCAGCCCTGACTTGGGCCAAGTTGGGTCTTGAGGATTACCTTTATCGGCTGCGGCGTGTGGCCAAAGTGGAGCATGTCGTGATTAAAGAAGGGCCGCGCGACCAAGTGGAGGCACAACTTCTTAATGCCAGTGCCGAAAGCCTGCGTCTGATCCTGGATGAACGCGGGAAAGCTTATCGCAGCTTGGATCTGGCGCGTTGGATCGAGCAAAAAGACATCCAGGGAACTAAGCGGGCGAGCCTCATTATCGGCGGAGCCGACGGTCATAGTGAATCTTTTCGCAAGCAAGCTGATGAATGCTGGACATTGTCTTCGTTTACCTTGCAGCATGAGATCGCCCTTGTCGTCCTGGCAGAGCAGCTTTACCGGGCCTACACTATTTTACGGAAGGAACCCTACCATCGGGAATGAAATCTTGCCGTTTTGTATTTTCTCAAATGAGACGCATTTCACTGAGGATTCGCCTTGTTGAGAACTTGAGATAGGCTTATATTTAAAAAAATACGACTTTCAGCCTCCTGGTCACTCGATGTCTTCATCCGTCCTCCGAAACGTGATTCAACCTAAACAGAGTCCCTCTCCAAATGCGAGAACGGGGGCAGAAGAATTTGGAGATCCAGGCAAGTCAGTGGATGACATGGAAGCAGTACTGGGGGTGCTCATTGAGAATGCGCCTGTGGCCATGGCGATGTTTGATCACCAGATGCGCTATGTGCTGGCAAATCGCTCATGGGTCGAGGAGTTTTCCCTACAGGGTGTGCATCCATTAATCGGGCGCAGCCAATATGAAGTCTTTCCAGGCATGCACCCAGGGTGGCGTCAGGTTTACGACCGCGCGCTGCAAGGGCATGTGGTGCGCAGTGAGCACGATGCGCTTTCCGGTCCTGATGGCCGACGTGTAGTCTATCGCTGGGAAGTCCGCCCCTGGAGGCGGAAGCGCGATGCAAGCGTTGGCGGCCTGATGGTCACCTGCGAAAAGTTCGGCAATGCTGCGGCCATCCAAGCGATCGCGGCCGAGGAAGCTCCCGTCGCTCCGGCAGAGTCTAAAAACCGGACTGCGGATCTGACGGATTGTACGATGCCGATGGCATTGCTGGATGAAAGGGGCGTGGTGCACCAGACCAATGCGGCGGCCATGGAATTGGGGCTCGCCAAGGGAATCCAGGAGGGGTTCTCGATCTTTTGGGATGTTTTTGCGGATGTGCGCGAATCTGCCCGGCTGCAGCTCCAATGGGGAGTGACGCTGGAAAAGCTGGAGGGCGAAAGCCGGACCACGGGCTGGGTGATGGAGCTGCCGGCTTCACAGTCTCAGGTCTTTACCGATGCTGGGCGTCTGCCCCCCCAGCGCTGGTTGGTCACCCACTGCCAGTCGGGTGAAAGTCCGCGCTATCTGGCGATGCTGCTACCTGCCATCGCCACTCCTGAACCTGCCCGCCCAGCCTTTACCGCCGCGCCCAATCTGCCGGCGATTGCCCAGGCCGTGGCCGCCATCTCTCAGCAGCCTGTGGCTGAGTCGCCCGGCCAACTTTTGGAACTGCGTCGCCTGCAGGATGAACTCGCCCGCACGAAGCAGGAGCTGCGCACGCTTCATGAGGCGGAGCGCACGTTCACCCAGAAGGAATCCCGCGTGCGCCAGTATGTAGATGCGCTGCCTTGTGGCGTGCTGGTTTTGGATGAGCTGGGAACCCCAGTGTATCAAAACGAGCCGCTGATGAAACTGCTGGGAAGACCAGTCGTCAAAGAAGAGACGGTCGAGGACTGGCTCGGTGCCGCCTGCCCGAATGAAGAACATCGGGTGGAGGTTACCACGCTCTGGCGTGAGGATGTGTGGCGTCGCCAGCTCACTCGCACCTTTTCGCTGGCCACAGCGGACGGCCTGCTCAAGGAGCTCGAGTTTCAGCCTTCAGGCCTGCCCGGAGGCGGACTGCTGGTGTGCATTCAAGATGCCACGGAGCACTGCCGTCACGAGGAGCAGTTGCGTGCCACTGAAGCCAAGTTCCGCACCCTGCTGCATGAATGCCCGGTGCCGGTGGTGCTGATGGACAAGGCGGGATCGGTCTTTGAAGTCAATCATTTGGCGGAAAGTTTGTTAGGCCAACCTAAGACCGAGCTGCGCCGCTATCCTTTGGACGCCTGGCTGGAGCCGGACTCGGCAAGTGCTCGTCGCGAGGCGCTGAAACAGATGCTTGAGACCGGGGAGCGCAGCCTCTCGATGGATGTCAGCCTGCGGCAGCAGGACGAGCTGACGGTACCTGCCACCCTGACGGTGGCTCCAGTTTTGGATGCTTTGGGCGAGCCGCATTGCACCATTCATTTCCTTCAGAAAAAAGGTGTCGTTGTCAGTCCAGCGTCGGCGGTGACTCCGGCTTCTCTGCCAACTCCCGCCCCAGCACATGCCAGCCTTTCTGCGGCCCCGGCCTTGCTGCCCAGCGAGCCTGTGGAGACCTTGCTGCTGAAGACCAACGTCAATGGCCGCATCAAGGAGATCACAGAGAGGGGACTTGAACTACTAGGCTTGACTGAGTCTGAGGCCAAGGGGCGTTCCCTGCATCTGCATTTCCGTCCATCTGATCCTACCGGTTTTTATGCCGAGCTTGTCCGAGTGTCCCATCTCGCCGATCCGGTGACCGAGCTGCCTTGCTTTACCCGCGCTGGAGATCGTCAGATCTGCCGGCTTCGGGTGGTTGCTTCGGATGGCGGAGGATTCGACTTTGAACTCTCCGAGCTGAGGGAGGTCCAGATGGAGGTCGCAGAAGAACCGCTGCCACTGGTGCAGAGTGGGCCGTTTTACCTGTCCCAGGGCTGGCCGATGGCGGACCTCTCGCGTGAGAAGCTGCTGCTCAGCGAAACCCATCATCGCATCAAGAACCATCTTCAGATCATCTCCAGCCTGCTGAATTTGGAATCGAACACGATGGCAGATAATTCTGCTCGCAGTGCCCTGCGTTCCAGCCAAAACCGTGTTCGTGCCATTGCGGAGCTTCATCAGCACCTCTACCAGCTTGCACTCGGTACCGCCGAAAGCTTCAGCATCTTTGCTGATGGGCTGGTGCAGCGTCTGCGGGATTGCTACAATGTTTCGCCGGAACAGGTGCAGGTGAATTTGGAGTTGGAGGAGGGCAGCATCCAGCAGGAGTGGCTGATGCCGCTGGCCCTGACGCTGAATGAAACGCTTTCAAACAGCTTTGAGCATGCCTTTCCAGAGCGCAGGCAAGGCCAGGTTCATGTCCGCCTCACTTTCGGGGCTCAAGGAGGCCATCTGGTGGTCAAAGACAACGGAATCGGTCTGTTGCCCGACTTTCACCCTGGAGATTCCCGAGGGCTGGGGTTGAAGATCCTCGGCGTGTTTGCGGAACAGATGCGGGGACAACTGAGCATTGGAACACCAAATTCTAATGGCACAGAAATTCAATTGCGATTTCCTATAGCATATGCTGATATTTAGAGTTAGCGTGATAAACGCTAATTCCAATGAATGGTTCTGACCGCATCCGCATCCTGATAGTCGAGAACGAGGGGCTCGTAGGCTGTGACATGGCCGCGTGTCTCAATGGCCTCGGTTATCGTGTCGTCGGCACCTGTGCCACAGGGGAGGAGGCCTTGCGGCTCTATGATGAGCTGCAGCCCGATCTCGTCTTGATGGATGTTCATCTGGATGGCTCGCTCGATGGGATCGAGACCGCAAAGCGTCTGCAGAAGAAAGGCCATGTAGCCGTGATCTATGTGACCGCCTGTGCCGATCTGGAAACGGTACACCGTGCCCGCGAAACGAATCCGCATGGCTATCTGCTGAAGCCCTTCAATCAGGATGAGCTGCGCCTGACAGTGGAAGTGGCCGCCTCCCGCCATCTGGCAGACAAGGAGCGCATCAGCCGCGAGCGTAGTTACTTCGAGACCTTCCAAAGTTTGGCGGATGGCGTCATCGCGGCAGACTTGGCCGGCGTGATTGTTTTCATGAATCCGGCTGCGGCCCGCATCACTGGCTGGCCACAGGCCCAGGTGGTGGGCCGTTCCCTCCACGAGGTTTTTCGCATCTACCATGCCAGCGGGGAGCCTGCGGCCGTGGAATTGACCTCTGCCAGCCAGACGATGCCCGAGCGCACCGTGTGGCTGACTGCGCTGGATGGCTCCCGCGTGGCCGTGCAGGACCGTTCCACCCCGCTTCGTGACCAGTCCGGCCAATTAACGGGAGTAGTCATTCTCTTTCGTGGGCTTTCCGTTCCCGTATCTGAAAATCTGCCCGCCCCAAGCCCTGGCGAGCGAGCTGCCCAGGCCCCTCTGGTGGACGTGGTGGAAAGCATCTCAGATCCGCTCATTGCCTTGGATAGCCGGTGGCAGCTCATTTACGCCAACGCCAGCGCCCAGAGGCTTTTTGAGCGCGGTCCGGAAAAACTATTGGGGGCCAATCTGTGGGACCTCCTCCCCACCGCCACCCGCGAGTCTCACTATGAGGCTCTGTCCCATGCTCTGCTCCATCGGGAGTCCGTGACCCGGGAGCTCTACTTTGAGGAAAAGCAGACCTGGCTGGAGATTCGCGGCCACCCCTTTGCCGAAGGTCTCCTTGTCCTGATGCAGGACATCACCAGTCGCCGTGAAGAAGCCGACCGCCGCAACCGCCTGGATCGTCTCGAATCCCTCGGTCTCCTGGCCCGTGGCTTCGCCCATGAGTTTAACAATCTGCTCACCGTCCTACTGGGGAACATCTCCCTCGCGGAGATGCGCCTGCGCAGTGCCGTGCAACTGCCGGAGCTGCATACGGCGAAGCAGGCCACGTTGCAGGCCCAGGGCCTCGTGCAGCAGCTCCTCACCTTTGCCCGCGGGGGTGCCCCCATCAAGCGGCCCACCCTGCTCAGTGACTTGGTGGAACAGTTTTTCCTCCATCACAGCCGCGCCACCCGCATCGAATATCGGCTGGAGCTCGCCCCACGCCTGCCCAATCTTGCGGTGGATCCAGCGCAGATACGTCGTTTGTTAGGCAATCTCATCCGCAATGCCGAACAGGCCCAGCCTGAAGGCGGCCGCATCACGGTGCGCTGTGTCGCGGCAGACCCGGGGGAAATGTTCCCCCATGAAATGCTGGCGGATCATCCTGCTCAGCCCACGGGCATTGTCATCGAGGTCAATGACGCCGGGGAAGGCATTCTAGCGGAAAACCTCACGCATATTTTTGAGCCTTACTTCAGCACCCGCAAGGCCGAGAACGCCACAGGCCTAGGCCTGACTGTCTGCGAATCCATCGCCAAAGCTCACGGCGGTTCCATCTCCGTGCGCAGTGAACCCGGTGTGGGAACCACGGTGCGCTTCTATCTGCCTGTGGATGCCGATGGCGAGGAAGTGGACGCCATGGGCATCACCACTGCCTTTGATGCCGCCCCTTCCTCCGCCTCTCCGCGTATTTTGATTTTGGAGGACGATCCTCTGGTGCGCAGCCTCATCGTGCGCAATCTCACCAGCCAGAACTACGAGATCGCCGAGAGCGCCGAAGGCAGCGAGACAGTTCGCCTTTATCAGGAATCCCTGCAGGCGGGACATCCTTACGATCTTGTCATCCTGGATCTGTCCATTCCCAATGGGATGGGGGGCGTGCGCACCATGGAGCGTCTGCGCCAGCTCGATCCCGAAGTTCTCGCCATTGTCTCCAGCGGCTATTCCGATGACCCCGTCATGGCAAAGCCCGCCGCCTACGGCTTTGCGGCTGTGCTGCCCAAGCCTTACGAGCCAGCCGACATGCTGCGCCTGGTGAAAACCGTTCTCGCCCAGCGCGAAGTGCGGAAGTGAGGAGGGGCAGGACGCGGCGCATAATTTGTTAGGCTGAGTCCGCTCCTGTCCACAAAAAACGCCGCCTGTCTCCAGGCGGCGTTGTGAGAATGCAAAGTGGATTATTTCGTCTCGGCCAGCACGCGCTTGATGTCGGCGGCTTGCTCGGCGGTGGAGGCCTTGGTGTCTTTCCAGACGATCTTGTCACCTTTGATGAGGAAGGCCTGACGGCTGGCCAAGTTCATGGTGCCTTTGACAATACGGTCTACCTTGAAGGCGTCCACAATCTGGCCTTCAGGGTCGGCGATGAGATCATAGGGCAGAGTGAAGTCGTCCTTGAATTTCTTTTGCGCTTCCGGTTTGTCAAAGGAGACACCCAGCACCTGCACGCCTTCCTTGGTCAGCTCCGCAAAGGCGTCGCGGAGGGAGCAGGCCTGCTTGGTGCAGCCAGGGGTGTTGGCCTTCGGGTAAAAGAAGACGACGGTCGGGCCTTTGGCATACACATCGGCAAAGGCGACGGTTTTGCCATCCTGATTGATGCCGGAGACCTGTGGGGCGGGCAGGCTGACTTTTTCACCTTCGCCGGCAAAGGCGCTGGTGCAGAGGCTGGCGGCGAGGGCGAGGAGAGTGAGGGTGTGTTTCATGGAGGGGACAGTGGCGAAGTTTGACAGCGGTGGGCTGAAAACGCTTCATAAAACGCATGAAGGGGGCAAGTTATTCCGAAATCGCCGCCATGCTCTACGATGCCCACAACCATCTGCAAGATGCCCGCCTGCACCCCTGGCGTACCCAGGTGATGGCGGATGTGGCGACGATGGGCGTGGTGGAGGCCGTGGTGAATGGCCTCACCGAGGCGGATTGGCCCGACGTGGCCGCCCTGGCCCAGGCACATGGGTGGGTACGGCCTTCCTTTGGCCTGCATCCCTGGCATGTGGCCGCGCGCAGTCCGGGCTGGCTGACCACGCTTGAAGACTGGTTGCGCGCTTTTCCTGGGGCGGCTGTGGGGGAGATCGGGCTGGATCGCTGGATCGAAAACCCCGACGTGCCCACGCAGGTGGCTTGTTTCCATGCCCAGCTAGCCCTGGCGGTGAAGTGGCAGCGCCCGGCCACCATCCATTGCCTGCGGGCCTGGGGATTGCTGGAGGAGACTCTGCGCAGCCAGCCGCTACCCGAGCGTGGCTTTCTGCTGCACTCCTACGGTGGTCCTGTGGAGATGATTCCTGGATTGGTGAAAAAGAGGGCTTACTTTTCTCTCTCCCCGTACTTTGGCCACCCGCGCAAAGCTGCCCAACTCGCCACCTTTCAGGCTGTGCCGCTGGATCGTCTGCTGGCCGAGACCGATGCGCCCGACATGGCCCCGCCGCCAGAGCTGAATGAGCACCCGCTGGGCAGCTCCACTCCGCCCTTAAACCACCCCGCCAATCTGCACGTGAGCTACGCCTTGCTGGCGGAACTTCGCGGCATGCCGCTACCTGAGCTCATCGGCCACGTGGGAGAAAACCACCGTCGGCTTTTTGGGGTAGGGGATTGAGGGGGGCTGCTGCCATGCTTCACCCCTGGAACTCCACATCGCTCTTGATCAAAGCGGGCAGGTCGAAGGAGTGGCCGTAACCGGTCAGCACTTCGGCGTTATCGGTACCGCGCTGAAGGCCCCGATAGAGGTCGCCTCGCAGGGGCCAAGCGGGTATTCAAGGGTTAGAGACGGACGAAATGGGAGCGTGCCGGGCGGAAGTGGCGTGTTGCGTGAAAAAACCGCTCGAAAGCACGGGCGCAGCCCGGTGCCCAAACCTCTCCACCTCGCCTGCAATGCAGGAATTACTCACCAGGCGCACTTTTTCCCCCGCAAGCATCTTCCTCCCGACAAAGTAGCCCAGACACTCGACAACGTGCATTCTCCCGCTACTCTCCGCGCCCTATGCTCGATATCCGCCTCATCCGCGACACCCCTGATCTGGTTAAAGAACGCCTCGCCACCCGCAGTGGTGACTACGCGTCCGTTGTGGATGAAGTGCTCTCCATCGATACCGCGCGGCGCGTGGCGGAGACGGAGCGGCAGAAGCTGCAGGGCGACCGCAACCGCATCAGCAAAGAGATTGGCATCGCTAAAAAGAACGGCCAGGACACCAGCGCCATTGAGGCTGAAGTGCGTGGCATCAATGACCGTATTGAGCAGATCGGCCGCGATGCTGACAGTGCCGATGCCCGCCAGCGCGAGCTTCTGCTGGGCCTGCCTAACCTGCCGCACGAAGCCTGCCCCGTAGGCCACAGCGCCGAGGAAAATCCTGAGGTACGTGTCTGGGGTAAGAAGCCCGTCTTCGAATTTGAACCGAAGGACCACACCGTTCTTGGTCAGCAACTGGGTCTTCTGGACTTTGAAGCTGGGGCCAAGATCACTGGTAGCGCCTTCGTCGTCTATCGTGGCCAGGGCGCGCGGCTGGAGCGCACGCTCATCAATTTCCTGCTGGACCTCCACACCACCGTCCACGGTTATCACGAAATCAGCCCGCCCCTGCTGGTGAAGCCGGAATGCCTCGTCGGCACAGGCCAGTTGCCCAAGTTTGGCGATCAAGTCTATCACAGTCCAGAGGATAACCTCTACCTCATCCCCACTGCCGAGGTGCCCGTAACGAACCTGCACCGGGACGAGATCCTGAAGCTGGAGCAACTCCCCATCAACTACGCCGCCTACACCCCTTGCTTTCGCCGCGAGGCTGGCAGCGCAGGCTTGGGCACGCGCGGCCTCATCCGCATGCACCAGTTTGACAAAGTGGAGCTGGTGAAAATCACCACGCCCGAGACCAGCATGGCCGAGCTGGAAAGCCTCACCGCGAATGCCGAAAAAGTACTTCAGTTGTTAGGTCTGCACTATCGCGTCATCGAACTCTGCACGGGCGATATCGGCTTTGGCTCCACCAAGACCTATGACATCGAGGTCTGGGCACCCGGCCAGGGCACCTATCTGGAAGTCTCAAGCTGCTCCACCTTTGGCGACTACCAGGCCCGCCGCATGAACCTGCGCTACAAGGACGAAAACGGTAAAAACAAGGTGCCCCACACTCTGAACGGCAGCGGCACCGCGCTGGCGCGCCTGTTTGTGGCCCTGGTGGAAACCTACCAGCAGTCCGATGGCAGCATCCTCATCCCCGAGGCCCTGCGCGGTCACTTTGGCGCGGAGAAGATTGCATAAAAACTGCCCGGAGATTCCATCATCTCCGGGCGTTTTCGACCGCTCTCAGCCCAGGCCGGGAGCGGTACCTTGGCGGGTTTACTTCAACGCGGCGAGGTCGGCCCCGAAGTTGATGTGGAACGGCACGCCATCCAGGATCAGGGCGGGCACGGAGAGGACTCCAGCCTGCTCGGCCTCGGCGATACGGCCCTTGTCTTCACCGAGGTGGACGATTTCTACGGCGTAACGCGCAGGGTCAAGTGCTAGGGCGATGTTTTGTTCTGCAGCGACACAGACGGTGCAACCTGCGTGATAGAAGACAGCTTGAGTTTTCATGAATTGTTTTGTTTGTTGGTTAGGCCCTTGTTGGGCGGGGGTGACTTCTTCACGCGGGTTTAAATGCTGAAAAGAGGGCAGGATTTGGTGAGGGGGTTACCAAAAAGTGCCCTGGTGACAGCACCCTTTTGTGCGACATTTTTGGGCGCATGAAGACGAAGTTTCTGAGCCTGAAAGACCGCCGTTCCTACCATTCGTTGGAGGATGTGGTGGGCTGCAAATGGAGCGCTGGAGTGGTGGCAGCGATTGGTCGCGGAATTGTGCGCCCAGGGGAGTTGGAACGATTTTTGCCTGGCATTTCCACCAAGATTCTCAATGAACGCCTGCGCAAACTGCTGGCCTATGGTGTTATCTCCCGCACAGAGCATCCGGGGCTGCCAGCTCGCGTGGAGTATGCACTGACGCCTTCCGGGCAAAAGCTGGCGACCATTCTGGACCAACTACGTGAACTGAATGCCGAACACGAAAGCGCGGCCACCCTTCCTGAAACGCCATGACCCTGCTCTCCCTCCAAACATCGGCCATTCGTGAAGTGCCCTCGCAGGATTCTGGAGAATGGTGGGATAAGGCCTGGACTACAGGTTTTTACAAGGTGCCTGTTTTGACGCCCCTGTGGTTAGGCTATGAGGGGCTGAAGGGGGATCAGCAGGCGGACCGACGCTACCATGGCGGTTCGGAAAAGGCCGTGTGCGTTTATGCCAGTGAGCACTTCCCCTATTGGCAGGAAAAGCTGGGCCTGGCCACCCTGCCGCCTGGGGCCTTTGGGGAAAACTTCACCACGGCGGGTCTGCTTGAGACGGACGTGTGCATCGGCGATGTCTATGCCATCGGTGAGGCAAAAGTGCAGATATCGCAGCCACGCCAGCCTTGCTGGAAGCTGGCCCGGCGCTGGCAGGTGAAGGATCTCACGGCCCAGGTGGAGCGGACTGGCTTCACCGGCTTTTACTTTCGCGTGCTACAGCATGGCTGGGTGCAGGCGGGGATGGGTTTCACCCGGCTGGAACGCCCTTTCCCACAGTGGAGCGTGGCGCTGGCGAATGAGATCATGCACCACCGCCGGGCGGATGCCGCTGGTGCGCAGGGCCTGGCTGGCTGCCCGGCGCTGTCTTCCAGTTGGAAGGACTCGCTCTGGGCACGCGGGGCACTTTCGCCCGAAGCCCAGGAAGCAGCGATCAAGCTGCGTTCGCTGGGGTTATGACGCGTTTTACCGAGGTGATATCAATAGGCGCTGCGGAGGTCCACAGCGTAGCTGCGGTTCAGTCGGATGACCTGTTCGGTATCGGGACGCAGGAAGGATTCGGGCAAAAGGCCATAGCCCAGTCCGTAGCTGCTGAGGCTGTTGGGCTCGCGAATCACAAGGCCTTGGATGTTGTAGGGTTGGATACGGACGCGGGTGCTGTAGGTATCGGTCTTGGGATCGTAGATTTCTTCTGAGATTCGGAGACTGGTGGTACCGCTGAAGTGACCGGTGGCGGAGTTAAACTTGAGAGTTTTGAAGATGAGGGCGTCTTCCCCGAGGTCACGCGGGAAGGCGACGCTATGGTCTCGGCGAAGGGTGCCGTATTGGGTGATGCCGAGGGTGGACACGGAGATGTTTTGGGCCCCGGCGCTGGTGTTTATCATGAGCGGGCCGGTGAGGCCGCTGGGGTGATCGGGCTTCAGGTATTTGCCACAGGAGTTGAGGCCGACGTTGGCGTTGATCTCAATGGGGTAGTTGTTTTGGCCGCTGTAGCTGGTGGCGATTTTGAACCACAAGAAGCTGCCGCTGATGCTGGCATTGAGGTAGTCGGGCCCTTGGCTGCCGGGGTTGAGGCTGTAACTGTAGAGGATGCCGCCACGGTTGCCATAAAGGTGACGAAGGCTGGTAACGGTGAAGTCTTGGCTGACGGGGGCTGAGGCGGTGAGGGTGGTGCCATCGGCCAATTTACCTACTTGGCTGAGGAGGCCGCTGGCGCTGACGGTGGAGCGGGTGAAGCTGCTGCCGCCGGGGCGGGAGTCACTGCCTTCAGCGGGCTCAAAGCCGAGATTAAAAGCGCCGCGGTAGCCAGCATCCAGAGGAGCTTTGCTGTTGAAGGGGCAGTGGCTGAGGTTGCCGCTGAGGGACTGTACACCGTTGCCATTTTCTGGGCTGGTGAAGGGGACCTCCAGATAGCATTCAAAGATGCCGCCTTCGACCTGGAAGTGGAAGGTGGTGGGGCCGTCGTGACTGATAGGGCCGCCGAGAGCGCCAGTGAGGGCTAGCTGGGCGGTGCCGTGGTAGCGGCTGCTGCTGGTGCCAAGGTCCTGGCCATTGACCATGCTGCCGGTGAAGCCGACGTGCCCCGTGCGGCCAGCGTGGTTGCTGGCGCTTATTTTCCCAGTGAAGCGGCCATCTGGCGTGATGGTGACATCGATGAGGGTGGAGAGGACGCCATCGTAAAGGGTGCCGTAAAAGCGGCCATGAGTTCCAGCGGGGAGGGTGGGTACCTCCAGAAGAACCTTGATGGGGACGGAACTGCCGAGGGGATTAACGGCGGCGAAGGTGAGGGTGTGGAGGCCAGACTTGGTGGGCGTGCCGCTGAGGGTGTGGGAGATGGGATCGTAGCGGAAGCCGGGGGGCAGTCCTTTGATGGTGAAGCGGTCTGCCTGCTCGGGCAGGGGTAGCTCGGCCTGATACAAGAGGCCAATCTGGGCGGGCTCCAACGTGAAGGCCTGGAGGGTGGGCACGGCCGTGACGATGGTGAGGGTCTGGTCTGCGCAGGTGAGCTCGTTGGCACCAAGTTCATTGGGGATGAACCGGGCAGTGCAAGCATAGCTGCCTTCATCCTCCAGGGTGGGGGAGGTGAAGGTGAGGGTGGGGCTATCCACTCCGCTGAGGCCGGGGCGGGCCTGGAGGGGCACTCCGTTGTGTGTCCAACTGTAGGTTAGGCCGGATCCGGCGATGGGGATGGTGAGTGTAAATTTGCGGCCGACGGCGATCTGATGGTTTCGGGGGCGACTGTCCATGACGGCGACGCGGATGTCGCGCGTGTAGCTGCCGGTAATGGTACGGGCGGTGAAAGCATAGGTGCCGGCATCGGCAAAGGTGGCCGCTCCCACGGTGTATTCAGCCACGGTGTTGGCCAGAGGGAGTACTTTGCCATTGAGCTTCCAACTGCTCCGCCACTCGTAATTGGTGAGGATGGCGGGGGAGAGTTGGAAGGTTTCTCCAAGGGAGATGAGGATGTTGTTGTGGGGCTGGATGTAGGGGTCGTTGACGTATTCCACGATGAAGTCTTCACTGCGGGCTTCGCCATCGGTGTTGGTGACGACGATGTGGTGGGTGCGGGTGGCGGGGGTGTTGTTAAAGAGAGCGAAGCCGAGGTAACTGCCGCTGACACCGAAGGTATTGACCACCTCACCGTCGGCATAGACTTTGCAGGTGGCAGGCAGGCGGCCGCTGTAGTAGTAGCCATAATACCCGAAGCTGCCGGTGAAGATCTGGGACCGGGCAGGCGGGGGAACGCTGAGAACGGGGGGCTGGCGCACAGTGATCTGGAAGGGGGAGCTGGCCTGGGTGATGCGCTGGGTGGGGGCCTGACCGGTAACCTCCACACGCCAGGTGCCTTCATGGCTGCCTTGGGCGATGAAGTCGAAGCTGGGATTGTTCGTGCGGCCTAACAAGGTATTGTTACAATACCAACTGTACACTACAGATACGCCGCTGAGCACTGCCACTTCGGCATAGAGATGGGTGTTTTGGCCTGCCTGCAAGGTGCGGTCTGGCGGGGTCGAAAGGATGGTGAAGCCGGGTGCAGGGGCATTGCTGCCGCGCAGCACGCGCAGGACGGCCATGGAATCGAGCGGATTGGTGTCCACGCGGGTGGTGCCGATGAAAAGATGGTTGTTTGCCGGGTCCTGCCGCAGGCCAGCCAAGAGATTTCCGCCGCTGCCGAGGGTGTAGGTCATTTCCCCGCTAACACCAAACGAATGGTCCAACTGACCATTCCACTCCAGACGACGCAGGCGGATCTGGGAGGAACTGGGCACCCCTGGCAGGTGGGCGGCGAGGATGATGCGGCCATCGCTCTGCACCAGCAAATCTCCTGGCACCCAAGATGGGGACCCAAAGGTGTGGGTTTGGATGCCATCGTTTGAAAAGGTGGTATCCAGCGCACCTGCGGGGGTGAGACGCATGAGGCCCATCTCATCACCGGAGGGGGAACTGGTGACGGCGACCACGATGTTTTGCAGCACATCCAGTGTCAGCGCCCGCACGCCCTGGTTATTGCTGACGTTGCCGCCAATCGTGGAGGTGAGCAGCCGCCCGTTCGTATTGGCAAAGGTCGTGTCCGGCACCCCATTGGTGAGGATCCGCGAGATGTAGGCATATCCCCCGTTGGATGTGCTTCCTGCGTAGAGGATGCGGCCATTCGACTGCGCCTGCAGGCTGGTGACGGTTTGCTCCCCCGAACCTCCATAAACCAAACGCCCATTCGTGCCAAAGGAACCATCCAGTGTGCCTCCGGCCGAGACGATGCTAAACAGCTCTGCATCAAAGTCAGATGCGCTCACGCGTCGCGTGTTCCCAGAGACGATCACACGCCCATCGGCCAAGGCCACCACATCTGTGAGGGTGGACGAAGTGGTGTGGCTGATGCGGGTGATGGCAAAGGTATTGTCCAGAGCACCCTGCTCCGTTAGCCGCAGGATGTAGTAGGTATTGCCTGCATCTCCTGCGACGATGATTCGGCCATTCGACTGTACTGCCAGAGCCCGTACGGTGAAGGCCTGTGAGCTCTCCGAATACGTGTAAAAACCACTGGTTCCAAAGGTGGTATCCAGTTGTCCATTGCCTGAAAGGCGGCTGACGATCATGTGCTGGTTGCCAGACCCATCCAGGAGCTGCCCTGCGACGAGGGTGCTGCCATTGGAAAGTACCTCCAGGGTCTGCGTCTTCGTCTTTTGATCTGTCACCGAGGCCAACCCCACTCCAGCGTTTCCATAGGTGCTGTCCAGGGTACCAGCACCTCCCTGTCCGAAAAGCTGACTTGTTATCAGCGTGGCTCCGAAGAGGAGTGCGTGAGAGATATAGGATGAAAATCGCATGAATTTATCCGAGTCTCTTAGAGAATCTGGCGGGCAGAATCAAGACTATTCCAGAAAGGTCGCCGCCAGGGAACTGATGGGGCGGCGTGAAACGAGCAGTGAAAAGGCGATATCACTGCCTGCGCAGGACTCGTTTACCGCTCTTCGACCCAGCCGGGGGCAGGGTAGCTACCGAGGACTTTAACCTTGGCACCCTGGGCGGTGAGATCGTGGATGGTTTCCTGGAGGGAGGTTTCTTCGTGATGACCACTGATCTCGAGGAAAAAGCGTGCCTGCTCACCCGTGAGGTCACCGGGGACAGGGCGATTTTCAATCTGGCGGACGTTGACGTTTCGGCTGGCGAAGACTTGCAGCACCTCAAGGAGGGCGCCCACGCGGTCGCGGGCATGCACCATGAGCATGGTGTTGTCATGCCCGGTGGGGGCCCCGCTGCGGCGGCCCAGGATGATGAAACGGGCACGGGTGGCGTGCTCACGCGGCGAGGTGGAAAGGACACGCAGGCCGTGCAGCTCCGCACTCAGTGGGGTGCCCAGGGCAGCGGTACCCGGCTCACTTTCGGCATGGGTGGCAGCCAGGCTGGAGGAGGCGCTTTCGATGAGCGTGGCGTGGGGGTAGCACTGGCCCAGCCAGGGACGGCACTGCGCCAGCATCTGCGGGTGACCGTAGATGACCTTTACGGAGGCGACATCGCCCTTGGCCATGACGACGGTCTCCACCTTCCAAAGGATCTCGGCATAGATCTGGAGCTCGGAATCCACGAGGTGATCCAATGTGTGGTGCACGGCACCTTCGGTGGAATGCTCAATGGGCAGCACGCCGTAGTCCACGCCCTGGCAGGCCACGCGGGAGAAGACTCCTTCCGTACTGGCCTCCGCCACGTAGGAGACGCTGTTGCCAAATTTGTTGATGGCCACCTGGTGGGTCCAGCTCCCGGCGGGGCCGAGAAAGGAGATCTTCATGCTGTTTTCCAGTGCCAGGGCGGCGCTCATGATCTCGCGAAAAATGGCACGGATGGCTTTTTCTGTGAGGAGCCCCTGCTGGGCGGAGTTCAGCTCGCAGAGTTTGCGCAGCAGTTTTTCCTCGCGACCTGGGACGTAAATGTCCAGGCCGTCTTTCTTTTTGATCTCGCCAATGACATGCACAAGCTCCGCGCGCTCATTCAGCAGGCGGATGAGCTGTTGATCGATGGCGTCAATCTTGATGCGGGTATCTTCGAGGGACATGGGCTTACTCAGAGGCGGCCGGGGCAGGGGACTCAGCCGGGGCCAGGGAAAGCTGGGTTTCCTCCGGGGCGGCGGTGCCAGGCTGTTCAGATTCAGGGGTGGGCAGCTTCACGCGGCGCAGCTCAGTGGCGTTCGGCAGTTCATCCAGCGTGCGCACGGCAAAATGGTCCAGGAAGGCATCCGTGGTGCCGTAGAGCAGGGGGCGTCCAGGAAGATCCGCCCGGCCTTCGATTTTCACCAGGCCGCGATCCACAAGCTGCTGCACCATGGCATCCACACTCACGCCGCGTACGGCCTCCACACCGGCTTTGGTGATGGGCTGGCGGTAGGCGATGATGGCCAGCGTCTCCAGTGCGGGTTGGCTGAGGCGCTGGACTTTTTTCCCAGGGTAGAGCGCGCGGCACCATTCCACGTAATCCACCTTCGCACACAGTCGCCAGCCATGGCTGCGCTCCACAATGGTGAAAGCGCGACCGTCAGCTTCGTAATGGGCCACCAGTTCATCAATGGCTACGCGCATGCCCAGCTCATCCACCGTCAGCAATGGCTCGATCCATTCGGGGGCCAATTCACCCTCTGGTGTCGCATCGCGGATGTCCTTGGCCGTGTCCTTCACCGCCGTGACCATCTGCGTCAGGGGCAGCGGCTCCTGGGTCGCAAAGAGCAGGGATTCAACAATGGCGTTCAGGTGCATGGCGGGCAAGTCACCCAAAGCGAGGCGGCGGGGGGAGTCAAGCCGGGCTTCCGCCCCGGGCCAGGCGATGGGCCTGCGTATGCTTTTAAAAACGGTCTGAAAATCCCCTCTGGCGCAGCCCCACGTCCCGCTCACAGTGCATGCATGCTCCGTCCCGCCCTGCCCGTCCTTTTTGCCCTCCTGGGCAGCCTGTCTGCCGCCACACCCTACTTTCCTCCGCCGGATAGCGAAGGCGGCTGGCGCGAGGCCAAGGGGGTGAAGGAGGCGCGTGATCTGGCCGGTGTGGACGTGGCGAAGCTGGAGCCCGCCTACATCACCACAGAACGCAGCACGGCAAACGGCGGCCTCGTGGTCGTGCGGGGCGGGTACCTGGTGTTTGAGCGCTACTTTGGCAAAGCCAGCCGGAATGCGAATCCCGACATGGCCTCCACCGGCAAGGCCTTTTGCAGCATCGCCTGCGGCATCATGCTGGAGGAATTTAAGGCCAAAATTCCGCAGGGGCTGGACACGAAGGTTTTTAACGAAACCTACCTGCCCCAGGCGCTGCCGCTGAATGATCCCCGCAAGGCCGACATCACCCTGGGCCAGCTCCTCTGCATGAGCGCCGGCTACTGGGGTGAGGGCCAGACGCCCAGCGGCTACGTGAAGGGAGACCCGAAACCGCAGGCGCTGAAGCCCGTGAAAGGCCAGGACGTGCGTGCGATTGATCAGTCTTCCTTGGACGTGCCGCTATGGTGCGATCCGGGTGCGGGCTACTCGTATTCCAGTCCTTCTCCGCACATCGCCAGCATCGTGCTGCGCAACGTCAGCGGCGTGGAGTTGAAGGACTACATCCAAACTCGCCTAGCCAAACCGCAGGGCTGGGGTGCATGGAACTACTGCCTCTATCGCGGGGATGTGGTGATGGAGCACGCTAATGGCGCGGGCAGCACCGCGCTGCATGCCACGGATGTCATGCGTTTTGGCTACTGCCTGGCGCAGAAAGGCCAGTGGCAGGGCCAGCAGCTCGTTCCCACGAGCTACATCGAAAAGTGCCAGACATGGAGCCCTTACAATCCTCACACCCCCTTCAGCCTGCAGTGGGAGCACAATGCTGATGGTCATGTGGCAGGCGCGCCGCGTGATGCGTTTTGGAAATCTGGAGCAGGCGGCTTCTGCCTCTACGTGGTGCCTTCACTGGACCTGGTGGTGTACAAACTGGGCGGCAAAGACGGCCAATACGATGAAAAGCTGACCCGCCTCCCCCAGCCTCCCGCAACCAGCGATCGCACGAACTGGCAGCCTCTCGTCACCAACGCCTTTATGGAAGGCCCCGGCGGCCTCGGTCGCCTGCTGGAAATGGTGTGTGCAGCAGTGAGGGTGGACTGATAAATCAAAGGCTGAAAAGATATGTGGCCAACCATTGAGGCGGCAGGAATAGCCTGCGTGGCTTTGTCTTTTCATGGATGCCGCACTGCTATTTCGTGAAACTTCTATTTCTTCTCGCGTCACTAGGCGCTCTCTCAGGGGTGGTCTTGCCTATGCGTGTCACGGACTTGTGACACGACTCCGGCTGACGAGGCGGCAGCGGGGCGTTAGGGGCTGGCCCCCCCATGATAAAGCTTTCCCGTAGCCTCCTTCTTTGGTCGTGTTTGTGGTTAGTTGCCCCCGCACTGCGGGCGCAGACGGCCACGTGGAATGCGGGCACCTCCAACTGGGGCACCGCCGCCAACTGGCTGCCCGCCTCCGTGCCCGTGAGTGGCAATGGCCTGCACCTGCGCTTTTTCACCGGCACTTACACGAGCACGAACAACATCGGCCCCATGACGCTGAATCGGCTCACGGTGTCAAACACGGGCAATGGCACCCTCACTCTGGCCGCCTCCGCTGCGGCGAATACCCTCACCTTTGCCGGGACCAATCCCACGCTGGACATCACCGGGCTGGTGCGTTTCACGGGCTTTCTCGCGGGCAATGGCACGATCACGAAGGTGGGCTCAGGGAACTTCATCCACGACAGTGACAATGCGGGCTTCACCGGCACGCTCATCATCAATGAGGGGCGTTTTTCCAACTGGGGTGGCAACAGCACCACCGCGCTGGTGAATAACTTCAACCCCGTCTCCATCGTGGTGAACAATGGTGGCACCTACCAGTTCGGCAATGCCGCCGCAGGAGATCCCAACCTGCCGCTCACCACTTACATCACGGTCAATAGCGGCGGCACGGTGAACTGGCAGGAGGGGCAGACCTTCGGCGGCTTTCACCTCCAGGGCGGCCGGCTGGAGCTGACCGGCGGCGCACCCAACACCAGCGGCAGCACGCAGCAGACGTGGACCAGCGGCAGCGTGGTGGGAAATGTGTACACGGGCACCGCGTACAATCTGGGCGGCACCGGCATCATCAATAAGACGACCAGCGGCACCGTCACCCTCAGCGGCTCCACAGCGCTGAATAATACCGGTGGTCTGCGCATCCAGGACGGGCGCGTCATCCTTTCCCATGCGCTGAATCTGGGCACCGCCCCGCTCACCTTTGGTGCCAGCGGCACCACCGGCACGCTGGAATATCAAGGCGCCACCGCCACCCGCGCAGGCACCCTGACCCGCGCGACGGGGGGCACCGGTGTCATTCAGGTGACAGATGCCACCACCATCTTGACGCTGACGGGCACACAGTCGGGCTCCGGCATGCTGAATAAAACCGGGCCGGGCACCCTGCACCTCACGGGTACCTCGACGGCCACCGGGCTCACGCAGGTGAGCGAAGGCACCTTGCGGATGAACCCTATCACTCTTTCTGGCGGTATCAATGTAGCCGCAGGCAGCACCTTGGCTGTGAATGTGGGCAGCAGCACGGCGGAATTCAGCCTGCCCGGCCTGTATCTGGAGGATAGCACCTCCGTGCTGGCGCTGGAGCTGGCCACCGCCACCGTGCCCACGCAGACGCTGGTGAATGTGCGCAACAACAGCAGCTTCCTCTTCACGCCCGGGGCCACGCTGCGCGTGAGCAATACGCTGCCCTTTGCCAATGGCACCTACACCCTGCTGGACTACGATGGCTTTGAAATCGACAGCGGGCTGAATCTGCAACTCGCGGGCCGCACCCTGGGAACGCTGATCTATGACACGGCGAATACCCGCATCCAGCTCAGCATCACCGGCACCGATACTCTGAAATGGAAGGGCGACCTCAGCAGCGTGTGGGACCTGGGCAGCGCGGCAAATGTGGGCGGCACGAACAACTGGCAGCTCGTCACCGGCGGCACCGCCACCAACTACATCCAGACGGATGCCCTGCGTTTTGACGATACGGCCACTCGATTCAATGTGCAGCTCGATGCCGTGGTGAATCCGCAATCCGTCACCGTGGATACCGCGGGCACTTACACTCTCGCAGGCACGGGCAAGATCACTGGCACGACAGGCCTAACAAAAAGTGGCACCGGCACCTTCATCCTCGCCACGGACAATGACTACACAGGGGGCACCATCGTCTCCGGGGGCGTTTTGCAGCTAGGTCAGGGCGGTGCCCAGGGCAGCCTCAAAGGTCCAGTGACGCTGAGCGATGGCATTCTGGCTTTCAACCGTTCTACGCCGACCACATTTGACAACGTCTTCACCCTCATGGGCAGCAATGGCATCCGCCAAGATGGGGCCACCGTCACGCTGAATTCTCGCCTCGCTCTCGGCACCGCCACCTTCTCCATGGATGGCAGCGGCACGCTGGATGTGGTGGGCGGCATCTCCGGCACGGGCATCCTCAATAAATTTGGCAGCGGCACGCTCACCCTGCTGGGGGACAACGGCTTCACCGGCACCGTCAATATCCACCAGGGCATCCTGCAACTGACGGATCGCGGCGCAGGCGGCGACCTCGATGCCGCCTCCATCGCCATCCACAACGGCGGCACCTTCATCTTCGGTCCCGATGGCAATCCCGACCTGCCCGGCACCACCATCGTCACCATCAATGCCGGCGGTTTGTTCGATATCCAGACGGGCGAAAGCTACGGCGGTTTCATCCTCAATGGCGGTGAATACCGCGCCTCCGGAGCCTCCAGCACGGCGGACACCACCGTGGTGGGCACGTCCGTGTTTGACCTGCGTGCAGGCAGCCTCACCAGCACCGGCGTGGGCGGGGCCCTGGGTCAGTCAGGCGGCGGAGTTCTAACCAAAAGCACGACCGGCACCGTGACGGTAAGTAGCGGCGTCACTTTCAGCAGCAACCTCACTTTCCAGATCCGCGAAGGCACCCTGGCCATGCCCTTCAGCAGCGTGCCCACTGCGGGCACCGTCACCAATGGCACCGGCACGCCCCTGGCCGGGTTGGAATTTGGCACCGCCAGCACGGAAGGCACCTGGCAGATCCAGGGCCCCGGCACCGCCACCTCCACCCGCGCCCTCACCGTGGCCGCAGGCGGGGGCCGGATCGAGGTGACCCAGCCCGGTTCCGCCCTCACCCTCAGCGGCGCTTTGACGGGCACCGGCCCTCTGGTGAAAACCGGCGCAGGCACGCTGAATCTTACCGGCAGCCTCAGCAGCACTGGCCTGCTCACCGCCAGTGAAGGCACCCTGCGGATCAAGCCTGGCACCCTCCCCGGTGGCCTCACCGTCGGCAGTGTCGCCACCCTGGCCGTGCAGGGAGATGCGGCCGCCTCTAGCCTGAATACGCCGACTCTGAGCCTGGGCAGCAATACGGCGCTGCTGCTGGAGCTGAATACCGCCACGCTCCCAGCGGTGCCGTTGATCAATGTCACCACCACTGGCGGCTTCAGCCACGGTGGAAGCACCACCCTGCGCCTCAGCAACAGCCTGCCTTTTGCCACCGGCCTCTACACCCTGCTGGACTATGCCGGCAGCGCCATCAGCAGCGGCTTCACCCTCCAGATGGAAGGCCGCAGCACCGGCAGCCTCGTTTATAACACCGCTGGTACCAGCCTGCAGGCAAACATCGTCCAGGGCGAAGAAGTGCGCTGGACCGGCAGCACCAGCGCCGTGTGGGACGTGGGCAGCGCTGTCAATGTGGGCGGCAGCCAAAACTGGCAGACGCGCACCAGCCTGGCCGCGACCAATTTTGTCCAGGCGGATTTCATCCACTTCGAAGACGGAGCCAGCCAGTCTAACGTACAGCTCAACAGTGCCGTGCGGCCCAATGCCATCACCGTCAATGCCAGCACGAACTACACCTTTAGCGGCAGCGGCAAGATCACCGGCATCACCGGCCTAACCAAAAGCGGCACCGGCACCCTCACCCTCGCTACCGATAACGACTACACCGGCCTCACCACCATCGCCGCCGGGCAGGTGCGCCTAGGCGCAGGCGGCAGCACGGGCAGCCTCACCGGACCCGTCACCCTCAGCGGGGGCAGCCTGGTTATTGACCGCAGCGCCGCCTTCACCCACAGCAGCGCCATCGCCATCAATGCCGACACCAGCGCTGTGGCCGAGCCCCCCGCCGCCCTCCGCATCACCGGCAGTGGCGATGTCACCCTCTCTGGCATCCTCAGCGGGGCCGCTCTCCGCCCCCTGGAGATGAATGGCACCGGCACCCTCTTCCTGCGCGCGGCGAATACCTACACCGGCACCACCGTCATCAGCAGCGGCACCGTTTCCATCAGCGGCACCACCGGCCTGGGCGCAGCCACGGCCGATGTCATCATCAATGGCGGTACACTTCAGCTCACGGCGAATACCCTCGGCAGCGTGTCCAACACGGCCCGCAGCATTACCGTCGGCGCAGCGGGAGCTACCTTCGACTTCCAGGTCGCGCAAAGCTTCAGCGGCAACGGCTTTTTCGGCACCGGCAATGTGATCAAAACCGGCGCCGGCCGCTGGGGTGTGGGTTCCAACGGCAGCACCTTCTCTGGCGAAATCCTCATCCAGGAAGGCTCGCTACTGATGACCTCTGCGCAGCTCAATTCCGCCCGCCACCTCACCGTCGCCAGCGGGGCTCAGTTCATCATTGACGATGACGCCGCAGGCACTTGGTCCCTGGCCACCGGGGGCCTCTTCACCTTCAGTGGCGATGGCGGCGGTGAAGGTGCCCTCCGCCAAATCAACAGCAACGGCCCCACCAGCGGCAACGTTTTCACCACCACCTTTAACCGCGACTTTGTGCTGAACAGCCCTAGCGTCCTCATCAGCACCGAAACCGCCACTGGCACGATTTTCACCACCGCCGCAGTCACTGGATCCGGCGCTTTGATCAAGCAAGGCCCCGGCACGCTGCGCCTGGGCGCGGCTGGCACCTACAGTGGTGGTACCGAGATCCGCGCAGGTATTTTGCTGGTGACCAACAGCACGGGAAGCGCCACGGGTACCGGCCCGCTCACCCTCCGCAGCGGCAGCACTCTCCTGGGGACTGGTAGCATCGGCAGCGCCACCACGATCCAGGCCGGGGCCATCCTGCAAGCCGGGACTGCCAGCACCCGCGGCACCCTCACTTTCACCGGTGATACCCTTCTGCAAACCGGCAGCCGCACCGACTTCCGCCTCGGGGCCAATGGCAGCAACGACCTCGTCGTCTTCAACACCCTCACCCTCGAATCTGGGGCCATCCTGCGCATCCTTCTCGGCTACACCCCGGCAGCCGGCGATACCTTCAATCTCATTGACTGGACGTCCCTGGGAAGCGTCAGCGATACGGACTGGACCAATAATCTGGACCTCAGCGGGGCCATCCTTGCCAGCCAGTTCGCCTGGGACACCAGCCTCCTCAACAGCCAGGGCATCCTCAGCATCGCTCTAGTGCCTGAACCTTCCCGCGCTTTGTTGCTCATCCTAGGCCTAGCCACCTTTGTCCTTCGTCGCCGCCGGGCTGGGACCGTATAAGTTGGGAAGACGTTGTTCTCAGCGACAAGAACTCACGCTGCCGTCAGCACCTTTGCCGTTTCGCGGATCGGGCGAGACCACAGGGTTTTGGAGGCAGGCCACGCTGCGATGACTTGTTCCGGTTCATACTCCGGCAAGTCCTCTTCCACACGTGCAGGATCAATCATCAGCACATGGGCAGCAGGGTAGTGGTCCTGGGCCGCAGCAGCGATACCCGCATCGCGCACCACAAACACGCCCGTCAGTGCGCCAAACGATGGCAGCATGTCTTCATGCAGGGGCATGAAACGGATGTCCTCACGGTCCACCATGGTCCCCTCATGAGCACTGGCGATATAGACATAGCCAAGGCTCGTCAACCGCCGGGCAAGGTTCACGATGATCTCCTGCTCCGCCCCGGTGGTGGAGGCGGGTAGCATGAAGAGGAAGTTATGAAGCGTTGGGGACGGGGCATTCATGGCAGAAAAAGGTTGGGTGCTACCTTGCAAAGCCCGTGCCACGTACCCGGAGTGCCCCGAACACACGGCGTTTCCTGGTAAGCCGAAGAAAGGCGGCATGCAGGATGCCCGCAGGCAGGGGGCCTCGAATGGCAAAGTGCGAGAAAAGATGGTGGACAGCATGTCGTGTGCATCATTGCTATTTCATCTCCGGCTCATTACTTTTACCGGATGAAATATCGGTTGTTCCTTGGCCTACTCCTCGCGCTGGCCGTTCCAAACAGTTACTCGCGCACCTGGACGGAAGCGAGTAGTGGAAAGAAGATTGAGGCGGACTTTGTCTCGGCGGATGCCTCATCGGTGAAGATCGCAGTGCGCGGTGGCGCATCCTTTACGCTGGAGCTGTCCCGGCTTTCGCCCGAAGATCAGGTCTTTGTTCAGCAGCAGATCACCCCAGCTTCGAGGGCCGTGCTGTCTGAATCCAAAATCAAAGATCGCTTTGAAGAGGTGAAGAAGCTCACGGCGGAGGAAATTCCGGTCAGCGGGGAAGAGCACCCGGCGCTGACGACAGTGGATGCCGCCGTTCGCCAGTTCATGGTGGAAAAAGGTGTGCCCGCCGTCACCTTCGCCATCAGCAAAAACGGCAAGATCGTTCATGACCGTGCTTTTGGTTGGGCGGATTCTGCGATGAAGACCCCGCTCCAGCCCGGCGTGAAAATGCGGATCGCCTCCATGACAAAACCTGTCGTGAAAGCTGCCATCCAGACCTTGATTGCGGAGGGCAAACTCAAAGCCGAAGACCTTGTCTTTACGGTCTTGGATTTGGACCAGTACAAAGAAGCCAAAGGCTGTGACCCACACTGGAAAAACGTGACGATCCAGCACCTCCTCGATCACAAAGGCGGCTGGGACCGCGATACCTCAGGCGACCTCACCACGCGCAGCACCCTCATGACGGATCTCTTCCGCCTCAAGCCCGACGAGCTGGAGCCGATGCACGTCGTCCGTTACGGCCTGACCCTGCCGTTGGACTTTGATCCCGGTGCCAAAGAGGTTTACTGCAATTACGGTTACATCCTGCTCGTGCGGGTGATCGAAAAGCTCAGCGGCCAAAAGTTTGTGGACTACTTGCAGTTGACCGTTTGTAAAACGGCGAAGGCTCCCTCTTTCAGCCTCAGCAGCTCCGATGCACGGGAGCGTCAGGCCGGTGAGATCTGGTACTGCTATCATCCCGAGTATCCGAAGGAACAGGTTCCACTTCCTTTCCGGACCGAGGCCCGCGACGGGGCCGGTGTCCTCGCTTGCACGGCGGCGGATTACTGCCGTTTTTTGGGCGCCTACTGGATCAGCGGCCTTCCTCGAAAGCCTGGTGCACGTTACAGCTACACCTTCAACGGCAGCCACCCAGGCGTCACCGCGATTTGCGCCCAGCGTGCCGACGGCATTAACTACGCCGCCATCGCGAACCGTCGTGAAGGAGGCAAGACTGACTGGAACAGCGATCTACGAAAGCTTATTGATGCAGCGTTGAACCCGGTAGCCGCCGAACTGGAATGAGTTAGTAGGTGGAAAAATCTCAGCGCATCAAATTCCCATGATTCATCTATTCATCGCGATCTTCTATTGGGTCGGTTGCCCTGATACCGTTCCACAGGGCGACGCCTTTCCTCAAAATGCTATTGGCGTTTTGTCGCAATGCAAGGAAGTGCGATGTCGAGGGACATTGATAGGTTGGAACGAGGATGAGCCTTGGAGGAGGAGATTTGATGCGACCTCAACCCACCCTTCGGATAAGGCACGACTGATTCAGTGGTTAAACCATGCGGCCTGGAAACCTGTCGAACCCCCTCCAGAGGGTCCTGCCGCCACCGGAATCCTTGTCGAGATCGTGCCGGATAACTGTCGTCTTTCGAAGCTCATTATTTTCGGAGCCATGTTTGGTCACAAAGGTCAATGGTATGAAGTGGACGACGACAAATCGCCAAACGCCGAAGATTTTTTTAGGGCTTATCGAAAAATGATCAACGCCGCAGATTCCGGCTGGAAGATCAAAAAATTCAATGAGCCCAAACCAAGGGTTGTTTCGCCCCGGAAATCTAAATGACTGCATACGAACATGGTTTGTTATGGCCATCTTCGTCTGCCGTGAGGCTAACAAGTGAGGCTAACAAAAAAGCGGCTGAGGTTTCCCTCAGCCGCCATCAAGTTGAGATGTGGTGATTCCCGTGGAATCGAAGTCCCTTAGCCGATCACTTCAGGCCACTCGGTGTGGAAGAACTCGCCTTCAGGCTTGTCCGTGCGCTCATAGGTGTGAGCACCGAAGAAGTCGCGCTGGGCCTGCAGCAGGTTGGCTGGCAGGCGCTCGGCGCGGTAGCTGTCGTAGTAGCCGAGGGAGGCGGAGAACGCAGGAACAGGGATGCCATTCAGGGTGGCCAGGGAGACCACTTCGCGCCAGTTCTGCTGGGTCTTGCTCAGCAGGTCCTTGAAGAAGGGGGCCAGCATGAGGTTGCTCAGCTCAGCGTTTTCACGGTAGGCGTCGGTGATCTTGTTGAGGAAGCGGGCACGGATGATGCAACCGCCGCGCCAGATTGAGGCGATGCGGCCGAGGTCGAGGCCCCAGTTCTTGGCTTCGCCCATGGTCTTGATCAGGTCCAGGCCCTGGGCGTAGGAGATGACTTTGGAGGCGTAGAGGGCATCGTGCACTTTCTGCACCAGCTCGGCTTTGTCCGTGGTGATGTTCACCGTCGGGCCGGTGAGCTCTTTGCTGGCGGCCACGCGGGCCTTCTTCTTGGAGGAAAGGATGCGGGCTTCCACAGCGGCGTTGATGGTGCTGATGACGACGGCGTTTTCAGCGGCGTTAAGGAGCGTCCACTGGCCCGTGCCTTTCTGGCCGGCTTTGTCCACGATGAGTTCGACGATGGGGGTACCGGTCTCAGGGTCTTTCTGTTCCAGGGCCTTGCCGGTGATCTGGATGAGGTAGCTCTGCATGTCGCCGTCGTTCCAGTCGGTGAAGACTTTGGCGATTTCGTCGGTGGTGAAGCCGGCATTTTTGAAGATGTTGTAGGCTTCGCAGATGAGCTGCATGTCGCCATACTCAATGCCGTTGTGGATCATCTTCACGTAGTGGCCAGCGCCACCGGTGCCGATGTGGATCACGCAAGGCTCGCCGTCCACTTTGGCAGAGATGCTTTCAAAGATGGGCTTCATGACTTCCCAGGTGCTGGCAGGGCCGCCAGGCATGATGGAGGGGCCTTTGCGGGCGCCTTCTTCACCGCCGGAGACGCCAGCGCCGATGAAGCGGAGGCCTTTTTCGGCCAGGTATTTGTCGCGGCGCTCGGTGGTCAGGTAGTAGCTGTTGCCACCGTCAATGACGATGTCGTCCTTTTCCAGGAGAGGGATGAGCTGCTCGATCACGGCGTCCACGGCGTCACGGTCGCTATCTTTGACGGCGTTGGATTTCACCATGATCTGGATCTTCCGCGGAGTGGCCAGGGACTGGACGAATTCTTCCAGGGTCTTGGCGCCCACCAGCTTCTTGCCAGGGTGCTTGGCGATGAACTCGTCCGTCGTGGCGGTGGTGCGGTTAAACACGGAAACCTGGAAGCCACGGCTTTCCACGTTCAACACTAGGTTCTGGCCCATCACGGCGAGGCCGATCAATCCGAAGTCACTTTTTTGGCTCATTTTCAGTCAGTAGGGGTAAGTTAGGCCGCCTGGGCGGGGGCGGAAGTCATACCTGCCAGGGGGATATTGGCAAAGGGGATTTTGCTCATGCACACCATGAACAGGACTGATGACCCCTCCTGCCAGCCTTCCAAGAAGGCTTCTTTTTGCCTTTCAGGGCCATTTATCCCGCAGTTCCGCGTTTTTTCATTCGTCCTTCGTCCCATTGCCTTTAGATTTTTCTCCCATGCCCTTCCTTTCCCCCGTCGTGCGCCGCGTCACAGGTTTTCTGTGTGCCATCGTCGGGGGCGGACTGCTGGTCGTGGCCAGCGTGGGCCATTTTACCCCCTGGGGTCGGGGCTATTCCTCGCTCCCGCGGGATTGGGAGAGGTTTGACACCGCCCTACCCACGCAACTGCCCACCTACAACGCTCTCTCCCAGCGGTTGGATGAAAAACTCACTACTGCTGCCACCGATGCGGACCGCCTCCGCACCATTTACGATCTCGTCATTGCCCGCTTCACCCACGATGAGGCCCAGCATACTCTGGCCAGTAACTGGATTCTCTACGCCGCCGGTTTCATTCACCCCACCTTTCACCACATCTGGTCCCCGCAGGGCCTGGTTTCACACGGTTCCTGCCTCCTTTGCGATCAGGCCTCCTACCTCATGCTGGACCTTGCCCGTGCCCACGGCTACAAGGCCCGTCAAATCGGCCTGCAGGGGCACGTCGTCATGGAAGTCTGGTATCAGGGTGACTGGCATCTCTACGATGCCGATCTTGAAATCATCCCCACAGACAGCACAGGCGAGGTCCTGAGCCTGGACGAACTGGCCGCAAATAACGAACTGCGACAGCGTTACTACGGTCGCCATTCCAACATGGCCGAGCTCATCCGCGCCCGTGAAAACCATCTCTACATGAGCACGCCCGAAGGAGCCCGTTTCGAATGGAAGGGGAACCTTTTCGCCCTCCTGGAAAAAGCCGCCGAGGTTCTCAAATTCCTCCTCCCCCTCCTCACCCTGTTCGTAGGCATCCGCCTCCTGCGCCCTGTTCGTCCGCGGTCGGTCTAAACTCAAAGGCGAAGGCCGAAAAAACGTGCCATCACTTTTGGTACTCCATAAGGAATCTACCGCCGCGTGGAGGGTTGATAATCAACTCAGTATCCCCGACAGGAATCGAACCTGTATTTAGAGTTTAGGAAACCCTCGTTCTATCCATTGAACTACGGAGACGTTTGATTTTCAATGCATTGCCAAGGCAGATGGAATGAAATGGACTGAGGTAAGAATAAAAATAAAAAGAAATTCCTGCCTCTTCCATCCATATCCGGCGAAGCAGGGTTGTCCAACAAAACGCAGCGGGTCCGTATCGCTTGGCCAAACAAAAAACGGGAGCCCAGGTTTCCCTGGAGCTCCCGTGTAAAAATGGATGGGCTAAGCGGCCTTCCGGCTGTCGCGCAGATTTCGCACGTTGTCGTGTGCGCTCTTGATGTCCATGAACTGGATTTGCAGGATGGACAGGATGTTGGCAGGCAGGTCATCTTCTTCGATGGCCTTGCGATACGCGGCGACAGCGGCGTCCTCGCCACGTTCGCACTCCGCCAGCACGGCGTGCTCATCCCGGCTCATCAGCGCGGCTTTGAGGTCGATCCAGCCGCGGTGAAGAACCCCTGCGACAGAGCCGGAGGATGGAGGGTCTTGTTCGCCCAGCTCGTGAGCGAGGGCTTGCAGTTCACCGGCAAACTTGCTGCGTTGCAGCGAGTAGCTGCTGAAGAGCGTTTTCAGTTCGGAGTTGCTGATGTCCTCGGAGGCGGTGCGAAAGCCTTCCTGGCCGTCTTTGAGGATTTGAATGAGGTTATGGAGGGTAGATAGAGTGCTCATGGCTAAACAGAGATCGAATTCAAAAAAGGAAATGCGTGTATGTGGGGCCGTTGATTCCGGGAATAACAAAAGGTATCGAATGGGAAAATGGCTGTTTGAGTGGGGCTGAAATCGAAATCCACAGGCACACGGTGAAGTCGTGCCAGCCTTTTTTTAAGGCATTTCATCCCCTGCCTCTTCTTTTCCTCTAACGGCTTGGCCGCTTGCTTGGAGCACGGACTGCGCTTTGCTGGGGTGGCTGGCGTATCGCTCCAAACGGCGTCGGCGCTTTCACCATGTCTCGGACTCCTCGCACGGATGCTACCTCCACGCCCCTTTATCAGGAGGTGGCGGAGAAGATCGCACGTCTGATTGAGGAAGGCGTGCTCAGGCCGGGGGAAAGAGTGTCCTCGCTGCGTCGTGTGAGCGAGCAACATGGGGTGAGCCTGACCACCGCCATCCAGGCCTTCATCTGGCTTGAGGATCGCGGCCTCGTGGAGGCCCGGCCCAAGTCCGGCTTTTTTGTGCGGGTGCCTAGGCCTGTGCTGAAGGAACCGATGATGGCGCGCACGCCTCGCGCGGTCAGCGAGGTCACCGTCGGTGCCTTGCAATCGCGCTTGTTTGAGGCCGCGATGCTGCCGCGCGTCTTAGCTCTGGGTGGTGCAGTGCCCAGTCCCGAACTGCTACCCATGGTGAAGCTGAACCGCATCCTCGCCAGCGTCGCACGGCGGGCGGGCAAGAGCGGAGTTTCCTATGACATGCCCCCCGGTACGGAGGTCCTGCGTCGGGAGGTGGCCAAGCGGGTCATGAATTCCGGTGCGATGTTGTTGCCTCAGGAGGTCATTACGACCTGCGGCGCGACGGAGGGCCTCATGCTCTGCCTCCGTGCGGTCACTGTGCCGGGCAGCGTGGTGGCGGTGGAGTCTCCCACGTATTTCGGGGTGTTGCATGCCCTTGAATCCCTCAAGCTCAGGGCCATTGAAATCCCCACCCATCCTCGCGATGGCATGGATCTGGAGGCGCTTGCCCGAGTGCTGAAGACGCGACAGGTCGCCGCCTGCCTCGCCGTGCCCAACTTCAGCAATCCCCTCGGTGCCCTGATGCCGGATGCCAACAAAGAACGTCTGGTGCGGATGCTGGCCGAGCGTGACATCCCCCTGATCGAAGACGATGTGTTTGGCGAACTGCATCACGGCCCTCATCGGCCACGTCTGGCCAAGGGCTACGATGAAAAGGGACTGGTGATGCTCTGCAGTTCCTTTTCCAAATCTCTGGCTCCGGGCTATCGTGTCGGCTGGGTGGCCCCAGGCCGCTATTATGAGCAGGTGAAGACCTTGAAGCTGACGAGCACCCTCGCCACCGCGACTCTCCCGGAACTCGCGATTGCGGAGTTCTTGGCCACGGGTGGGTACGATCATTACCTGCGCGGAGCACGGGCCTTTTATGCAGGCAATGTGCAGCGTGTGGCCCAGGCGGTGGCCGCCGCTTTTCCAGAGGGAACTCGGGTCACCCAGCCTCAGGGCGGCTTTGTGCTGTGGGTGGAGATGCCACCGAGGGTGGATGCCCTTCGCCTACAGGACGAGGCCCTGGCCCGGGAGATCAATATAGCGCCAGGTCCGATGTTTTCGCCTAACCAAGGATACCGAAATTGCATTCGCCTTTCCTGCGGGGTTCCATGGTCTCCGCGCTTGCAGGAGGCCCTTCAGATTCTGGGCAGTCTGGCCAAAAGGCACCTGGCATGATGGACGGCTTGCCTCTGGTCTGCTGCACCATCTGTGCATGATGAGATAGCGGCCATCTGTATCTGGTCAGACAGGACAGGGCCCCTATCTTGGGCCATGAATCTGGAACCCCTGCTGGCAGCCCTCAGTCGCGAAGACCTTTACCCCTTCAAAATTCTTGCCTGGATAGGCATCGCCTGCACGCTTGCCTTGGGCGTGTATTTTTTCAAACATCAGACCCGCCTTTTTGGTTTTGATGATGAGATTCCCAGCGATACAAGCGGCGGCCGTGACTATGGACGCATGCAGACCTGGGTACTCTGGTGGGGCATGCTGATCGTGTTTGCCTTCTTTGCACTGGCAATCTGACGCTTGCCACAGGCTGGCGGTTGACAGTGTCAGGACGGCCCTCTAGCCTCGCCTCCAAATGTCCACTCATGCCGCCTCCACCCTGCTTCCACGCCTTGCGCGCTGGATGGTGGTGGTCGTGTTATGCTGTTCGTTAGGTTTCCAGTGGGCCGTGTTGCAGGGCATAGCCTGGACAGGCATGCTCATCAGTTTTTCGCGCGACGGATCGCTGGTGGAGGCTGTGGCCAAGACCTTCGATGGCGAGCATCCCTGTCCGCTTTGCAAAGCGGTAGACAAGGGGCAAAAGCAGGATCAGGAAAAGTCAGTTCAGGTGCCCATGAAGAAGCTGGATGCGATCCTGGTGCAATCCTTGCACGTGGTGGCTCCCTCCCCGGCACGGATGATTTACACTCCGCTGATTCAGCAGGGGGAACGGAGGGTGATACCCCCGCTTTGGACACCGCCACGACAGAACCCGGTATGAGATAATGGCCGCTGAATCGCAGCGGTCCTACGGTTTCTACTCTCATCCCGGTGCCGTGATTCACGTCTGCCTTGCGCGGCGTGTTCTTGCCCATGTCCTGTCATCATTCTTTGTGAAATTATCCCTGTCTTTGCTCGTCCTGGGCGCGTTGATGTGCCCGTCCCTTTTAGCTCAAACCACGGCCCCTGGGGCCAGTCTTCCTGAGGTCGTCGTCACGGCCTCTTCCCAGCCCGAATCTCTCACCGTGCCTAGCGTGGCAACGGTGAAAAAGGAACTCTCCATCATCCCCGGCGGCGTCGGCGTCGTGGATGCTGAGGAATACAAGCGCGGGCGTGCCACCACGCTGAAGGATGCCCTGGATTACTCTCCCGGCGTCTTCGTCCAGCCCCGTTTCGGGGCTGAAGAATCGCGCATCTCCATCCGTGGCTCCGGCATCCAGCGCACCTTCCATGGCCGTGGCATCAAGCTCATGCAGGACGGCGCTCCGCTGAACCTCGCCGATGGCGGTTTTGACATGCAGGCCATTGAGCCTCTTTCGGCGCGTTATGTCGAGGTGTTTCGCGGGGCCAATGCCTTGCAATACGGTTCTACCACCCTCGGCGGCGCGATCAACTTTGTCTCCATGACAGGGTATGAGGCCTCGCCTTTGCAGATGCGCTTTGAGGCGGGGAGTTTTGATTCCTTCCGCGCTCAGGTGAGCTCGGGCGGCGTTTTCGGCTCGGCGGATTATTATGCCAGTGTCACGCACTCTTCCTCGGATGGATTCCGTGACTGGAGCCGACAGAGCAACCAGCGTTTCTTCGCGAATGTCGGTTACAGGATCAGCGACGACATCGAGACCCGCTTCTACCTCACGTATGTGCAGACGGATTCGCAATTGCCCGGCAGCCTGACCAAGGCACAGATGGAAAGCCGCCCGGATCAAGCGAATGCGGGCAGTGTGCTACAGAAACAGAAGCGTGACTTTGAGCTGTTGCGGGTGGCGAACAAGACGACCTTTCGCGATGGCGATGAAACGCTGACGGTGAGCAGCTTTTGGTCTTGGAAAGATCTGGATCACCCGATCTTCCAGGTCATTGATCAGGTCTCCAACGACTTTGGCGTGGACGTGCGCTATGATTCGCTGGCAGATCTGGCTGGGCATCGCAACCACTTCACCCTTGGGCTGGGGGCTATGTATGGCATCACCCAGGATAATCGATTCCAAAACTTGTTAGGCGAGCGTGGTCTCCGCACGGCTGAGAACCAGCTCCAGTCCACGAACGTGGACCTGTACATTCAGGACACGTTTTACATGACGGACTCTGTCGCCATCATCCTAGGTGCACAGGGCAGCTATGCGAACCGCGACTTTGACGAGCAGCGTGTCTTTGGTGCAAACAACACAGACCGCCAGGACTACTGGGGCTTCAGCCCCAAATTGGGCGTGCTCTGGGAGGTCAATCCAGAGACGCAGATGTTCTTCAATGTCAGCCGCAGTTTCGAGCCGCCTTCGTTCGGTGAGCTGACAGCAGCAGGCGCAGCCCCGGGCCTGGTGGAGTTGGATGCTCAGCGCGGCACCACAGTCGAAATCGGCACACGTGGCCGTGCAGGTCGGGCGGCGTGGGATGTGGCGTGGTATTATGCCTGGCTGGACAATGAACTGCTGTCTCTGGGCATCCCTGGTGTCAGCGCCACGCAAACGGTGAATGCAGGCCGCACGATCCACCACGGGGTGGAGGCGCAGGTGGACTACGACCTGCTGCGCGGGCTGTTCGCGCCCTGGCAGGAGGCGACGCTGGGCAGCGGCAAGCAGGCTGCCACGGAAGCTGTGAAGGGAGATCGGCTCTTTCTTCGCCAGGTGTATCTCTTCAGCGATTTCCACTTTGACGGTGACGGCGAATTTGGGAACAACGAGCTGCCGGGCATGCCCCGCCACTACTACCGCGCCGAGTTGCTGTATGAGCATCCCTGCGGCTTCTATGCCGGGCCGAATGTGGAGTGGGTGCCGCAGAGCTACTTTGTGGATCTGGCCAATTCGCAGAAGGCGGATGGCTACGCCCTGCTTGGTTTCAAGCTGGGCTATCGCACCCCCAAAGGCTTCTCGTTTTTCATTGAGGGCAAAAACCTCACCGATGAGACTTACGCGGCCACCACGGGTGTGCTGAAGACCGCCAATGCTGGCAGCGCCGTCTATTTCCCTGGAGATGGCCGGGCCGTGTATGCGGGTGTGGAGTGGAAGTGGTAAAGTGATTTTAGGCGGGCGGGGGGGAGTGTTCCACTGCCCGTTTCCATTCAGGGACATTTTTAGATCATGAACAAAAATATCATTCGCAAGGCGCATCGTTGGTTAGGTCTGCTTTTCAGCGTCACTATCCTAATGTCCGCAGGCAGCGGCGTCATTCACAACGTGATGACCCGCACACAGGCCCCGCCACCGTCAGCTCGCCCGAGCGGGGAGGGGCTGGATGTCTCACAGATCCGGATGGCCGTGGGTGAGGCCGTGGCCCGGCTGCCCGAAGCCGCCCAGGGCATCAGTGCCGTGAACGTGCGCAGCATCGGTGGCCAGCCCTGGTATCAGGTCTATGTGAAAGGCGGACATGCCGCCCAGTATGTAAGCGCCGTGGATGGCCGTGTGGATCCATCCCGGGATGAGGCCTACGCCAGCGAGATCGCCAGTGCTTTTCTGGGAGGAAAAAAGGGGCTAAAGACGGATTTTCTCACGTCCTTTAATACGGAGTACATCAATATTTTCCGAATCCTCCCGGTCTATCGGTTTGATCTCGATGATGAGCTAAACACCCGTGTTTACGTGTCCACCACCACCGGCAGCGTCACGCGTCATACCGATGACAGCCGCCAGTTTGAAGCGCGCATTTTCACCAACTTCCACAAGCTGGGATTCATCCCCAACAAAGACGTCAGGGATCTGGTCCTCACCACGCTCACCTTTGCTACCTGCGTCGTGTCCTTGCTGGGCATCGCGCTATTCTTCATCACCCGGCCAAAGCGCCCATCACCGGGCAAGCAAGCGACCAAGGCTCGGAAGTGAGATCAATGTTTCACTGGGGGAAACTCGGCCCGCAGCAGTTTCGCTGCCTGGTTTTGTGTTTCAGGCAGCCCGCTGTCATCGGCGCGGTTCTTCAGTTCTGAAGGATCGTTTCGGTGATCGTAGAGTTCTTTGGCCACCACATCTCCCGTCAGCCAGTCCCGCCACTCGGTGTAGCGCACATCCGCTGTACGCACGCTGTAGCCCATGGCTTTGGGGCGTTTGTCAGGTTCGCGATCAAAGTAGGCGGGGCGTGGATGCTGGGTGAAGGCAGCGGCTTTGATGGCCTGGGTCGGATCCTCCACCACGGCAGCCAGACTATCTCCATCCAGACCTTTCGGCATAGGCAGCCCGCACATCTCCACCAGGGTGGGAAAGAGATCCACCAGCTCTGCCAGGGATTCGGTTCGTGTGCCCGCGTTTTTGCCGTCTGCACGTGCGATCATGAAGGGGACACGCGCGTCATACTCAAAGTTAGACGTTTTCCCCCACAGGCTGTGTTCACCCAGGTGATAGCCATGATCTCCCACGAAGGTGATGATCGTCTGGTCCGCCTTGCCGCTCTTTTCCAGAGCATCCAGCACCTTACCTAGCTGGGCATCCAGGTAGCTGATGTTGGCAAAGTAGCCGTGCCGTATTTCGGCGATCTGCTCGGCGCTCGGCTGCACTTGTTCTTTCACGGGGCCCAGCACCTCTGTGCTCTGGTGAAAGGCCAGCTCGGGGGCTCCATCGGGACGGTTGGGATTCAGGGGTGGCAGCTTGCTACGATCATAGAGGTCCCAGTATTTTTTTGGCGCATTGAATGGGGCATGTGGTTTCCAAAAACCCACGGCGAGGAAAAACGGCTGGTCTATGACCTCTGCTAAAACCTTCACCGCCTCCGCCGCCACACGTCCGTCAAAGTAGGCTTCATCCGGCACATCCCGGCATTCGCACAGTGGCACCTGGTTATAGTCGCGCAGGCTCGGGGCCGTGATCTGATTCGGCGGCAGCTTGCCGCTCACTTGGGGGGTGTCATGGCCATGGTTGGCATAGTGCAGAAACTCATCCGCACTCCAGGATCGTCGATCCCCTTTGGCCTCCGTATGCCAGTTGTGAAAGATCTTGCCCACGCAGCGAGTCGTGTAGCCGTGCTCCTTAAACCATAGCGGCAGTGTGGTGACGTCCGGATTTTGCTCCCGGAAATGCGTGCCGTTATTCCACAGCTTCAAGGTATCTGGCCGACGACCCGTGAGCATGGAGGAGCGGGAGGGATTGCACACCGCCTGCTGGCAGTAGGCCCGCTGAAACTGCACGCTCCGCTTCGCCAGTCGGTCCAGGTTCGGTGTGATGGCCGGGGAACCATAGCTGGCCAGTTCAGGACGGTAATCATCCGTCATGATGAACAGCACATTCGGACCCGCAGCCTGGAGGGAGGCCGCGACGAACAAGGACAAAAACAAGAAACGCATGCCCCACCAAACGTCGGTGGGGCTGCATCCTTGCGCCGTTTTACTGGGCCGCGTCTTCCACACTGATGCAGGAGCAGATCAGATTGCGGTCGCCATAGACATTGTCCACGCGGGCCACGGGGGGCCAGTATTTGGCCTCCTTGACCCAGGGTAGGGGAAAGGCTGCCACCTCGCGGGTGTAGGCATGCGGCCAGTCATTTTTCAGCATGAAGGCGGCCGTGTGCGGGGCGGCCTTCAGCGTGTTGTCGGTCGGATGGAAGGTGCCGTTTTCCACGCCCACGATCTCGCCGTGGATGCACTGCATAGCGCTGCAAAAGCGATCCAGCTCGGCCTGGCTCTCGCTCTCGGTCGGCTCGATCATCAGCGTGCCGCCCACAGGCCAACTCATCGTTGGCGCGTGGTAGCCAAAGTCCATCAACCGCTTGGCCACATCTTCCACCGTCACCTTGTGAAAGTGGCGAAAGTCCAGGATGCACTCGTGCGCCACCAGACCGTGGCTGCCTTTGTAAAGCGTGGGGAAACAGGGGGCCAGTTTCTTCGCCACGTAGTTGGCATTGAGGATGGCGTACTTCGTCGCTTCAGTCAGCTCCGGGCCCATCATGGCGATATACATCCAGGAGATGGTGCAGATGCTGGCGCTGCCCCAGGGGGCGGAGCACACCGCCCCTTCCCGCTGCTGCTCCCACGTGAGGTGACCGGGGAGGTAGGGCTTCAAATGAGCCGCCACGCAGATGGGGCCCACGCCGGGGCCACCGCCGCCATGCGGGATACAAAAGGTCTTGTGCAGATTCAGGTGGCAGACATCCGCGCCGATCTTGCCCGGGGAGGTCAGGCCCACCTGGGCATTCATGTTGGCCCCATCCATGTACACCTGCCCGCCGTGCTCATGCACCAGCTTGCAGATCTCCACGATGCTTTCTTCAAAGACGCCATGGGTGGAAGGATACGTCACCATCAGCGCGGCCACCTTGTCCGGGTGCGCTGCCAGTTTGGTCTTCAGATCTTCCAGCGAGATATTGCCCTGCTCATCGCAGGTGACAGGCACCACTTTAAAAGCACACATCACCGCGCTGGCGGGATTTGTCCCATGGGCACTGGTGGGGATGAGGCACACATCCCGATGACCTTCGCCCCGAGCTTCGTGAAATCGTTTGATGGCCAGCAGGCCCGCGTATTCACCCTGAGAGCCCGCATTCGGCTGCAAAGAGGTGGCATCAAAACCGGTGCATTCGGCTAACCAATTTTCCAACTCCGTGAACATCGCGCGGTAGCCTTCGCTTTGATCGTGTGGGGCAAAGGGGTGCAGCCCACCCACCTCGCTCCAGCTCAGCGGCATCATTTCCGCCGCCGCGTTCAGCTTCATGGTGCAGGAGCCCAGGGGAATCATGCTGCGGTTCAGTGCGATGTCCTTGCTCTCCAGCCGGTGCAGGTAGCGCATCATCTCCGTCTCCGAATGATAACGGCTGAAGACCGGATGCGTGAGGTAGGCCGACTGCCGATGAAAGACGCCGGAGCAGTTCAAATCCGCCGCATCATTCAGGTGCAGCGGGTGCTGGGCCTTGCTGATGCCGAAGGCCTTCAGGATGGCCTGCAGCTCCTCTTCACGCACGCGTTCATCCAGCGCCACGGTCACGTGCTGGGCATCCAGCTTGCGCAGATTCACGCCAAAGAGCAGGCCCGTCCGCAGCACATCATCCGCACTGCGCACCTTCACCGTCAGCGTGTCAAAGAAGTCATCGCTGGTGATCTCCAGGTGCGCCTGCATCAGCTCCCGCGCCAGCCACACCGCTGCGCCATGCGTGCGCAGGGCGATCTTTTTTAGCCCCTCCGGCCCGTGATACACTGCATACATGGAGGCCATCACCGCCAGCAGGACCTGTGCCGTGCAGATGTTGCTCGTCGCCTTTTCCCGGCGGATGTGCTGCTCCCGCGTCTGCAATGAAAGTCGGTAGGCGGGATTGCCCGCTGCATCTTTAGACACGCCGATGAGGCGACCCGGCATGCGCCGTTTCAGCGCATCCTTCACCGCCATGAAGGCTGCATGAGGCCCGCCAAAACCCAGCGGCACGCCAAAGCGCTGGCTATTGCCCACGCAGATGTCTGCGCCAAACTCCCCCGGCGGCCGCAGCACCGTCAGCGCCAGCAGATCTGCCGAGGCCACCAGCAAGGCACCTGCCTCATGCACCTGTTTGGCCAGGGCTTCAAAGTCATGGATCACCCCCTGGGTATCCGGGTACTGCACCAGCACCGCCGCTAGACCCTTCGTGCCATCGGGCTGCCACGTGGCCACATCCGCCACCTGCACCTCGATGCCCAGCGCCAGCATGCGTGTGCGCACCACTTCAATGTTATGCGGGTGACATTGATCCGAGACCAGCACTCGATTTGCCCCGGCCACCTGCGCCGCCGCCAGTGTTAATGCCTCGGCACAGGCCGTGCCTTCATCCAGCAGCGAAGCCCCAGCCACATCCAGCCCCGTGAGGTCCGTGATCATCGTTTGGAAATTGATCAGCGCCTCCAGGCGACCTTGACTGATCTCTGGCTGGTACGGCGTGTAGGCCGTGTACCAGCCTGGGTTTTCCAGGATGTTTCGCTGAATGACTGGCGGTGTGAAGGTATCGTGATAACCCAGGCCGATGAAGGAGCGCACCACCTTGTTCCGTCCCATGAGTTGCTTCAGCCGACGCAGCGCATCTTCTTCGCTGAGAGCCTCGGGCAGATTCAGCGCCGACCGCTGCCGGATGGCCTCCGGCACCACCTGATCCACCAGGGCATCCAGCGTTTCGTAACCGAGCGATTCCAACATGGCCGCTGTTTCAGCAGCCGAAGGTCCAATGTGACGGGAGGAGAAGGGCGTGGGCATTTCGCAAGATCAGTGGAGCCGGGATTTCCCCGGATGCAATCAGTGCTTCACCCCCACGCTAGAGATTTCACGAACGGAGGGAGAAAGTGATGGAATTTCTCTGGAGATCGTTGCTTTCATTGAGCACCAAGCGAGCGATTAAAACCTCATGCCCAGTTGTCATGGCGCGGGAATTATCGAAGGAGGCCCACTATAATCTGCTGGAAAGAGCAGGGTCGGCCCACCTTCTAAGATCGGCTCGATAAAATACGCCTGCTTATGATGCCCAGCCATCAACTGCCTGCGGGTGGCCTCCGCATCCGCGTGGCAGGGGTAGTCCCCCACATGAAACTGCACGCCATTGTCATCTTGGCGGATCAATCGGGCGGGAGGGAGTCGGGCCCCATCTGCTAGCCAGCCAAGATCTGCACTGGTTAGACAGAGTTCGATCAAGGCCTGGTCCACATGCAACCCAAGGTCCCCCGGCCTCACATAAAGAGTCATGAGATCCTTCCGTGGGGATAACTCATAAAGTTGAAGTGAAAAAATCAATCCGCCAGGGCTCACAAACACAGCAAACTTCCCAGGTCCCAGCCCATCTTCGACTTCCGGCTCCCACTCAATTGTTTGCCCGATCTCCAGCGACTCAGGTGTACGAAACAAACAAGCTCCCTCCGTCAAACGCGGCCCTGTAAACTCGCTTTCTGAGATTTGACGGATCATGGAGATGGATGGGAAGAAAGATCAAAGGCCGTAATAACTGCGATAGTGCTCAATCGTCACCTGCGGTGTCCACTTGGCAAAATCTCCAGCTTGGTCGCATGCCGCCAAATACTGTAAGATGGCCGATGACTCCAGCACGCTAGATTGAGAAAGATAATCCTTAGTAACCGTCAATCCGGCACCGCAAACAAACTGAATGTCGAGGCCATAGCCAGCATTGAAGCTGGACTGTTTGGCCTCCCAGATGAGAAGCGCATCTTCAGGATACCCTAAACTGAAGAGCTGAAGACACAACGTCCGCAGCATTTCTTCTCCGCTTTCTCCTTGGCGCTCACGCTCAATCTCCAAAGCAAGGAGCCGTCGAATTTCATCCCGATCTTCCGGCGCTGCGGGCAAACCGAATTTCTGCAAGGCTTCTTCGCTCGTCATGATGTGAAAATATCCTCCTTACTTGGCTTCCGTTGTTTCTCGCAGGTTGAAGTCCACGAGCAGTCCCTTCATCATCTCCATCTTCGCAGCATCGTCCGTCCAAAAATCAAAAATATCTCCCTCCCAGTTGTAGAGGATCGAATGGCCCAATGGGCTATACAAATAAGAGGACCAGGCGAAAAAAGTCGTGAGGGTCATCAGTGAAATGACCGTCTCAGACTCGTGGGTTTCTAGAAGATGACCCGGCGCATCAATGAGCCAACGCGTCTCGGAGTGCAGGGCACGAATGCCCATGATGGGAATCATTTCACTCTTCGTATAAAGCCCCCAGTCCGTGATGTGAACGAGCGCTGCTTCGCAACCGATGATGCGGTCCCAATACTGCCGGAAAAAAGAACCCGCAGACTGATTTGGCGGCGTGAAAAACTGAAGATAAAAACTCGTTGGGGGAACTTGGTGATAAGGGTCCTCCGTGATACCGCGCTCTCGCAACCAGTGCGAAATCTCATTTTCGGTTAGGCAATTCATGGATGATCGCATTCAGAACAGGATGCTTTTCAACGCCGCATCCCTAGCCCTTCAGTGTCAGTTACGATACCGCTTCAATCAATTCATCAAACTGGCGGGAAAGATCTAAATAGGGGTCCACCCATCCAGCATTCAGGGCTGTTTCCTGGATCGAGCTCGCGGGTGCAAAATGCATTTGAAGCAAACTTGTGTCGATGGAATGACCCCCTTTCAGGCTTTCAATCGCCTTTGTTAAATCGCTCGCGATCTCCGTGGGGGTAAAAGGGGAGTAGATGGACTCCTCGGATTGTGCGATGTAGAGTTTCGTCTGCTCCAGCACCTCAATCAGGCGTTGCTGGGCTTTAGAAAGGCGTCGCTGCAGGAGCCACGTTTTCAGGTAGGACCACATGACCTCTCAATCCAACAACGGAGCGACTCGGTCAACGGCAGGTGGAGATTTTTTGTGATCTATTACCAATTCGTTACTCCTGACACCCTCAACCCACTCTTCCCCCAGCCCCAGCGGGGCGGGACAACCCAGCCCAGGGTCAGCGAGCCTTAGCGAGCGAAGCCCTGGGACTCCCAAGAGAAAATCGTCTCCCTCCCCAAGCCCTGAAAGGGCGAGGCAGTATGGCCGCACCACCTTCTCCTCTCCCGCCCTTTCAGGGCTCGATGGCATGGGAGAATACCGCCCGTCCTATTCCCCAGGGCTGCGCCTGGTTCCCAGGCTGGCCCTGGGCTTTGTTGTCTCGTCACTTCGGGACTTCTGAAGTCGCCTGCGCCACACCCATTGCCCAATCGGAAATGGACGCGCCTAACAAAAAGAGTCGCAACCGAGGCGCAGCCAAAGTAGCCCGAGCTTTAGCTCGCCCAGACCCCACCTGTGATCCGATGCGTTACTTCTTCAGCGTGACCGAAGTCGGCCTCCATCTTTCTCGTTAGGCCGAAACTCACCCATTACGGCTCGCATGCATTCACGACGATAGACCCAGAGCATAACAAAAAAGGAGGTGAGGCGAAAGATGACGAGAGCAGCCTCCCATTTTACCAAGCCTCTTTTTTCCACAGATTCCGCCTTCGCCGCCCTCACGCCAAGCTGCGCTGCAGCAGATTCCGCGTGATGCGCTGCACGCGCTCATCCGGCCCGTGCGGGCGGGAAAAATGGCTCCAGGGAATGATGTGGCCGGGTGGGGTGCTGAGGCCTTGGCTCCAGAAGATGGTGCTGGCATTGAAGACGAAGTTCTTCTTTGGTCCTTCAAAGATCGTTGCTGCGTACCTGCCCAGGCGCGTGCCGCCGGCCCAGACGTTGCCCTCGGCCACCACCTCCAGGCTGGGGCGTTGCAGATCGGGCTCGCCATGAAATTCCCACCCCACCAGGCCGGGGATGCTGTCGCCCTGCTTCATGCCGGTGCCTGCAAAGAGCCAGTGGTCAGGCTTCGTGCAGGTCCAGTCGCCGCCGCCATTGAAGGGCACGATGGTGCGTGCGCCGATGATGTCGCGCTCATCTGGACCGGTCTTTTCAAAGGGGCCGAGCACCTTGGAATAGGCCTCTTTTTCTTCTTCGCGAAATTCGCCAAAGCAGGTCTCGCGGGTTAGTCGGCGATTCGGCTGCCCTTGGCCATTTGGCGTGAAGGGGGTGACCATGTACACGTCGTTGGCGGAAAGCCACAGCACGTTCAGCCCGTCTGCGATGGCCTGCTTCACATAGTCATACTGGCGCAGGTCCCAGTATTCATCGTGGCCGATGCTGATCATCGTTTTGCAACGCTTGAGGTTAGCGGCGTCCAGGTTGTCCACGTTGGAGCAGTAGGTGACATCGTACCCCTCCTTTTCCAGCCAGTAGCACAGCGGGTACTCCCACAGCAGAAACTCGCCACTGCCCATGCTCAAGGGGTGATCCAGGATCTGCACATACTTCCCATATGGGCGGTCAAAGCTCACACTGACACCGGGGGCGTGGGCAGCGCGGGGATCGGTATAGAGAGACTCATTTTCTGGCCAGCGATTGTAGGCTTGCCAGGTATTGTCGCTGCATTGAAAGAGGATGTCGGCCGGGCGATCATCCGCGACGATGAAGATGACGTAGCTCTGCCAGTAGGGCTCCTCCGCCTGTGCAGGCAGGGTGGACAAACGGCCCAGATACACGCCGCTGGGCCAGTCTGCGGGGATGGTCAGCGTGGTGGTGGCCTCCCAAGAACACTCGCGCAGGCGCTGCTCTGCCATGGCGGGTACGGGCTGGGTCTTGCCCTCAAAGGGGCCCAGAGTGGCCATGAGCCGGGCGCCCACGCCATCATAATAACCCATGCGGAAGACCTCGATCTGGAACCGGGCCACGGGCGCGGTGCTGACGAAGATCTCCAGCGTTTCCCCCGCCTTCGCGGACTGGCGGGAGCAGTAGCCCTCAATGACGGACGAGCGGAAAGACTTCGCGCCATCTGGCCGCATGCGGGTGAGCTGGTAGCTCGCACCCGGTTTGGCATTTTCTGTTTTGATGAGGTCCGGCTGCCGGGCGCTGGGGCTGGCCGAATGCGCCGCTGGAGCGGTAAAAACCTGTGCCCCGAGAGCGGCTGCCGTGCTGGTTTTGAGAAAGTCGCGCCTGTCCATGACAGCCATACGGCAGGGATTGGGAAACTCTTTGCCCTCCCCTGCACAGCCGTCACGGAAGTATCACTACTTGGCCTTTGGCATCGCCTGGATCAGTAGATTGAAAAACTCGTTTTCATCTGCCGTCATGCCATCGCGCTCCAGCAGATTTTTGACGATGCCCAGCACCTCGGCCTGCGCGGTCTTGGTGGTGAAGACGGCGGAGCGTTCCGTGAGGTAATCCATCACGGTGTCGTCGCTTTCCGCCACTTCACGGGCGCGGGCGAAGGACTCTTCGATGAAAAGGCTCTTGGGGTATTCAGACTTCCAGCCTTTGGAGACGAAGGCCGACTGAATGAGGTCTTCTTCCACCAGCGAGATATGCGCATCGGCATAGATCGAGAGAGCAAGGAGGTCGAACAGGGCTTCGCGTTGGGGTTGAGTCATGGCCGCTACCCTGGCAACAGGCGGCCTAAGATCAAGCCGCATGATGCCAGGAAGTTCACTTTTTGGTTTTCAGGAAGCGCGATTCACCGCGCTGATCACGGCCTTGATGGAGGCCAGCTCGATGTTCGTATCCACCCCCGCACCCCAGACGGTTTTGCCGTCCTTCAGCTTGATCTGGATGTAGGAAATGGCGTTGGCTTCGGAGCCTGCCTCCAGGCTCTGTTCGCGGTAGGAGACCACCTCAAATGGCTGCGCGCCCCCGTCCTGGATCAGCGCCTGGACAAAGGCCGCGATGGGGCCATTGCCCGTGCCCGTGATGCCGATCTCCTGCCCATTTTTCACCAAGCTGCTGCGGCAGGTAAACACACCGTCCACGCCATCGGCATGGAAGTGGTGCAGGGAGAAAGGTGTCTCGCGTTCGATGTATTCCTTCCAGAACATCGCGCGCAGTTCCGCCGCCTTCACTTCGCGGCCCAGGGTATCCACCAAGTTGTTGGCGATGGGGCCGAACTCACGCTGCATGTCCTTCGGCAGCTCGATGCCAAATTCGCTCTCCAGCAGGTAAGCCACACCGCCCTTGCCGCTCTGGCTATTCACGCGGATGACCTCATGATACTCCCGGCCGATGTCGTTCGGATCAATCGTCAGGTAAGGCACATCCCAGATGGTTTTGTGCTCCTCATAACCTGTCAGCCCTTTCTTGATGGCATCCTGGTGACTGCCGCTGAAAGCGGTGAAGACCAGCTCCCCGGCATATGGCTGGCGCGGTGGCACCGTCATGCCCGTGGTGTGCTCATACATGCGGATCAGGCCATTCATGTCGCTGAAATCCAGCCCCGGAGAGATGCCGTGCATGTACAGATTCATCGCCACCTGGACGATGTCCAGATTGCCCGTGCGCTCGCCATTGCCAAACAGCGTGCCTTCCACACGATCCGCACCCGCCAGCAGGCCCAGCTCCGTCGCGGCGGTGCCGGTGCCACGGTCATTGTGCGTGTGCAGGCTGATGATCAAACTCTCGCGGTTTTTGATGTTCGTGCAGATCCACTCGATCTGGTCGGCATACACATTCGGCATGGCCACCTCCACCGTGTCCGGCAAGTTCAGGATCATCTTCTTCTGCGGCGTCGGCTGCCATACATCCATCACGGCTTCGCTGATCTCTTTGGCGAATTCCACCTCCGTGGCGCTGAAGCTTTCCGGCGAATACTGCAGCGTCACCTCCGTGCCCGTGGACTCCAGGCGATGCAGACGGTCCTTGATCATCTGCGCGCCCTTGATGGCGATGGCGATGATCTCCTCCTTCGTCTTGCCAAACACATACTTCCGCTGCGCCGGCGAGGTGGAGTTGTACATGTGGATCACCACCTTTTTCGCCCCCAGCAGGGACTCCACCGTTTTTTCGATCAAGTCCTCCCGCGCCTGCACCAGGCACTGGATGGTGACATCTTCTGGGATGCGATTTTCCTCGATCAGACGTCGGTTAAAATTGAACTCCGTGTTCGAGGCCGAGGGGAAACCCACCTCGATTTCCTTAAACCCGCACTTCACCAGCGCATCGAACATCTCCAGCTTTTGGGAAACATTCATCGGCACCGCCAGCGCCTGGTTGCCATCGCGCAGGTCCACACTGCACCACAGCGGCGCCTGGGTGAGATGGCGCGTGGGCCACTGACGATTCGGCAGAGAGACCAGCCGAAACGGCTGGTATTTAGAGGACGGATTCTTCAACATGACAGGACAGATTTAGACAGCTTTAACAAGATTGGCAGGCTTTGCAGGAAAGAAATTTCCTGAAATGACCGGGGGCGGGGATGCCGTGACGTGACGGCAAAGCATGGCGAGGAAACACGGGCCGCCTACCCTAGCGTAAGTCGCAGGGAGAGCAAAAGCAGAGTCTGGGCCGAAAAGGTCACAGAACCAGCATAGGCACAGGGCGGGAGAAACGCACGCACTTTTTTCCAAAGTGAAAATCTCCCACGCACATCTTGCCAAACCTCCGCTTCTGCCTAACATGACGTCGCTGCATGCAGCACGGAAGGGTGGCTGAGTGGTCTAAAGTACCTGACTCGAAATCAGACGTGGGCGCAAGTTCACCGTGGGTTCGAATCCCACCCCTTCCGCCATTCCCAAACGCGCCTCGAGCCTTGTAGAATCAGGCATCGGGGCTTTTTTTTGGGTTTGGGGGATTTCTGCCAAAAGATGCCTTTTTACGCCTTTTCGCGCCTTTAGTTTGGTGTAAAGTGGTGTAGAAATTGAAGAAGAAAAAAGGCATCACTGAGAGCAGGCCGGGCGTCATCGAGGTCAAATTCGGGGCGGCGGTGGCTCATATCTATGAGCGGGGGAACGGGTACTGGAAGGTGAGCTGGAGCGAGGCCGGCAAAACGAGGTCCACAACGAAGGCGAAGCGCGAGAAGGCTGTGGAATTCGCAGAAAAGAAGGTGCGTGAGCTGAGCGCTGGCCAGGGCGGCCGCATCATGACGACGGCGGATCATGTGCTGCTTGAGAGGCTTAAAAAAGTGAGCGGTGATAGGTCGCCTTTCGCGCTGCTAGATCAATGGGAAGCGGCGGAGCGGAAGTTTGGCGGATGGCAGTTCTTTGAGCGGGCGGTGGCCCATTATGAGAGTTCGGGCCTGGCGACCGTGGAGAGGGTCACGGTTAAGTTTGCGTTTGATCGTCTGATCGACAGCTACGGGAAACGGGATCAAGAGACAGTGGAGACGCTGGAAAAGGAGATTGGCCTTTTCAATAAGACCTATGGGCAGATGATCGTTTGCGATGTCTCGGAGGCATTCCTTGGAACGTGGGTGAACCGTCGCATGACAGACGGGAAGGCGGTGGCTCCGAGAACACACAACAATCGGTTAGACTGCTGGCGAACGCTGCTGAATAAGTGCCGGGCCTGGAACTACTGGCCTAAGGGCGAGAAGCATCCGGGCGAGACTTTGGAGCGTGAGCGTGTGGCGCAAGGCATCCCCGAGATCCTGACGGTGGCTCAAGCGACGGCGCTGCTGCAGGCGGTTCGGGAAGATGAGCCGAAACTGCTGAACTATTTCGTGACAGCCTGTTGGTTAGGCCCTCGCCCCAAAGAGATCCTGCGCATGTCTCCGAGCATGTGGGACTTTGACCGTGGGTATGTGGAGCTGGCGGCCAAGGTGGCCAATAAGGTGATGAGGCAGCGGTTTGTGCCCATCCCGGACAATGTAAGGACCATCCTCGGGGGTAAGATCATCGATCCCCGGCCAAAAACCTTTTCTCGCGGCCGCATGCATGAGGTGATCTGTGGCACGATGGCCGGGGAGTACCTCTCCAAGCTGGCGAGGAGGCGGGGCATCATCGAGGTGTGGCCTGCGGATGTCCTGAGGCACAGCTACATCTCGTATCGGCTAGCTCAAGGGCACAGCCGAAGCCAGGTGGCAGAATGGTGCGGGAATAGCGAAAGCGAGATCCGTAAATCATACCGGCGGCCGCTGCGCAAAGAGGAGGGCGAGGCCTGGTTTCAGATTGGGTTGTAAGGCGGGCTGCGCATTGGGACAATGCGCCCTACCGGGCCGGGGAAGGCTGCGCATTGGGACAATGCGCCCTACCGGGCCGGGGAAGGCTGCGCATTGGGACAATGCGCCCTACCTTTAGCGGGCCTGCGGGTAGGGCGAATTTCATACTTGCATCCTGCACGTTTGGCAGGAGATGTTTCTTAGATGAATGTGTATTGGCTTTCCAGAGATGGCGCATCCCCAGCCGAGGGGCCGTATGCGATGGGACAACTCAAGCGGATGTATGAGGCTGGCCAGGCGATGGCCACGGCTCAGATCTGTCGGCAAGGGGAGACGGATTGGCTGCCGCTCGTGGATGAGCTGGATCATGAGGAGGCGCTGCATCGGCAGATGACGCCTAAACCTGCTGCAGCGCGGCGCGAGGCTTCCTTTGAGGAGGCAATGCGCCAGCGGGATACAGAGCTGGCAAAGGGTTATGGCTTGGCCATTAACGTAGTGACCACTGTGATCTGCCTTACAGGGTTGGTCCCTTTGATCGGCCTATTCGCCTATGTCGTGTGGAGTGTGTGGGCAATGGTGGCCACCGCGCTATGCTTGATGCAAATGTCGAAAGGGCAGGCGTCGAGCGGGATTTGGAACCTCGTGAGAGTCTGGATCTTTGCACCATTGATCATTGGTGGCTTGCAGTTTGTTTCGCTGAGACTTTTGGCGGCATCACAATAAAAAGCCCGTGGGTTTTACCACGGGCTTTTGAAGGGGATGATGTTGGATGATTGGTTAGGCGTCGTTAGGCCTTCTTGCGTTTGCCAGAGGTATAGCTGACCTTCTTCGGCTGCGACTGATCGGCTTCCACCGACCCTTCGTCTTCGGCGGCGAGATGCTGCTTCGGAAGTGGTGTAATGTTGGAGAAATCGACAGGTTTGGCATTCTGCCCCGGTTTCACGGTTGGGGCTTGCTGCTTTGACGGTGCAATACTGAAGCGCAGAGGGACGCTTATCTCTCCGTTTTCCTCGTAGCAATCAAGGGCGGCCTTTAAAGCGGCTCGGGCGAGGGAGACGCCCTCTATTGAGGTTTCATTTTCAAATTTTGCTACGCGAGATGTGTCATTGGCATCTAGTCGCAGCCCTAATGTGCGGGCGTCTTTTTTACTCATGGCTCTGATGGATTCATCACAAAGTTAACTTTGTCATCAAAAAGTGTTTGCCGTCAGCGTTATCATTGTTAACATTGATAACGCCATGAAGAAACAAGCCGCTAGAACCACTGTGACGCTTCCGCCTGAATTGAATGAGCCCGCAGAGGCTCTTTCGCAGGAAACGGGGGTGTCTGTCGCTGATTTGCTCCGTCAGGGCATGATCCGCGTCATCTCAGAAAGAAGGCAGACCGGGAAGGTTGTCCTGATGCAGCTCACTAAGCCTGAGATGGCTGCTTAATAGGCAATCAAAATCAATAAGCCTTCGATTTTATGAGCCTTGAAATCTTCGACTTCAACAGTGCTCCGATCCGCGTGATGATGCGTGGGCAAGAGCCTTGGTTTGTGGCTGTCGATGTCTGTCGAGCTTTGGAAATCCAGAATCCGAGTGATGCGGTTAAGGCTTTGGATGAAGATGAGAAAGCGACCCTAGATAATCCCGAGGGTCGGCCTGGCAGTCCTGGGGCTAAGGTTTTCAACATCATCTCTGAATCCGGCCTGTATGCGCTGATCTTCAAGAGTCGCAAGCCTGAGGCGAAGGTGTTTCGCAAGTGGGTGACATCGGAAGTTTTGCCGGCCATTCGCCAGACGGGGAGCTTTGTGGTGGATGGTGGAGGCGAGGGGGAATCGGTGACTTTGCTTTCGTTTGTGCGGGATCACTGTGCGGGCTGGAGCCTGGAGAAAAAGATTGAGCTGGGGCAACTGGCGCGCCGCTACTGCAAGGCGATGGGGGTGGTGACTTCGACGGTGGAACGGCCCGGCCTGGGGCGGCTGTTCGCGTTTCCTCGGCTGCTGCTGCTGGATGTTTTGCAGAGCTGCAAGCCGGTGGCCAGTGTGCTGGATCTGGATGAAGCGGAGTTTCAGCGTCTGCTGGAAGAGGGATTCCGGGCCTATGGGCTAAAGCCGATGCCTGCGGAAACGCTACGCGAGTTGGCGAAGAGCCTGAACCTGTTTCCCCGGATGCTGGCCAGCGGGCAGTCCCTGCCCAGCGAGCGGAGTGCGTTTGGCCGTCTGTGCTGTCGCTTTGAAGGGCGAACCTTTCCTGGGGGCTACGTGCTGCACCTGCGGCGGCGGAGCCGAAACGCGGCCTGTGAGATCCGGCGCGAAGATCCGGAACTGTCGCTGAGAGCGTGATGGGAAACGTGCCTAACCAACAAAACACACATCCGAATTATGAGCTACATGAATGCAGCGGTCGCGGGAGCGGCAAACAAACGTCGGAAGCCGAGCGGGCGCGGCCCGGTGGTGGCGGCGAAGAATAAGCCGAGCAAGGGGCCGGGTAAGATTCCGCCGGGCAGTGTGGCTCATGCTTGGGCGCAGTTTGGCGGGTACTGCATGGCGGCCAAAGAATGGCTTGTGAAGGCGAAGAACCATCGGGAGGAAGGGCGGCCTGTGTTGGCGGCGGTGTGCGCCCGGTATGACACGCCTGCGGGAGCAGGTGCCACCAGCTTAGCGGCCGGTAATGTGGCCATCATCAAAGGCACGGTGAAGCCTAGCGCGGATGGGGATGTGATCGCCCGGTTCGCCAGCGAAGTTTCCGGCAGTGCCATCACGGTCAAGGCTGGGGCCTGTGTGAGCTTCTGGGAGATGAACTAGGGAGGGTTAACACGTGTTAACCCTCGGGCGCTTTGACATGACGGGGGGAGCGTGGATGCTCAACCCGTTTTCATCAATCACGCCACCGGCCGAGTGCAGGCTTCGAATGTGGACAATGCAGCGCCTGCACTGGAGGCCTTGCTGGGGACGGCGCTGAATTTGAGCGTTGCCTTTCTGCAAGCCGAGGTGCCTTTCGCGGTGGATGTGGCCACGGCCGGCATGCTGGTGATCAAGCAGCCTCAGAAGCACACGGAAGATCCGCTTGTGATGGATGCCGCGTGGGTGGCCTCAGGATCCGCTGAAGCGAGCCGCTATCTGTTTACCTGCCTCGTCGATGGTGTGGACCTCCGGGCCTTGATCGAGGGTAAGGATCGCCTGCAGGTGATGGCGCAGATTGAGTGGACCCCCACGGGCGAGGATGTCCCGCGCCGTAGCTATCCCTTCGCGCTCTTCATCGTCAATGCTTACATCGAGCCTGGCGACATCCCGAATCCCGTTCCAAACCCGGCCCGCACGGTGCCTTACTATGCTGACATCATCGGCCTAACGGGCGGCGGTGCGACGAAGCTGGATGGCATCCCTACGGTGTCTCTGTCAGCTCGCACGCTGATTCAAGTCATCATCCATGATGGCGAGCGTGATGTGCGACGACACTTTTTGTTATACGCGGATCCTGATGATGAAGACGTCGAGGATGTGCCTGCTGGAACCATCCTCCCTGACGACCGCTCGGCTGAAAATCTCAAGACCTGGAAAGAAATTGCCTGATGAAAAAGACCCTCCTGAATATCCTGCTAGGCCTGGCCTTATATGGCTCGGCATCCGCTCAAAACACCGAGCCTGTGGTGAAAACGAAATCTGCCGGAAACCTGACGGCAGGCTTTAAACTGCCCACCGGGAAAACGATTGAGATCTCCAGCGGCGGCACGTTGATCATCAAAGCCGGGGCCACTATCCAAGCTGAAGATGGAAGCACCGTCTTGGGGTTTGGCAGTGGAGGTGGCGGTGGGCTGACGAATTTCGCGAGCACGCTGACGGGTGGCACGATGACCTTCGCCGGGACGTTGACCACGGGCCGGACAATCACTTGGCGGGATCTCGCAGGGACGGTGGCTCTCACCAGTGACCTTTCCTCCTACCTCACCACCTCGGCAGCGGTGGCGGGCTATCAGCCGTTGGATTCGGATCTCACGAACATCGCAGCGCTGACGACGACGAGCTATGGACGCGGCCTGCTGGAGGCGGCGAATGACTCAGGTCTGCGGACCCTGGCGGGGTTGGTGATCGGCACTCATGTGCAGGCTTACAATGCTAATACGACCATCCTGGGCAATACGATCAGTCTGGCCAGTGAGGTAGCGGATACGCTGCCGATCATCAACGGTGGAACGGGGAGCGCAAATGCGACCGATGCCCGCGCCGCGCTTGGTTTGGAGCTAGGGGTAGATGTCCAGCCTTACGACCCGGACACGACCGTGCTAGGGTCCATCATTGACCTAACCGGGGATGTGACGGGTGCCCTGCCTATTAGCAACGGTGGCACGGGTGCAACGACGGAGGCCGGAGGCCGGGCCGCCCTGGGGCTGGTGATTGGTTCTAATGTGCAGGCTTATGCGAACAGTCTGGCTGACATCTCAGCACTATCTCCGACGAAAGGTCGCCTGCTGGTTGGAAACGGCACCAGCTTTGTGGACCTCGCCGTGGGCACCGATGGGCAAGCGCTGATCGCAGACAGTGCGCAGACAAAAGGCATCAAATGGGGCACCGTTTCTGGCGGCAGTGGCATCACTGCACTGACAGGCGATGTCACGGGATCTGGCACGGGATCGGTGGCCACCACGCTGGCTTCCACAGGTGTCTCGCCAGGCACGCATGAGATTGCAGGTTTTACCGTGGATGCCAAGGGGAGGCTCACCGCCGTGTCTGGATACCAGGTCGATGACGCATATGGTATCCCCATCATGTTAGACGCTCCCAGCGGGGGTGGCTCGCAGGGCATTAGGTTCTTCTTCAATCCTGATTATCCAGATGCCCCAGAAGTGAGCTATCACTCGCAGCATCTTGTCGCTGATCCGTTTGCAGGCGATGGCGAGGAGATCATGCTGCCACGCAAGCCCGGACGGCTTCTGATTCAGCCGTATTCCGGCTTTGGAACCCTTGGCCAAGTGCTGACGACCAATGCAGACGGCACGACGAGCTGGACCACGACGGGCGTCGGTTCTGTGACGAGCGTATCGGGTAGTGGTGGTAGCACCGGGATGACGCTCACGGGAGGACCAATCACCTCGAGCGGCACGCTGTCCCTGGGCGGCACCCTGAACATCGCCAGCGGTGGCACCGGGGCCACTACGGAGAGCGCTGCACGGACGGCCCTCGGCCTAGCCATCGGCACCAACGTCCAGGCCTACGATGCGCAGCTCGCAGACGTAGCAGGCCTCGCACCTACCAAAGGCCGTCTGATCGTGGGCGATGGGACGAACTGGGTAGACCTTGGCGTGGGGACCAATACCCACGTCTTGACGGCAGATAGCGCTGAGACGAAGGGCATGAAGTGGGCGGCACCCTCAGGAGGATCGGGCCTAACCAACATCACAGAAACGCTCAATACGGCATCGCCGAACAATACCATCAATGCAGCCGAGCTGACGGTGACAAGTGGGACAACGAATGTGGACCTAGTCCTCACTCCGAAAGGCACGGGCGGCTTCAAGCTTTACGGCGAGTCGGATGGTACGGCGACCGGGGGCAATAAGTTGGGTTCTTACTCCATTGATCTGCAAGGGCCATTCCGTAACGCTGCAGCCGATACTGCCAGCGGCACTTCTTCCATCACTTGGGGACGATATTCCAGGTCCACAGGGAACTATGGGATGGCGGGCGGGTATCTGGCCTCAGCGACCGGGGGCACGGGTAGCCAGGCCATCGGCTATCAGGCGACCGCGTCCTCAAACTATGCGGGTGTGTTTGCGGGCATCGGTAATTCTGTGAGCGCACAATTTGGTTTCATCGGGGGAGGCCAATCGAATTCAGTCACGGCGGAACATGGCCGTGCGGGTGGCACGGGTGCTTTGTCGGATCGATTTGGGATGGATGCATGGGCGGCGGGCATCTTCAGTGCGACTGGCGATGCCCAGGCGGGCGCTCTTGTCGCTCGCAACAACACGACTGGTGCCACGCCTACAACGCTCTTTCTCAACGGCTCGGCCTCCCGGTTCACTATCCCGGCTGGTAAGGTGATGGGGATCCAAATTATGGTTATCGGGGGCAAGTCCACGGGCGGCGATGCTTATCGTTATACCAGGCATATCATCATTAAGAATGTGAGCGGCACGACGACGCTTCTGGATGTGGCCACCGTGGGCACCGATTACGAATCCAATGCAGCGACCGACATCACCATCACGGCCGATGACACCAACGATGCCTTGGACGTTAAGGTGACCAACATCGCCTCCGAAAACTGGCGCTCAGTAATGCGTGCCGACATCGTGGAACTAGCCTACTAAGATCATGAAATCCTTCCTTCTTTTCCTTCTCCTTTGCGCCTTCTGCCAAGCTGATGACTACAAGCAGTTTGGCCGCACGGATACCTTCACGCTCGTCACCCTGCCTGTGGATGAGCAGGGCGTGCCAGATCTGGAGGTTCTACGCGTGCCGCTCCTGGCGGTCTGGCAGCCGCCTCAAGTGGTTCCTTTGATCAAGACACCAGCTCCTGAAGTGGCTTCCAACGAAGTGGCAGAACCCAAAGTGGTTTGGTTTGCGGATCGTGTGGAAAGGCAATGGGAAGTGCGTTTAAAGACAGCGCGTGAGCTAGCCGCTGATGCCCTTGCAGTGGGCTACACCGTCCAGCCTGAAGGCTTCGTTCTCAGCCTCAAGGATCGGGATCGGTCGCAGTTCACTCAGATGCTCAATCTAGTTCGTGAAGCCCAGGCCCTGGGCCTGATCACAGATGCCACTCCGCAGAGTATCGCTGATGCGAGTGACCAGCTGCACGTTGTCACCACGCTGCGCTTCCGACAGATCATGGTCTCCTACGGCCTGCACTACAAAGCCCTCTGGGACGCCGCCAAGGGCGAATAACAAACATTGGTTAGAATATGCTACAGCAATTCGATAATCTCGCGTTTGAAATCAAGCTGGCCATCGCTTCAGCTTTGGGCCTGGGCACCTTCCTGGCTGACATCTCTGGCGACTACAAAGGCTGGGAGGATTTGAGTTTGAAAGTGTTGCTCTTGATCGCTCTCGTTTACATCGGCAGGCTCTACCTTCAGCAGCAGAAGGATCACAAAAGCGAGGTGGCTGATTACAGGCGCGAGATCGTCGAGACATGGGCAGCTCATAAGCGGGATGTGGAAGAGCGCGAAGACAAGATGAACGCCGCCCTCTCCGCTGCCCGTGAAGACATGGCCATCCTGATCGGCCTCACCAAAGAACAGACGGATCATTACAAGTCCGTTACGCGGAAGCTGATCGAAGATCGGATTGGCAAACCTACGCTGCCGTAATCTGCCTAGTGATTTGACACCCCGCGTCCGTTGCCATGAAAGCAATCAAGCTCCTCAGCATCCTCGCCCTTGCCGCCGCCCTCAGCTCCTGCGAACTCGCCAAACAGTTCGACTACTCTGCTGGTACCAGTAGCGGCGGCTACTTCTTCACCATCGCGCCCAAGCCTGTTCCGCCCCCCGTTCAAGCCACCAGCGCCAAACAGCCCGTCAACGTGCGACCGTGATCTAGCGGTCGATGTCCCTCATCAAAGCCCCGCCCTCGTGAGAAGGCGGGGCTTTTTTGTGATCTTCACACTTTTTTATCGACTTAGCCTTCGAACCGCATTTGCGCCTTGAACGTGCTCGCTCTAGGCCGTTGTTTAATGCATGCCTGAAGACCGAGTTCTGCGTTGCCGCAT